>NZ_JAMAWB010000008.1:0-314269 GCF_023713585.1 Paenibacillus sp. MER TA 81-3
GTAGATAGGTTCGGGGTGGAAGCACAGCAATGTGTGGAGCTGACGAATACTAATCGGTCGAGGGCTTATCCTAAGCAATATGATTCGAAGCAGTTGAAACTTTCGCGTTCAGTTTTCAAGGTGCAAACCCTTGAATACCTGTTTGGTGGCGATAGCGGAGGGGTTCCACGCGTACCCATCCCGAACACGACCGTTAAGCCCTCCAGCGCCGATGGTACTTGGACCGCAGGGTCCCGGGAGAGTAGGACGTTGCCAAGCAGACAATTAGACTCTTCAAGCGAGTCCTGTGAGAGTCTATAATATTCCCTGATAGCTCAGTTGGTAGAGCACTCGGCTGTTAACCGAGTTGTCACAGGTTCGAGTCCTGTTCGGGGAGCCATCTGGAGAGATGTCCGAGCTGGTCGAAGGAGCACGATTGGAAATCGTGTAGGCGTCACAAGCGTCTCGAGGGTTCGAATCCCTCTCTCTCCGCCAGTTAGGACTTTACTGAGGCCCGTTGGTCAAGGGGTTAAGACACCTCCCTTTCACGGAGGTAACAGGGGTTCGAATCCCCTACGGGTCACCATAGAGCATACATATGGACACTTAGCTCAGCTGGGAGAGCACCATCTTGACAGGGTGGGGGTCAGCGGTTCGAACCCGTTAGTGTCCACCATATTTATCATCAATAGCGCGGGGTGGAGCAGTCCGGTAGCTCGTCGGGCTCATAACCCGAAGGTCGTAGGTTCAAATCCTGCCCCCGCAACCAAATGACACTGGCATAGTTGGGAGAACACCATCCTGACAGGGTGAGGTCAGTGGTTAGAACTCATTAGTGTCAACTATATTTTATTATCAATAGCGCGGGGTGGAGCAGTCCGGTAGCTCGTCGGGCTCATAACCCGAAGGTCGTAGGTTCAAATCCTGCCCCCGCAACCAAATGACACTGGCATAGTTGGGAGAACACCATCCTGACAGGGTGAGGTCAGTGGTTAGAACTCATTAGTGTCAACTATATTTTATTATCAATAGCGCGGGGTGGAGCAGTCCGGTAGCTCGTCGGGCTCATAACCCGAAGGTCGTAGGTTCAAATCCTGCCCCCGCAACCAAATGGAGCTGTGGTGTAGAGGCCTAACATGCCTGCCTGTCACGCAGGAGATCGCGGGTTCGAATCCCGTCAGCTCCGCCATTCATTTTTTATAGGAAATTGCCTTCGGCCCGTTGGTCAAGGGGTTAAGACACCTCCCTTTCACGGAGGTAACAGGGGTTCGAATCCCCTACGGGTCACCATATTTCTCAATTATGAGAGCCATTAGCTCAGTTGGTAGAGCACCTGACTTTTAATCAGGGTGTCGAAGGTTCGAGTCCTTCATGGCTCACCAGAACATACAAATCAGGTCTGCGTTTTTAACGCAGATTTTTTTGTGTTATCCTCCGTTTTTACTTCCAATATTGAAAGAATCGTGCAATCTCAATCTATGTTTCTCCATTCTGTCCGTTGTTATTATGAAAATAATAAGAACCGGAGGCATACCCTTCCGGTTCTTTATTTATTGTTGGCAGCAATTCAATCCGCGAACTTCACCAGCGTTCCACATCGTTGTGCCCTTTCCCCATACGATAGGCCGACGGACTCACACCGTACACGGAAGCGAATTGATTCGAAAAATAATGAATGGAGTCGTACCCGAGCAAGAGGGCAATTTCCGTAATGGATTGACGGCTTTCCATCAAGAGGACAGCGGCTTTCTTCATGCGCGAGCGCAGAACGTACGCCTTGGGCGACATTCCGGTCTCTTGCTTGAACAAGCGGTAGAACTGAGACTTCTCCAGTCCGCACTGCTCGCACCAGCGGTCATGCGTATAGCGGCGCTCTGGATGCTCGTCCATCTGCTGCAGCACCTTTGCGATGCGGTAATCTATTGGATAATCCGCTGAAGTAACATCGCTCCACTGCAGCAGCCAAGCATAGAAGCAGGCGGAGACGGCTTGGGATGTATATTTGCCGTTACGATTATAGACCGCGAGGCAATGCTTGATGAGCTCAATGAGATGCGGATATGGGCGCAGCGACATGCACGTCGGTATTGATTCCAATTCAGGACAGGGCTCGGTCGCCGTCAGCCACAGGGGATTAAAATCATCCCATTCATAGGCAAAGGTTGGTTGCTTCGGTTTCGGCACACTCCATAAATCACAGTATATATTGCATGCATCCATCGTTTCGCTCGGAGTATGCTCGAAGAAATGCCACTCTCCAGGACGGACGAAGATTAAAGTACCGCTGGAGACGGCATAGCGCTGATCGTTCACCAGCATATGTCCATGCCCTTCCGTGAACAGATGAAACGCATAGCTGTAACCTCTACGTCGCTGTTCTTCTGGAGCTCCCCGATAATTGTACATATGAGCGGCCCGGATATGAGGAAGTGTGTCCGTAAGTGATTTCATCATTTTTCCTCCTCGATGATCGGAATATTGTATAAACGAAAGGAAGCTATCTTAAATACGAAACGTTACGTAAATGATACAATGATTCCATAAAAATGTCATGCGTAGGAGGAATATCATGCGTTTTAGACAAGTACATCTCGATTTTCACACTTCGGAACATGTTCCCCATATCGGGAGAAAATTTTCTAAAAGTAATTTTCAGGAGATGCTCCGTGTTGGTCATGTCGACTCGATTACCATCTTTGCAAAATGCCATCACGGGTGGGCTTATTTCCCATCTGAAACGAACGAAATGCACCCGGAGCTCAACTATGACCTGCTTGGGGCGCAAATTGAAGCTGCACATGAAATCGGCGTCAATGTACCGGTCTACTTATCCGTGGGCTTGGATGAAAGATTGGCATGGCAATACTCCCAATGGCTGATTCGCAGCGAGGAAGATCGCACGAATTGGGTCGACTCCTTCATGAAGCCGGGCTATCATCAATTTTGCTTGAATACGCCGTATCTCGATATCGTCATTACACAAATTCAAGAGGTTGTGCGCAAATATGATGCTGACGGCATTTTCTTAGATATTGTCGGTGAACGGACGTGCTATTGCCCAACCTGTCTGAAGCAAATGCAGGAAGATGGCTTGAATCCGCGCAACAAGGAACACGTTATCGAAAATGGGCGCCGTATTTATGCCAACTATACGAAGCGTGTGCGCGATGCCATCGACGAAATCAAACCTGGTCTGCCTGTATTCCATAATGCAGGGCACATTCATCAGGGACGCCGCGATTTAATGAATATGAATACACACCTTGAATTGGAATCACTTCCGACCGGGGGCTGGGGATACGATCACTTCCCGTTATCGGCACGTTATGCGCAGCCTATCGGAATGGATTTCCTCGGGATGACCGGTAAATTCCATACGTTCTGGGGCGAGTTCGGCGGTTACAAGCATCCGAATGCGCTGCGGTACGAAACATCGTTGAACCTGGCACATGGCGCTCGCTGTTCGATTGGCGACCAGCTTCATCCGGAAGGTGAGATGGATAAGGCGACATATGAGCTGATCGGCAAAGCCTACGCGGAAGTGGAGCAAAAAGAAGCATGGTGCGTAGACACGGTCAATCTTGCAGACGTTGCGCTGCTTACGGTTGAAGCGGCAGGTGTACAGCAGGATAGTGGTGCGATGTATTCCGGAAAAATCGATATGGGTGCCGGGCGTATGCTGCTGGAAGGCAAAATCCTGTTCGATGTGGTTGATTTGAAATCCGATTGGAGCCCTTACCGCGTGCTCATTTTGCCGGATGCGATCGTCATGGCAGAGCAGGTGCGCGAGAAGGTGGAAGCGTTTATTGCTGCGGGCGGCAAAGTGCTCGCAACAGGACGCTCTGGCTTGAACGAGGAGATGACGAACAACCTGCTGCCGTTAGGCTTTAAAGACACAGGCGTCAATCCGTTCCGTCCGGATTATTTCCGTCCGGCGTTCGAATTGCCGAACCTCGGCGAGGCTGCTTACATTATGTACGGCGAAGGCCGCCGTATTGAGCTGACAGACGGCACGGAGCTTGGACGCCGTGAAGATCCGTACTTTAACAGACAAGCTTTCCGTTTTTGCTCTCACCAGCATACACCGACTTCCGAACAATATGGCGGTCCGGGAATGGTGGAGACGAAACACGGAATTTATATAGCTTGGAATGTATTTGAAGATTATGCGACAAAGGGAAGCCTTGTATTAAGAGAAATGGTAGTCTATGCTCTGCGCCGCTTGCTGGGAGATCAAATTTCCTTGAAGACGACACTGCCGGCTCAAGGCGTAACGACGCTGCAGCATCAAGCGCAAGAGAAGCGTTTTATCCATCATCTCCTGTATGCTTCCCCGGTGAAACGTGGCGAGCGTGTAGAAATTATCGAAGATATTATTCCGCTCCACAACATTGAAGTAGAGGTACAGCTGCCACAGCAGCAGGTGAAGCGAGTCTATTTGGCGCCACAGATGACGGAGATCGACTATGAAGCGACTTCACGCGGTATCCGCTATGTTGTTCCTCAATTGGAATGTCATCAAATGGTCGTTCTGGAGTATAATTAGCTCGTACCATTCATAGAGGCAAGCGGCCGCATCGAAATGCGTGTTCACGACCTTTTGAAGGGGACATAAGCAAGAAGACACCTTGGGAATGACGAGGGAGGAACGAACGTGGTTGACTTAGGAAAAGTGTTAGTAGAAGAGTTTCGGGGAGACTGGTTGGAATGCGCGTATACGGGCCATGTGGCAGGCGTCAATGAGCACGGGGAAACGATGTTTCATGTCGGCGACGAAGGCTATGTGAGCTTTATGCGCTCTTCTTCCAAGCCGGTACAGGCTCTACCTGCGATATTGGCGGGGGTTCCAGAGCATTACGGCTTAAGCGATGAAGAAATCGTACTGATGACAGCCTCTCACCGCGCTCAGAAGTTCCATGTTGATGCACTTGAGTCTTTTATGAAAAAGACGGGAATTACAGAAGACAAGTTCGTATGCAAACCTACTTATCCGCTGAACAGTGCCGCCAAGGATGAGCGGATCGCGCATGGCGAGCCACCGCGCTCCTTGTATCACAATTGTTCAGGCAAGCATTTGGGCGTGCTGGCCTTGTGCAAAATGATGGGCTGGCCGGAGCACAATTATGCGGAGCCGGATCATCCGGTACAGCAGCACGTATTGAAATTGATGTCGCAATTGTCGGATATGCCTGCGGATCAAATTAAGTTGGGTACGGACGGCTGCGGATTTCCCGTGTATGCCATACCTATTCGCAACATTGCACTCTTATATTTACGCCTTGCCTGTCCGGATCTGATTGCGGATGAAGCAGTGCGCAACGCCGTTATTCGATTGACGACTTTGATGAACAAATACCCATTCTACGTGTCAGGTACAGAGTTAATCTGCCCAACGCTCTTACAAGATGACAACATTGTCGCGAAAGGCGGAGCTAAAGGGATTTACTGCTTCGGGCTGCGCAAACAGAGAATGGGGATTGCATTCAAAGTGATGGACGGTTCGGAGGACCAGTGGCCGCTCATAGTCGCTCATATATTAACAGAAATTCAGTATCCGAATGCGGAAACGATCGAGCGTTTGAAGCGATTGAGTCCTGCGGAGACGAAGAACGACAACGATAGAGTCGTCGGATATCGCGAGCCTAAGTTTCAATTACTATGGGATAACAAATAAGATAAAAGTATCGGAAAAGCCTGTTTTAGAAGTTGTTTAGTCAGCTTCAAATCAGGCTTTTCCATCTATATGCGGTTATTTTCAAATATAAAGAACAAGAAAAAAATACCACAAAATTTTATGAAAAAAAGATTTGCAATTCAATATTCAGTCTGATATATTAGTAAATGTCCTCGCTAAAACGACATGTAACGCTAGGATGCAATACAATTTTTAGCTAATGATGTAAAATATGCGGACATAGCTCAGTGGTAGAGTATCGCCTTGCCAAGGCGAGGGTCGCGGGTTCGAATCCCGTTGTCCGCTCCAGAATATGCGCCCTTAGCTCAGCTGGATAGAGCGTTTGACTACGAATCAAAAGGCCGGGAGTTCGAATCTCTCAGGGCGCGCCATATATAACTTCATAAGCCGGTGTGGCGGAATGGCAGACGCGCGCGACTCAAAATCGTGAGGGAAACCGTGGAGGTTCGAGTCCTCTCACCGGCACCATAAGATGTTCGGGACGTAGCTCAGCTTGGTAGAGCACTTGGTTTGGGACCAAGGGGTCGCATGTTCAAATCGTGTCGTCCCGACCACTAACATGAAGAACCGTCGGTTATATACCGGCGGTTTTTGCATTTTATTTTGTGCATTCGATTACTCTTCGCATAATTCGGCATAGACTACTTCTTGACTAGGTTGCATCCTCTATTCATATCGGTCTTTTCAGTTCGTTTACATTCCTTTTTTTTTATACATCTTCCGGTGTGGTTACTGGGGTTCCATATTTTTTTGCGCTGTGTTGAACGATTGAACCGACTTGTTCGTATTACTTGCGACTGCAGTCATTAGAACATCAATTACAAGGAGCGTGAGAGTGATTGACCGAACAGGATACCATTGACCGTGCTCAAGCGGGTGATACGGCAGCGCTCGCGCTCCTTTTGCAGCAGCATTACCCATTTGTGCGCAGCTATATGTTGAAGCTAACGATGAATCCGACATTGACGGATGATATCGTACAGGACACGATGCTGAAAAGTATGGAAAAGCTGCATTTGTATAACGGCGCTTCCAAGTTTTCGTCTTGGCTTATTACGATCGCCACTCGAATTTATGTCGATTTAATGAGGCGACAGAAGGTGGAGAAGCGATGGCAAGAACAGGCGACGCGGTCTCTCCGATACCAGATGGAGGCTCATAACGTGGAGTGGACGGATATGCTCGATTCATTAGGCAAGCTTCCGCCAGAGCAGCGCGCCGCAATCTTATTAAAGCATTATTACGGTTACACTTATCCGGAAATAGCAGAAATGCTCGACTGGAGCGAAGGCACTGCCAAATCCCGTGTCTTTTACGGCATTGAGCACATTCGAAAGGAGCTGAGATAACATGGAGCATAAGAAATTGCCGGAGACCGAAGAAGAATGGTCCGCTCTTCTCAAGGAACAATGGAGCAAGCTGGATGTGTATAGCGAACAGAAGCCCGTGCCAAGTCAGACGTTTCTTATCGGAATGTTAACGGAACACAAGCAAAGGCAGAAGCGCGCGTTATGGCGCGAATTAAGTGTCCTGTGGCTGGCAGCTGCAGTTATGCTGCTCGGCGGATTTACATTGGCAGTGACCGATATCTCCGTGTATGTAATGATGCAGCTTGTGTTATTTGTCGGCATCCTAGGGGGATTGCTCATGCGAGGATATGTGATGAAAAGACGCAGAAGAGGTGCGCGTCATGAATAATCTGAATTCAATTCCGTTGTGGGCATTGTTCCTGTTGGGAGCTACATTGGTGACGCAGGGGACGTGGCTTTTTCTGCATGCCCGCAAGCACGGCTATTATCCGTGGTTATGGGCCTTGTGGGGCTTCCTTAGTATTCCGCTGCCATCCCTAGTGTACGTGCTCTTTGTAGCTCAGCCATGGAGAAGGACAATACCTAAGAACAGACATACGGATGATAGCGAATAACTTACTTTATGGAATAGAGGGGATAACGAATGCAGATGGCTTGGGCGGATATTCCTTGGAATATCATTATGCCGCTTATCGTTGTGCAGCTCATCTTGATGGTAGTTGCTCTGGTATCGCTGAACAAGACAGAATGGACCAACGGGCCGAAATGGCTGTGGCTTATCATTATTATCGTGTTAAATATTCCGGGTTGCATCGCTTATTTCTTAATAGGTAGAAAGGAGAGAAGATGAGCCAGTTCGTTATTACACAATTGTGCAAGCAGTATGGCAATCATAAGGCGGTGGATGCCGTTAACTTTACGATACAAAGCGGAAGCTGCACGGCCCTTCTCGGTCCGAACGGGGCGGGAAAGACGACGACGCTGCACATGCTGACAGGAGTGACCAAGCCAAGCTCCGGGACAGTCGCGATGATCGATGGGGCGGGACGGGAACATCGCGGGGATCTGAGACGCTGGATCGGATTTATGCCGCAGTCGCCCAGCTTTCATTATTGGATGACAGGCCGGGAGTGGCTGCAAATGATGGCTGAATTAACAGGCTGCAGCAAGCGTCAAGCTCGTGTAACGGCGGATGAATGGATGAAGACTGTCGGTCTGGAGCATGCGGGGCAGCGCAGCATTGGCGGATATTCCGGAGGTATGAAACAGCGACTCGGCTTGGCGCAAGCTATGATCGCGCGTCCGGAGCTGCTAGTGCTTGACGAACCGGTATCTGCGCTCGACCCGATCGGCAGGCGTGAGGTCATGGCATTGCTGGAATCGTTGAAGCGGCGAACGACGATTCTATTCTCCACTCATGTGCTGCACGATGCTGAGGACTTATGTGACGAGCTGATTATTATGAAGCAAGGTAAAGTATTGATGCAGGGCAAATGGGATGAGCTTCGTAAACAATCGGAATCACCGTTATTTACGATTGAGGTGGAGCATACGGCGGATGCTCTTGCTTGGCTGCGAGAGTTAGCCGATATGCCGCTCGTAAAGGAAGCGAATGTACGCTCCGCACGAGCGGAGCTAGTCGTGAGCGATCACGATGCCGCAAGGGAATTTCTGTTGAAGCAGATTCGCGAACGAAGAATACCGCTTGTGCGATTCGAGGCCGGCGTGACAACTTTAGAACAGTTATTTATGAAGGCGGTGAAGTGATGAAGGCATGGTCCGTCCTTTACCGGAAAGAATGCACGGAGATGCTGCGTAATTATAAATGGATTTGGGTGCCGCTAGTATTTGCTGTCTTAGGTATTGCTCAGCCTGTCACGATGAAGTTCATGCCCGATATACTATCGATGGCAGGAAGCTTGCCGGAAGGCACGATTCTGCAGATCCCGACACCTGTGGCAGGAGAGGTGCTCGGCCAGACCCTGAGTCAATTTAACACGGTTGGAGTACTTGTACTTGTGCTTGCATTGATGGGTTGTGTATCGGGAGAAGTGAAGTCGGGAGCGGCTGCCGCACTGTTGACCAAGCCGATCTCCCATGTCAGCTATATGATGGCCAAATGGGCAGGAGCCATCTCCTTGACGATTCCATCAGTCCTGCTTGGTTATTTATGCTCATGGTATTACACGGAACAGCTGATCGGACATGTGGATATATTAAATGGCGCGGCAGCAGCCTGCCTTGCACTAGGCTGGTTCATATGGATCTCCAGCTTAACCGTAGCTATGAGCGCGCTGATTAATAATGCGGGCGGTTCAGCCTTTGCAGCGCTTGCTGCCGCTATGTTGACGAGTATTCTAGCGGGCCTGCTTCCGGCGTCAAGCGGATGGATGCCTTCCAAGCTGCTGCAGGGAGCCCAACTGATGCTGATGAATTTTGAACTGCCATTCCCATGGCCAATTGCGGCTGTGACAACTCTGCTTCTTATGGCAGCCTTTATGGTCACAGCTGTTATTCGCAACGCCCGGCGCGGCACGTGGCTGCCGGCGTCGCACGAATAAATGAAATGAGACAAGCAAGTATAGACTTCCCCTTCATTTGGCCAAACTAAGAAAAAAAGAGTAAGAGGGGATTGTTATGGCTCGGGAACCTCGTACCTATACACGGTTCTATTTTCGAGTGAAGCAATGGAAAAAGCGTCTGCGGCGATGGAAGCGTCCGCTCTGGTCATTGGCAGCCATTCTATTGTTTCTTACGATTTTGACTATCGGTATTCAATTGTCGGATAACATACGTAATCTGGTGGAAGGTAAAGATAATACGCCATCGCTGGAGACATTTGCAATGCTTCAGGGTGATGAATTCACACAGTTGGATAGGTCAACACAGCTTGTCCTGAATCAGCTGATGAACAAGGATGAGAAGCGGGAGGTCGTCCATCGGAAGCAATACATTTGCGGAAAAAGTGATAAAGCGCTAGGCAAACAGAACTCGCGTGACATTATTCAAACCGTGCTGAATCATCCGGATTGGCTGACTTCGATGGACAGTGACGGCCGTGTTATTTTAGAGGAGCAAGTTGACGACATGTCGGAAATTTGTAAGGAACAAGCGCACATTGGATTGGATAAAGACGGGAACCTAACTCTATATGACGGACCGCCGCAGAAGCAGAAGGCGATACGAACTTTTTTTCAACTGGATGTAGAGTCGATGGAGAGCGCTCTTCCGCCTAAAGTGCTCAAACAGTTATATCAAGGCATACGCATTACGGACATGGATGAATATCATAGCGTACTGTCCACGTTCAGCGATTATGCCGTAGAAGAGACGGAAAAAGTGATGAAACCAACTCCAGTCGATTGACGTAATCTTATAAAAAAGAAATGAAAGAAGGACGCCGTAACCGGAATCCTTCTTTTTTGTCCTGGCGGGGTTGGCTGGATTAAATCAGAGTGTGAAAATGGAATGGATTGCCCTGAACAGTTTCTGGAGAAATAACGGTTTACGGTCATAATATATCTACAGCCGAAAGGGGAATGCCAATGGAACTAATTCTCATGCTGCTCATTATTTTGGCGTCGACGAAGATTGCGGGGGATCTTACCGTACGATTGGGACAGCCAGCCGTACTTGGTAAATTGCTCGTCGGTATTATCATTGGACCTGCCGTACTCGGATGGATTATGGACGGAGAGGTAATTAAGGAAATGGCGGAAGTCGGTGTCATTTTGCTTATGTTTATCGCCGGTCTGGAAACCGATCTGGATCAGTTGAAGAAGAACTGGAAAGCTGCGTTTGCCGTAGCGATTGGCGGCGTCATTCTGCCGTTCATCGGAGGCTACAGCGGAGGCTTGTTGATCGGTCTGGATAACAATCAATCGATGTTCCTCGGTCTGTTGCTGTGTGCTACATCCGTAAGTATTTCCGTACAAACATTGAAGGATCTGGGACAGCTAAGCACGAGGGAAGGCACGACCATATTGGGAGCTGCCGTGGTGGATGATGTTCTCGTTGTCATTTTGCTCGCCTTTATGCTGAGCTTGCTCGGAGCAGGCGGTGAAGCATCGATTGGACTAATTATCGGTAAAAAGGTGTTGTTCTTCGCAGTCGCCATCGCAGCGGGCATTTACTTGGTGCCGCACGTTATGAAGTGGCTAGCTCCGCTGCGAGTGACCGAAGCGGTCATTAGTGCAGCGCTTATAATATGCTTTTCGTTTTCTTATTTTGCCGATTATCTAGGCGTAGCGGGAATTATCGGTGCCTTTGCCGCTGGCATCGCCATATCGCAGACGAAATTCAAACACGAGGTGGAGCATCGCCTGGAGCCGATTGCGTATGGCATATTCGTTCCGATATTTTTTGTCAGCGTCGGCATTAATGTAACCTTCGAAGGGATTGGCGATCACATCGTCTTCATTATTATATTTACTGTCATCGCCATACTGACCAAGCTGCTCGGCTGTGGCTTCGGGGCTCGCATGACTGGCTTCGATCGCAAGAGTGCCATTGGTATCGGCGCAGGAATGGTATCTCGTGGAGAAGTGGCGCTCATTATTGCTACGACTGGTCTGGAAGGCGCGCTCTTTGACAAGGTGTACTTTACACCGATTGTCATCGTCATCATTCTAACCACGTTAGTTACACCTCCGATGCTGAAGGCTGCATTTCGCCAGCCGAAAGCGGGTGCGAAACCAATGACAGCAGGAAAATAACGGAATCTATAGCGTGAAAACATGTATCTATTGATTCATTCTCTTCCTATCGATCTGTGTTATAATGGGGTGAACACATATGTTCGCTTACTGTTACATGGACATCGGTGAGGGAGAGATTTTTTTTGCGTATTTTAGGAATTGATCCTGGCATTGCTATTGTCGGGTTTGGGTTCGTTGATAAACAAGGGAGCAAGATTGTTCCCGTACAGTACGGCTCGATTCAGACGGAAGCGACGACAGCGCCCGAGACTCGGCTTCTGCAGGTGTTCGAAGCAGCCGAGGAGCTGCTGGACAGATATAAACCAGATGCGATGGCGGTAGAGAAGCTGTTCTTCAATCGCAATGTCACGACTGCATTCTCTGTGGGACAGGCCCGTGGAGTCACTATATTGGCTGCGGCTAAGCGCGGCATCTCGATTGCAGAATATACTCCTATGCAGGTAAAGCAGGCCGTCGTCGGATACGGGAAGGCGGAGAAGAAGCAGGTGCAGGAAATGGTGCGTATATTCTTGAAGCTGAAAGAAGTTCCCAAGCCGGATGATGTGGCGGATGCGCTTGCTGTGGCTATATGTCATGCGCATTCCAGTGGGCTTAATGACAAATTGAACGGAGTATCGCGGATATGATCGACTTTTTGCGCGGGCAGGTGGCCCATTTAGAAACGGATTATATTGTAATGGATGTACAAGGCATCGGTTACCGAGTGTATACGCCGAACCCTTATGCTTTTGCTAAGAACGATGATCCTGTTACCGTATATACGCATCATCATGTGCGGGAGGACGCCATGCTGTTATTCGGCTTCGGTTCGCGAGAGGAGCAGAAGCTGTTCCGCCGCTTGATCGATGTGAATGGCGTCGGTCCGAAAGTCGCCCTTGGCATATTGGCCGGTGGGAAGCCGGAGAGCGTTGTGTTGGCGATCCAGCAAGAGAATATAGCCTTTTTGACGAAGCTGCCAGGCATCGGCAAGAAGACGGCGCAGCGTATTATTCTTGATTTGAAGGACAAGCTCGACAGCATCGGAATAAATTTGAGCGCCGGCGCGCTGTTTATGGATATTGCGGTGCCAGGAGATGACGTGGCGAACAGCGCATGGGGAGAGGCGAGGGAAGCCTTGATGGCGCTCGGATACACGGACGCGGAGCTGGATCGGGTATGGCATGACCTGCAGCATCGAGTCCATGCTGACGAGAGCGTCGACTCTTTAATGAAGAAGGCGCTGCAATCGCTGTTTAAAGGTTAAGAAAGGCGGTTAAGATGGAAGAGCGCATCATATCAGCCAATTACATGATGGAAGATCAAGTCGTCGAGTTGAGCCTTCGTCCGCGGTATTTGTCTGAGTATATCGGGCAATCGCAAGTGAAGGACAACTTGAAGGTGTTTATCGAAGCGGCGAAAATGCGGAAGGAAGCGTTGGATCATGTACTCTTATACGGGCCGCCAGGGCTTGGGAAGACGACGCTCTCCAACATCATTGCGAACGAGCTCGGTGTCAATATTCGCACTACTTCGGGTCCTGCGATCGAGCGCCCAGGGGATTTGGCAGCGATCTTGACGAACTTGCAGGAAGGCGACGTGCTGTTCATCGATGAGATTCACCGTCTTCACCGCACGGTGGAGGAAGTGCTGTATCCCGCGATGGAGGACTTTGCGCTGGATATTATAATCGGCAAAGGTCCGAGCGCGCGGTCAGTCCGTCTGGATCTGCCCAAGTTCACGCTGATCGGGGCGACTACGCGCGCAGGCCTGTTGTCCGCACCGCTGCGCGACCGATTCGGTGTCATGAGCCGGCTAGAATACTACAACAAGGACGAGCTCAGCTTTATCGTATCGCGGGCTGCCGATATTTTGGAAGTGGAGGTCGTAGGAGATTCTTCCGACGAGATCGCTGTACGATCCCGCGGGACGCCACGGATTGCCAATCGGCTGCTGAAGCGGGTTCGCGACTTTGCGCAAGTTCGCGGAGACGGCATCATTACTCCGGAAATAGCGAAGGAAGCGCTGCAGAGCATTCAGGTCGATCCGATCGGATTAGATCAGATTGACCATAAGATGCTGCATGCGATGATTTCACATTTTCGCGGCGGACCTGTTGGACTGGACACGATTGCAGCGACAATCGGTGAAGAGAGCCAGACGATTGAAGACGTATATGAGCCATATTTGCTGCAGATCGGCTTTCTTCAACGCACGCCGCGCGGACGTATGGTGACGCCACAGGCATATACTCATTTAGGATTGCCAATTCCAGAAAATAAATAACTGAAATAATAGTGCGTGCCCAAAAAAAGTCACTTTTTAGCACCGAGAAGTACAAGCAAGAGAACTACATCGGAAGCATTCCTCGAAGGAAGAGCGGAATGTAGGTAAGACTCATGAGCGCCTGCAATGTTTCCGGAGGATACATACTTCGGAAGCATATGCTCTTCAAGGGTGAGTGCAAGATTCGATGTCAAATGACATCTTGGATGCTTCGTGATCAAAAGGGGGTTTTTTGCACAACCTCTAATTGTTTCAACGGAGAGACGTGCAGGAAGGGGAATGTAACATGAAAAACAACCGGAACGTTATCCGCAGAACGGCAGTGGGGATGCTGGCGGGGGCTTTGCTTGTGAGCGGGGCTTCGCTCGCACCGCTGCCTGGCAGCGGTGCGCAGCTCATAGCGCATGCAGCGGAGGCTGCAGCTGATAAAGACACAGTTCCTCCGCAGAACGTGAAGAGCGAGGACATCCGCGTAGCTTTATTTGCGAATCTGTCCAAGGGATCGCCAGGAGAGACGGCGCGCATTACGATGTCTTCCACTTCGAAACTTCAGATTGCAGCGCGTCACAATGCGGAGAGCATAGGCATTGTTGATGCGGGTACCGAGCAGGTTCGATTCAGCGCAGATGATTATAAGGTAAAACTGATCGAGACGAAAGATAAAGCGGTCGCTACAGCGGTGCTGAAGAAGGCGCAAGCAAGCGATGATGCAATTATGAGCGAGATGCAGCGCCGGGGTACGACCTTCTATGCGATATATGTAGGGAGCTACCCGACAGGCAAAGCAGCGAACCAAGCCCTAACCCGGCTGAAAAATGATGGAAGCGTTGTTTCTTTGCTGAAAGGTTACGAACCAACCGTCGCTGGCCCACATTATGTGCAGACGGGAACGTACGCTTCATCCAATGAAGCAAAAGCGGTCCAGAAAATGTTGCTCGATGCGGATGTGGACGCCTTTGTCGTCTCTATGATATCGAACGGGCAGTTATTGACCTCCGTATGGGCCGGACAAGCAGGATCGGAGGCGCAGCTCGAACAGACGAAAGCCTCCATTGAACGAAAGAATCTATCCGTATCTGTACGCCCTGCACAAGCGCAAGGAGCCCTTATACATACGTTAGAAGAGACAGGAACCGGAAGCTTGACCCATTTACGTGTTAACGGAACCGTCAAATGGTTGGTGAAGCCGGCTGAGCCGACGAATATTAAAATCTCGGAACGATATGAACGTGCTTATCGTGGTGAGATGGAAGTAAGCTTGCATAATGGGGAGCTTGCATTAGTGAATGAAGTGCCACTGGAGCAATATTTAATTTCGGTAGTCGGTGGAGAGGTATACTCCAGTTGGCCGCAGGAAGCACTGAAAGCTCAGGCGGTGGCGGCGCGCACGTTCGCGCTGTATCAGGGCACAAAATTCGAAATCGCCAATGTGGTGGATACGACATTAAGCCAAGCCTATTATGGTGTCGAGAAGGAACATCCCAACATTAAGAAGGCTGTTGAAGACACGGCTGGAGAAGTATTGATGCAGAACGGCAAACTAATCGAAGCGATCTTCAACTCCAATGCCGGAGGCAAGACAGCCGATCCTAGCGAAGTGTGGGGCGGTTCCTATGATTATTTCCAAGTGGTGGACAGCCCTGATGACGCCGTGCAGGAAGGCAAGAAATCATGGTATCATGTCGTTATGCCAGACGGCAAATCGGGTTACATCCGTGAAGATGTAGTCGATATGACCGAACGGCATAATGAAGCAGGCTTTGCGCTCGTCTCCGTTCAGGAGGATGGCACGAATATTCGTCCTAATCCAGCCATTCAATCCGATGTGAACCCGATCGCTAAAGTGAATAAGGGCACATCACTCGCAGTGCTTGAGACGGTTGCGGAATCAACGGAAATGAATTGGGTTCGCGGTCCATATACATCGGAGCAAATCACGAGTTGGTTGAAGAGCCGTACGAAGACCGCGCTGAACGGTCCGGTTACCAGCTTGGAGATTACGGAACGCGGACCATCTGGCCGCGCCGTCAAGATAGAAGCGAACGGAGTTCAAGTGGACGTTAGCTATCCTGATAACTTCCGCTATGCGTTTGGGGGACTTCCGAGCACGCTGTTCGACATTGTGTCTACTGACGCATATACGGCAGCAGGCGTGGATGGAAAGACGAAGGCTCTGAACGGAGTTGGCGGCGCTCAGGCTGTGAGCGGCACGAACCAATCCGATGTGAAAGTGCCGGAGAACGGAGTTAAGCTAGGCGCGAATGAGAAGAGCGGCATCGTCAACTCAGAGCCATCATTCCTGTTTGTTGGCAAAGGCAACGGTCACGGCGTAGGAATGTCGCAGTGGGGTGCCAAAGGTTTGTCTGATCAGGGGTATGACTACAAGAAAATTTTGCAATACTATTACAAAAATGTGGAGCTTGTGAAGCGTTAGGACGGACAAACAATGAATGTGGACTTATTTGATTTTCATTTGCCTGAACATTTAATTGCACAGACTCCGTTGCAGGACCGGACGGCTTCTCGTCTATTGACGTTGAACCGCCGTACCGGAGCTATCGGACATCAACTATTTTCAGACATTTTGCAATTTTTGCGTGCCGGGGATTTGCTCGTATTGAATGATACAAGGGTAATCCCTGCCCGGCTGTTCGGCGTCAAGCCGGATACCGGTGCTAAAGTGGAGGTATTGCTATTAAAGCAAGAGCAAGATGATTGCTGGGAAGCATTGGTGAAGCCAGCGAAAAGGTTGAAGGAAGGGGCTGTCGTTCACTTCAGCGATAAGCTGCAAGCGGAGGTCGTAGAGGAGCGTGAGATGGGGGCAAGAGTTCTTCGCTTCTCCTATGAAGGCATCTTCAACGAAATCTTGGACGAGCTAGGTCAAATGCCCTTGCCGCCTTATATTAAAGAGCAGTTGGAAGATCGGGAGCGATATCAGACGGTCTATGCGAAGCATGAAGGTTCGGCAGCTGCTCCCACAGCAGGTTTGCATTTTACGAAAGAAATATTGAAGGATATCGAACGTATGGGCGTTCGTATCGCTTATATTACGCTGCATGTCGGGCTGGGAACGTTCCGCCCCATGTCTGCTGATACCGTGGAAGAGCATGTGATGCATTCGGAGTATTATGAACTAAGCGAAGAGACAGCTGCGCTTATCAATGATGCAAAGCGTCAGGGCGGACGAATTGTGGCGGTAGGCACCACATCCGCGCGTACGCTGGAGACGGTGGCTGAGCGGTATGAAGGCGCAGTTGTAGCTTCATGCTCGGGCTGGACGGATATTTTCATGTATCCGGGCTACACGTTCCAGCTCGTCGATGCGCTGCTTACTAACTTTCACTTGCCGAAGTCAACACTCGTTATGCTAGTAAGCGCAATGGCAGGACGTGAGAGAATTATGGCTGCCTATCAAGAAGCTATCGAACGCGAATACCGTTTCTTTAGCTTTGGCGACGCCATGTTCATTTATGATGATCGTTAAACCAAAAACAAGGATGAGATAATTACATGGCAGCAGTAACGTATGAGTTAATTAAGACATGCAAACAAACCGGGGCGCGCCTCGGACGCGTTCATACGCCGCACGGCTCGTTCGAGACCCCGATATTTATGCCAGTTGGCACTCAGGCAACCGTAAAGACAATGAGCCCGGAAGAATTGAAGGATATGGATGCCAAGATTATTTTGAGCAATACGTACCATCTGTTCCTTCGTCCGGGACACGACATCGTGAAGGAAGCGGGCGGTCTCCATTCGTTTATGAACTGGGACCGTGCCATTTTGACGGACAGCGGCGGATTTCAAGTATTTAGTCTGAGCGACATGCGTAAGATTGAAGAAGAGGGTGTACATTTCCGTTCTCATCTAAGCGGGGACAAGCTATTTATTTCTCCGGAGAAAGCGATGGAAATTCAAAATGCACTCGGTTCAGATATTATGATGGCTTTTGACGAGTGCGCACCTTATCCTGCCGAGCATGCCTATGTGAAGCAATCATTGGAGCGTACGACACGTTGGGCCGAAAGATGCTTGAACAGTCATTCTCGTCCACATGATCAAGCGCTGTTCGCTATTGTGCAAGGAGGCATGTTTGAGGATTTGCGTCGTCAGAGCGCTATGGATTTGACTTCGATGGATTTCCCGGGGTATGCTATTGGTGGATTGAGCGTAGGAGAGCCAAAACATCTTATGTATGATGTGCTTGATTACACGATGCCGCTATTGCCTGCTCTTAAACCACGATATTTGATGGGCGTCGGTTCACCGGATGCGCTTGTCGAAGGTGCCATGCGCGGAGTGGACATGTTCGATTGCGTCCTGCCGACACGGATTGCTCGTAACGGAACAACGATGACGAGTCAAGGACGTCTCGTCGTACGCAATGCTAAGTTCGCGCGGGACTTCGGGCCGCTTGATCCGAAGTGCAATTGTTACACCTGCCGCAACTACTCGCGTGCGTATTTACGCCATCTCATCAAAGCGGACGAAACGTTCGGACTTCGCTTGACAACGTATCATAATTTACACTTTTTGTTGGATTTGATGCGACAAGTGCGTGAAGCTATTCGGGAAGATCGTCTCCGCGACTTCAGGGATGAATTTTTCGAGGCTTATGGGATGGATCGCAACGAGAGCGGCTTCTAATGGACGCGACTGCTCCTATTATGTATTATTATTTGTATTGTGTAACGGAGCAGCGAGTCTATACATATTGTTTATATTTTATGGAAAGGGGGATTACATATGCTATTAGCTGGAGCAGATGCAGCAGGGGGCGGCGGAATTATGGCGATGTTATTGCCTTTCATCGCTATGTTTGCCGTATTTTATTTCTTATTAATCCGTCCGCAGCAGAAGAAACAGAAACAGCGGAATTCGATGCTTACTGCATTGAAAAAGGGAGACAAAATCGTCACGATCGGCGGACTTCACGGTACGATTGTTGAGATTACAGACGACATCGTGGTCCTTCGCGTCAATGACGTAACGAAGATGACTTTTGACCGCAGTGCGATTAGCAACATTGTTACAAGCGAGGAAACTTCAAGCGCGTCATAATAAGGTATTTAGCAGCAATCAACAAAGAAGCGATACTCCGTTGAATAGGAGCATCGCTTTTTTGTTGTTGATGCATTAGCAAGCTGCCGGCTTGCTTGAGTCGTTATCCTTCGTGTTCAAAGGGAGGCGTTTTGAAAGCTCTTATAGCAATTCTTTGGAGTTGGGGTATGACTTGGCATAGGGCTTCTGTCGTGTTGGAAGCATCGTTCCCCAAAACATCTGAACACCAGCCAACTTCATGCCCATCCAGGCAGCGAAGACGGCGAGCATCGTTCCAGCCACCATATCGGTCAGCCAATGAATGCCGAGATAGAAGATGGAGAATACGATAATAATCGCACTAATAGCCGTAAAGATGGACCAACGCCGGTTACGGGACTGTGAAGCGAGCAAAGCGACAGTCACGGAGATGGAAGTGTGCAAGCTAGGGAAACAGTTATCGAGTCCAGATAAGGAGCGGTAACTTTCTTCAAAGCTCGGGAACACATCCAACATGCGGAACTTGACGCCTGCTGGCGGGTAAGACCACACTTCGTTAACCGGAAAGAATAAGTAGAAAGGTATGGCTACAATATAATTAATTATAATTGCATAACAGACCGCATGCGCCATGCGCATATTCCCGTTGGCTGTATAAATGGCGAGCGAACCTACAATTAACGCCTGAAACACAACAATATAGAAAAAAGACACAACTTGTGTAATAAGCGGGTGATTGAATATTTGCTGTACGCTATATACGAATTGTCCTTCCAAGCGATGAATATTGGCTGTGAAGTCCCAATTAATGTTAAGCCAACTTTCAATCGTAAGCTCCCATCCATTTATCATCAGAATAAGAATAAGTGCGATAAAGGCAAACAAGAACGAACGAGAAGTCCACAGTGCTTTCACAAAAGCGCTAACGACAGCCAACGGCTGTCGGCGCGAACCGAACCAAATTAGCAAGATGACGACTGCGACGGTCCAGAGCGTGACGGACTGCATGGAATGGAATAAAACCATGATAATCCCCCTAAGTATTGTCACATTGCAATGTTAAACTTCAATAGTATATCACAAATAGAGGGGGATTACATGAATCGAATGTTCCTATTCAATCATATGAATTGGTCATTTGCCCGTTCTGCTCATATTTACACCGATAATTCCACCCAAGGCCCCGATGCAAAAAGCAATGAGTACAAGCAGGAGCTTGGTGCCGCTAAGCCCTGCGTCCATAGCAAGAAAGCCAATAAGCAGAACGAGTATAGAATAGCATAAGCCAGTTATCCCGCCATAATACCAGCCTTTCTTGCCGCTTCGCCGTCCAGAAATCCATCCTCCGATAAAAAGAGCGATAGCATGGACAATATAAGTATAGCTTATCATATCATCTTCGCTGGCCGAACTGGAATATAACATAACGGATAAAGCTAAAGCGCCTAAGGCCATCCACACAAAGGCATAGACGACACCGGCCAATAACGGATGACTAACTTTCCAGTGGGAAACGCGCTGAATCGCATTCATGTTCAATTTCAATAACCCCTTTCCAAATTGGAACTGTTTAGTAATCATCGTATGGGCAAGCTGTACGAAATAGTACAAGGCGTAGACGAAAAAAAAAGTCGGGTGTTATAATGTGTGATCGATAAGTCCATAGTGAGTATGAAATACTCGAACAAGCAATTCACTAGAGAGGGATGGAATTTGTGGGACAAGATGCAGCAAGTTGGCAGGTGACCGCAGCGGTCATCATTTTTTTGGTTTCGTATGCCATCATAATTTCGGAAAAAATAAACCGAGCGATAATCGCTCTGCTCGGTGCAGTGGCTATGCTAATCCTCCAAATTGTAGATGTGCATACAGCATTTACAACTTATATTGAGTGGAATACAATTTTCCTGCTTGTCGGAATGATGATACTCGTCGGCATTACGAACAAGAGCGGGATATTTCAATATGCAGCCGTGAAGGCTGCGCAGAAAGCGAAAGGAAGGCCGATTCGCATATTGATTATTTTATTTTTGCTCACTTCTGTGGGCTCAGCCTTTCTGGATAATGTAACGACTGTCTTATTGATGGTGCCGATTACGTTCTCCATTACCCGCATGCTGAAAATCAATCCGGTGCCGTTTCTGATAGCTGAAGTCATTGCTTCAAATATTGGGGGAACGGCAACGCTTATCGGCGATCCGCCGAACATTATGATTGGATCTGCCAATAAGCATTTGACGTTTAATATGTTCTTGACCAACTTGGCACCGATTATCGCGGTCATCGTTGTCGCCGTCATCGGAATGCTAATTCTTATTTATCGCAAGCAACTAAAAGTATCGGATAGCCAGCGACATGCTTTGATGGAATTGTCAGCGGCGTCGTACATTTCTGATAAGCGGTTGGTGCGTAAATCTGTGACGGTTCTTCTCCTTACGATCGTTGGCTTCGTCCTGCATTCGGTCATTCATGTAGAAGCAGCTGTCGTCGCCATGGCAGGAGCTGCAGTGTTAATGCTCATCGGTCTGAAAAACGAAGAGGAGCTCGAAGAAGCATTGCACAAAGTGGAGTGGGTCACTATCCTGTTCTTTATCGGTTTGTTCATCCTCGTTGGCGGATTGATTGAAGCAGGCATTATCAAACAGCTGGCCCAAATGACGCTTAGTATAACAAACGGAGATATGACGAGCACTTCAATGCTTGTACTGTGGGTGTCGGGTATTGCGTCGGCAACGATAGATAATATCCCGTTCGTCGCAACGATGATTCCATTGCTTCAGGATGTGGGTACACAAATGGGCATTACAGACCCGAACCAGTTAAATCCGCTCTGGTGGTCATTGGCGCTGGGAGCCTGCTTAGGAGGAAACGGAACGCTTATCGGAGCCTCTGCAAACGTTATTGTGGCAGGCATGGCGCAGCGCGAAGGCAACGGCTTCAGTTACATGGATTTCCTGAAGATCGGGGCGCCGATTACCATCGTGTCGTTACTCATTTCTACCGTGTATATTCTACTATTCATCCTGTAACTTTTGATCTCGATATGTATTAACTCCACTCCTCCTTCTTCGAGGGATGTGCGCAACAGGAAGAAAGCGGATGGGAATATTTCAATAACTAAATGCTGAATGCCTTAGCGAAACGGCGGTCAGAATACCAATGAATGCGGCTTTCGCAATCCGACAATATCGGTACGCGAGGAGGGTGTTACATATGGAAATCTGGACCGTCGTTGTTCGTACGGTCGTCATGTATTTTACGGTGTTCATCGTGCTTCGTTTGATGGGAAAACGGGAAATCGGCAAGCTGTCCGTATTTGACCTCGTCATTTCCATTATGATTGCTGATGTTGCGGTATTTGTCATTGAGGACAAGAATCGGCCTTACTGGGAAGGATTTGTGCCCATAGGTGTGTTAATCATCATCCAAATCAGTCTGTCCTTTATGTCGTTGAAAAGTAGAAGGCTGCGGCTTCTTTTTGACGGGTTCCCGAGTATTGTAATAGCGAATGGGAATTTAAATCGGAAAGAAATGAGTAAGCAACGGTATAACCTGGATGATTTAATGCAACAGTTGCGTGAACAAGGCATCGATAATTTCGAGGACGTGAAGTATGCGATTCTGGAATCAACGGGGAAGCTGACCGTGTTCCTTACGGAGAATGCCAGCAGCTCCAACGGGCAGTCCAGCGGCGCCGATGATTCGGATTATCTGGATATAATGGGCATGTCCAGCGGCTCCTCAACATCAGGTGATGACAGTTCGGAAGCGTCCGCTGCAAATGCTTCAAGCAATACTAAACAGAAGAAGAAGCCTACCCTGCCCCAGCCCGATCGCTTTCGGTTTGCAACCTTACCTCTTCCCCTAATCATGGACGGTAAGGTGCAGGATGATAATCTACAAAGCATTAATAAGACGCGATTTTGGTTGAAAAATCAACTTCAGTTAAAAGGTGTAAACGAATTTAAACAAGTATTTTTCTGTTCAATTGATCATAAAGGGCATATGTTCATCGATCGGAAACAACCATAAGAGGTTCTCCAAAAAGCCCCTTTTGACTACGAGCATAGGTTATTTATGGTGCGGCTTCGGGGCGAACCACTGCCGGAGCAAAGGAAGCCGCGCCAAATCATCGCGATCAATGAGACGCATCAGGATAAGCAATAGAAGATAAACGACCACCCCAGCTAGGCATGAAACGATAAACTTGGCTAAAAATTGCCCCGAAGCTGCAGGAAAGTGCGTGTATACGGCCTGCATGCACCCCGCAGTAATAATCATCGCAGCAGCTACTTTTAAAAAGTCCATCCAAGGCATTTTGAGCTTTATATGATGAATGACCCCTATCCCATGAAGCATAGTGACGACAACCGTATTAATACATATAGCGATGACTGCACCATAGATGCCAAGACTTGGATTTGAAGTAAGCTGGACGATAAGAATGATCTTCAGCGCTGCTCCGATAAATGTATTTACCAATGCCGTGCCGGGACGTTCAAGCGCTTGCAAGGCGGCTTGAAGTGGAGCCTGCAAGTAAATGAAGACGGCGATGGGGGCCATCCATTTTAACATAGGCGCGACGCTCACATCGTTATAGAGCAGCGCACATAATGGGAGCGCCAATACGAACATGGCGACGGCAAACGGAGCGCCGCTGACCAGAGCGAGCCGCAGCGCTTGATGGATGCGCTTATGAATCGTCTCCATATCTTTGCGTCCTAATGCCTCAGACAGAGAAGGGACCAAGGAGACAGCCAGAGAATACGTCAATGCGCCTGGTAAGGTAAGTATAGGGATAATCATACCTTGCAAGGCTCCATATTGAGCGGTGGCAACTGCGGTAACGACACCCGCCATGGCTAAGCTTCGCGCAATCGTAATGGATTCCAATAAATAGGACAAGGAGCCGATGAGTCTTCCTCCGGTCACAGGCAGCGCAATATGGAGCAGGCGTGACATTTCGCTGCGTTGGTCTGCAGCAGGCTGCTCTGTCTTGACTTCATCGTCCGCTGCGGTCTGCTTCCGAGCAGAGCGCATGAGAAACATTAACACGAGCAGTCCCCCCAATTCACCAACAACGACGCCTGCCATGGCGCCAGCGGCAGCCCACTCGAGGCCATAGGGCAGGAACATATATGCAAATACGATGACGGCGACAATGCGGATGAGCGTCTCCGTGACTTGCGACATCGCGGTGGGGACCATGTTCTGCATGCCTTGAAAATAACCGCGCAGCACGGAAGAGATGGCGACGAACACAATGATCGGAGTCATCACGAGAAATGTATAATAGACCCGGCTGTCCGTCAGCAGCTTGGACGTAATCCATGGGGCCAGCACGACGTAGAGGACGGAGAAGATGATACCAGCGCTAACAGTGAGCTGCATGGCGGTCACTACAATTTTGCGAACGCGCTGCTTGTCCCCCGTAGCATCCGCCTCAGCGATAAGCTTGGCCACTGCTAGCGGAACTCCGCCTGTAATGAGTGTAATGATGACGATAAGAAACGGATAACCTAGCTGATAAATGCCTACTCCTTCTGCCCCGATAATGCGCGGAAGGGTAATGCGAGGTATAAACCCGAGAATCCGATTAATGATGCCTGCGGCCAATAAGATTAACGTTCCTTGTATAAACGATTGCTTTTTCACGGTTCATCCCTCTTCCGAAGCGGACTTGTCTACCTGTTATATCCATAGATATGCGGTTGTCCCTATTCCATGCCGATTCGTTCTATGAATGTCGCGCTGCAGGCAAGTTTTCTTTTTCTTACGCTTGGAAAAGATGTGGAGCAGGAATTCGGCACAGTGAGGTCGAATGTTGTCATAATTAGAAAGGGGATGTGCGGCATGTCTGAGCTGTGTACAGAACAAGAGCGCATTGAGGCTATCGAACTGTGCTGCATCAGTAAGGCGGAAGAGCTAAGGCTGCTTGGCTATGAGTACGTAACGGGAGAAGATGTATGGGAATGCGTCAGTGCAAAGTATAAAAAAAATAATGACAAGCCGGCGCTGCATCGCGTCGTGAATGACATACTGTCTTTAAAATCAACGCAATTTATGAACTATATGACCATGGCGGCTTTCCGGGGGGAACCCATTTAATGGAGGTTGTTCAAAAAACCTTTTATCTCGAACTAATATAGGTGAAAGCTAACTATGTAAAACAGAAACGCAGCTCATCATGCTCCGATAAGGAGCTTTTCTTCTGCAAACAAAAATAATAATTTTTTCCATGAAAATAGCGTGGAAACAGTATGTACAACGGTACAAGAGCACAGTGAATCCCGTTATCGCCATGATCCGTAAAATTGACTCGAAAAATGACCGCCGATATAATAGGAATATTGAATATGAAAGGGGACTTGGGACGATATGAAAAGGGTGCTCGCATTCCTGCTCATCGTTGTTGTATCGCTAGGCGTTATTGTTTGGACTAGCCCTTCGATCGTCAACAACATACGTCTCGGACTCGATTTAAAGGGCGGATTTGAGATTTTATATCAAGCATCGCCACTTGAACCGGGCGGGAAGATTACATCTGAGGCGCTGAGACAAACGGCAAAAAGCTTAGACAAGCGGATTAACGCGACAGGAACTAGTGAACCGGAAATTACGATTGAAGGTTCGGATCGCATCCGCGTAAAAATTGCCGACGTAAAAAACGAAGAGGAAGTACGCAAAAGATTGAAAGAACCTTCCGTGCTGACATTCCGCAGCTCTGACGGTTGTAAAGAAGCGACGGATTACTGCAAAGTGGAGTTGAAAGGTACGGACTTTGTAGAAGGTGGAGCAAGCGTTGTGTTCAATGATCTCCAGCAGCCGATCGTAGCGATTAAACTGAAGGATGCCAGCAAGTTCTCGGAAATTACGAAACGGTTGGCTTCCTTGGCACCAGAACAACGGAATCGCCTTGCCATTTTCATGGACGAGCATTTGATTTCCGATCCGGCAGTCAGCTACGAAATTTCAGGTGGGGAAGCAACCATTACGGGTCAACGCACGAACGAGGAAGCGAACGAGCTTCGGGATACGATTAATTTAGGGGCGTTGCCGCTGAAGCTGACCGAGAAATACTCGCAAAGCGTTGCTGCAACACTCGGTAAATTGTCACTCGATCAGACCGTGAAAGCGGGCTTAATCGGCACAGCGCTTATCCTTCTATTTATGCTGATCGTGTATCGCTTGCCTGGCGTTATCGCAAGCTTCTCGCTTATCCTGTTCACGTGGATGCTGCTCATCGTGTTCTGGCTATCCGAGATTACGCTAACGTTGCCGGGGATTGCGGCATTTATTTTGGGGCTCGGGATGGCCGTGGATGCCAATATTATTACGTACGAACGGATTAAGGAAGAGCTTCGCAGCGGCAAATCGATTAACTCTTCCATGAAAGCCGGTTCCAAGAACTCCTTCCGTACGATTATGGATGCGAACATCACGACGATTATTGCTGGTGTCGTAATGTACGTTCTTGGAGAAAGCCAAGTTAAGGGCTTCGCGCTCATATTGATGATGACTGTTATCGTCAGTATCTTTACGAACGTGTTCCTCTCCCGTATTTTCCTGCACATGCTTGTGAAAGCACATGTGTTGACCAAACCGGGATATTTCGGCGTAAAGGAGAGTGAAATCCGTGCGCTTTAAGGGAACATTCAACTTTGTTCATTCCAGCAAGTATTTCTTTATTTTTTCCATCGTCATTACGATTCTTGGGGCGGTATCACTCGGCGTATTTGGCTTGAACTACGGCGTTGACTTCAGTTCGGGCACGAATGTGGATATCACTTCGACGAAGACGATAGAGAAGACTCAGGTTGACGATTTGTTGAAATCGTATGATTTCAAGAAGGAACCCATTATTACGACGGGGGCCGAACGGATGACCATTCGCTTTAGCGAAGTGTTGACCGAGCCGCAAGAGAAGCAGTTTAAAGCTGATTTCAACAAGATTGATCCCGGGGCTTCCTTCGAAATCAGTACAGTTGACGTTGAGATCGCACGTGAGCTGCAGCGCAACGCACTGCTTGCTGTCGGGATTGCCAGCTTAGGAATTATTCTTTACGTCAGCATCCGGTTCGAATGGCGCTTTGCGGTCTCGGCGGTTGTAGCCCTGCTGCATGACGCATTCATGGTTATCAGCTTGTTCTCAATTCTCAGGCTTGAGGTTAACCTGCCGTTCATCATTGCGATTCTGACGATTATCGGTTATTCGATCAACGATACAATCGTTATTTTTGACCGTATACGAGAAAATCTGCGGTTTTCAAAAGTTAAAAACATTCATGACCTGGCACACTTGGTCAATGACAGCATCTATCAGACGCTGACTCGTTCTATTAATACGGTGTTGACCGTGCTGGTTGCGGCACTCTGCTTGTTCATCTTCGGCAGTGAATCGATTCGCATGTTCTCACTGGCGATTCTGTTCGGCTTGGGATTCGGTGCGTACTCCTCCATCTTCATCGCGAGCCCGCTCTGGGTTGTACTGAAGAGCAAGGAGAAAAAGAAACCGAAGGCATCTACCAAGACACAGCAAGCACAATAACATAATTGCGAAGTCAATGCTGCCTATTTCACTTGCGTGAAATAGCAAAAATTTTCGTTTCTTCTCATATTTGGGAGGAAAGAAACATACGATAAAGCCGCGTCCGTTTGTGACGCGGCTTTGGCGTTGTGCGGCAGCGTGCCTCTCATCGGTTGAAGATCAAGCTGCCAACGCCACAGACATAATGTGATACAAACGAGGGATGTAAATGTCTACTGACCGTTTTGCCAAAGCTGAGACAGGTGCATGGATAGGGATCATCGGAAATGTCGTTCTTGCTGCAGTGAAAGGAGCTGCCGGCTTTTTGTCCGGAAGTCAAGCACTTATCGCTGATGCATTCCACTCCGCCTCCGATGTAGCAGGCTCCTTTGCCGTGCTCATTGGCTTGAAGGCAGCCAAGCGTCCGCCGGATAAGGATCATCCCTACGGACATGGAAAAGCGGAATCGATTGCGGCCATTATCGTCTCGGTATTGCTTCTTGTCGTTGGACTTGAACTGGCGATTTCTGCGGTCAAATCGATTTGGAACGGACAAGTGGAAATACCGAAATGGTATGCACTCGCGGCAATTATGTTATCCATTGTGGCCAAAGAAGGAATGTTCCAGTATAAATATCGTTTAGGCAAAAGACTCTCTTCCCAAGCTCTTATCGCGAATGCATGGGAGCATCGCTCGGACGTGTATTCGTCCATCGCGGCGTTAATCGGAGTCGGTGCAGCGATGATTGGGGGGCAGCTCAACATTGGTTGGCTGCTGTATATGGACCCTGCTGCGGGTGCCGCTGTTGCTGTACTAGTATTGCATATGGGCTATAAACTTGTCATGGATTCCATCCATTCGACGATGGATCATGTCCTTCACGACGAAGAAGCTAATCCGCTCATCCGTGCGGTGCAAACGGTCGATGGTGTTATTACCGTTGATGAGCTGCGCGCACGGGAGCATGGTCATTACGTCATCGTAGATGTTAAAATAAGCGTAAACCCGCGCATGACGGTAGCTGAAGGACATATGATCGCCAAGCGGGTCAAAAATCATTTGCTGCAGCGCTTTTTACACGTTGCCGATGTCTTTGTTCATGTGAATCCGTTCGATCCTGGGTATCCTTACCGAATGCAGGATCAAGTCCGGGAGGACACGACAACCTTATTGCAATAGATGTTGATAAAGGAGAGGAAGGATGCTTCATCCACGCTCGCGGTGGATCTGTGCGGAAACATCGGAAGCCCGCGTTGAACAGTTGGCGCGCGAAGCCAATATTTCGAAGCTGCTGGCGCGTATGTTCATGGTGCGCGGGGTAGAAGATACGGAGCAGATTCATCGTTTTCTAAATGCTGATGTTGAACTTATGCACAATCCGTTCCTTATGGCCGGTATGGAAATGGCAGTGGAACGGATTCGACAAGCAATTGCCAATAATGAACGAATTCGCATTTATGGGGATTACGATGCAGACGGGGTGTCGAGCACCTCATTGATGATTTATGTGATGCGTCATTTGCAGGCGAACTTTGATTACTACATTCCGCATCGGGCCAACGAAGGTTACGGCTTGAATAAGGCAGCGATCGATCACGCGAAAGCGGCAGGCTGTACGCTCATCGTCACTGTCGATACGGGAATAAGCGCCCTCGAAGAAGTTGCATACGCCAAGGAGTTAAGCATTGATGTCGTTGTCACGGACCATCATGAGCCGCCGGAACAACTTCCTGACGCTTACGTTCTCGTT
The DNA here is from genome assembly GCF_023713585.1 of Paenibacillus sp. MER TA 81-3. NCBI lineage: Bacteria > Bacillati > Bacillota > Bacilli > Caryophanales > Paenibacillaceae > Paenibacillus > Paenibacillus sp. MER TA 81-3. Next base: position 29,283 of record NZ_JAMAWB010000008.1, read on the forward strand.
AATCCGAAGCTTCCATACTGCACGTATCCGTTCAAAGGATTAGCAGGCGTAGGAGTTGCCTTTAAAGTCGCTCATGCACTGCTTGGACGCTTGCCAGAGGAATGGCTGGAGCTGGCTGCCATCGGCACGGTGGCGGATCTGATGCCGCTTATCGATGAGAACCGGATCATTGTCCAAAAAGCGTTGAAACGTATGGGTCGTTCCGATTATACGGGGATACGAGCCTTAATGAGAATCGGCGGTATCGAACCGAACCATGTAACATCGACAGATATCGCCTTCTCGATGGCGCCGCGAATCAATGCCAGCGGACGGCTCGATCATGCGGATACGGCAGTACAGCTTTTGACGACGGATGATGACGAGACGGCCCAAGCGTGCGCGGAAGAGCTCGATCGGCTGAATCGGGAGCGGCAAAAGATTGTGGAAAGTATCGTGAAGGAAGCGGAAGCCCAACTGGAAAAAAAGATAGAACAGAGAGAAGGCGTTCCTCACGTCATCGTGCTTGCAGCCGCAGGATGGAATGTTGGAGTCATCGGTATTGTCGCTTCTAAAATATTAGAGCGATATTATCGGCCTACATTCGTGTTAGGTATTGATCCAGAGAGCGGTATGTGTAAAGGTTCAGCCCGATCCATCCCCGGATTTGACCTGTATGAAGCGATGACCGACTGCGCCGAGCTGTTCGAGCATTACGGAGGCCATCAGGCTGCAGCGGGTATGACGCTCCATCAGGATAAGCTTGAGGAACTGGAACGATGCTTGAATGAGTCAGCTCAAGCGAAGCTGAAGGAAGAACACTTCATGCCTAGCGTGGAAGTGGACGCGGAATGTGAAGTGTCAGACGTTCCGCTATCCGAGATTGAGCAGTTGGAACGTCTCGCTCCATTCGGAATGGGCAATCCAAGCCCTCGTGTCGTCATTCGCAATGCGATCGTGCGCGATAAGCGGACGATGGGTAAAGAAGGTCAACATTTGAAGTTGATGTTGGCGAAAGACCGTGCTACATTGGATGCGGTAGCTTTTCATCGCGGCAGCTTGTCGCATCGAATCGCCTCCGATGTGAGGGCAGATGTGCTTGGCGAACTGTCGGTAAACGAATGGAACGGCCAGCGCAAGCCTCAACTTATGATGCAGGATATTCGCATTGCAGAGCGGCAATTGTTCGATATGCGAGCCACCTCCAATGCTGTGGATAAGGCAGTTGAGTTGGCTAGAATATTAGAACAGGACGCGCCGCAATCATGCGCTCTTGTCTTGACACGGGAGCAGGCGGGTGTATATGCAGCCGAGCCGTATGTATGGCTGTACAGCGATGAGGAGAAGGGACCTGTCATTATTCCGGGTGCCTGGGGTTGGAAAGCGGACGATGCATTCGTTGCCGACCTGTCAAGCCATGTGCGAGAACTAGTCATCTGCGGCATGCCGCCAAGCGAGGAAGAATTCGAACGAGTGGCCCTGCAGCTGCCGGACGTCGAAAGAATATATGTCATCCTGCCCCGGCAACCGGAGGGAGGACGGCTGCACTCGCCTGAACGGGAACGCATCGCTCGCGCTTATAGTGAATTGAGACGATTGGCAACATGGGACACCGAACCGGCACTATTACAGTCACTTGCCTCTCGATTGAACATGAGCGATAGAGAACTGTTGCTCCTGTTCGCTGTATTTCAAGATTTGGACTTTATAACATGTATATTATCTCAAGAAAAAGTAACCTATCGCATCGTGGAGCAGCCTCAGAAGACTTCACTTGAACAATCGCAGCGCTATCAGGATTGGATGATTGCCTCCGCCTGGGAAAGTCGTTGGTATGAACCAGCGACAGAGGCTTTTGCGGCTTGGCTCTGGTCATGCTGGGACCGTGTGCGCGGTGTATAACCAATTTAGGAGGAATTCGTATGGATTTTAAATCGTACATTCGTGTCATCCCTGACTTTCCACAACCGGGAATCAGCTTCAAGGACATTACAACGCTGCTCAAGGACGGTCCAGCTTATCAAGCTTCGATCGCAGCGATGAAAGAATTGGTCAAGGATAAGCAAATCGATCTGGTTGCTGGTCCGGAAGCGCGCGGGTTTGTTGTAGGCGCGCCGCTCGCCTTGTCCATCGGAGCTGGCTTTGTGCCTATTCGCAAGAGCGGGAAGCTGCCAGGCGACACGATTGAAGCCGGATATAATCTGGAGTACGGCAAAGACAAGCTGGCGATGCACAAAGATGCGATTCAACCGGGTCAGAAAGTGCTTATCGCCGATGATTTGCTCGCTACCGGCGGTACGATTTCCACTTCCATCGACTTGGTTCGCCAATTGGGCGGCGAAGTCGTAGGCGCATTGTTCTTGATCGAGCTTAGCTACTTGAACGGTCGGGACAAGCTGAAGGATATTGATGTGTTCACGCTTCTCACGTATTAATCCGACCTAAACAAAATCCCCTTGGAACCGTGTTCCAAGGGGATTTTCTCTAAGTGAGTGTTCCAACAAGTTATTAGCTGTCGCTATTCGTTAGACAGGCGAAGCTTGTCGATGATGATGAAGAACAAGTTCAGGAAGATAGCGAGCACGGTCGCAAGCGCCATTCCTTTCAATTCGACGGCACCGAGCTGCAGCTTCGCACCACTAATGCCAATGACGATAACAAGCGTCGTCAAGAGCAGGTTTTTAGGCTTGCTGAAGTCAACTTTAGAATCGACCAGCACACGCAGGCCTGAAGCTGCGATGACCCCGAACAGCAAGAGTGATACGCCGCCCATGACCGGAACCGGAATGTTGGCGATAAGCGCAGATACCTTGCCGAAGAACGACATCAGCACGGCAAATACGGCCGCTCCGCCGATAACCCACACCGAGTAGACACGTGTCAGCGCCATGACGCCAATGTTCTCTCCATACGTCGTATTTGGCGTGGAGCCAAGGAAGCCGGAAATAACGGTGGAAACCCCGTTGCCAAGCAAGGAGCGGTGCAATCCCGGATCCTTGGACAAGTCTCTGCCTACGATATTGCTTGTCACCATCAAGTGACCGATATGCTCGACGACGACGACGAGCGCGGCAGGTATGATGATGGCAATTGCCGTCAAATTCCACTCAGGGAACGTAAATGTCGGCGTTTTAAAGAAGGCGGCTTCTGCAACGAGGCTCATTTTAACTTCTCCCATAAAGTACGCGACGACATATCCAGTTATAATTCCAATGAGCACAGGAATGATTTTAAAGAAGCCACGGAACATGACGTTCCCGATTATCGTTGTCCCGAGCGTGATCAGCGCGAGAGTGATAGCAGTCGAATCTAGCGGCGCATCCGGACTGGCCGGAATGAGTCCCGACATGCCAGCAGCGACCGGCACGAGTTCCAGACCGATAACGGCTACAATTGCGCCCATGGCTGCAGGAGGGAACAGAACATCCAGCCAGCGCGTGCCAACCCATTTGACGATTAACGCCACGAGAATGAAGATGATTCCGGATACGATAAATCCGCCGAGCGCCTGTGCGTAGTTCTCAGTCTTCCCGGCCAGTACGACGGTCACCGGGGAGATGAAGGCGAAGCTCGATCCCAGATAAGCGGGGATGAGACCGCGGCATAAGACGAGATAGAACAGGGTGCCAAGGCCGTTCATAAGCAGTACGATACCCGGATCGATGTGGAATAGGTTGGGTACGAGAACGGTTGAGCCGAACATGGCGAACAGATGTTGAATGCTAAGCAGCAGTCCCGGGGCGAGGCCCGGTTTCTCATGCACTTGAATTTCGCGTTGCAAGGCGAATGCACTCCTTTAATATGTAATTGTAATTGGCCGCACAATGAAGTTTCAGACCCAACTATATAATTTACATGTTGTTAGGGTTTCATTTCAACAACAAATTTTACGATATCGATAAAAAAGTAACATGTATATAAAAAAATACGTTTCTTTATCAAAGTTTGACAGCAATGGACATCGGACATTGACAAAGCAATTTCGAGACCATTGACGGGAGACACCGAATAAAGGCATAATTATAGGATAATCTGTAGTCTAGGGGTACAGCCCCGGATGTAGAAAGGAATCGAAACGACTCCAATGGGCATCGAGCAATTATTAATGAAGGCTTCGACCTATATGAAAGACCCGGACCTGCAGCGTATTCACGAAGCTTACGAATTTGCCGACAGAGCGCATTCCGGACAAGTTCGGAAGTCTGGTGAACCTTATATATTGCATCCACTGGCGGTCGCAGATATTGTTGTGAACATGCAGATGGATCCAACCTCCGCCGTGGCAGCGCTGTTGCACGATGTCGTTGAGGATACGTCTGTGTCGCTGGAGGAAGTGCATGCGAAGTTCGGGGAAACCTGTGCGATGCTTGTCGACGGTTTGACGAAGCTGGAACGCATTCAGTTCCGATCCAAAGAGGAACAGCAGAACGAGAACTATCGCAAAATGTTCATCGCCATGGCGAAGGATATCCGCGTTATTGTCATCAAGCTGGCGGATCGGCTGCACAATATGCGCACGTTGAAGTATCAGTCAGAAGAAAGCCAGCGCCGTATCGCGTATGAGACATTGGAAATCTTCTGCCCGATCGCTCACCGACTCGGGATATCTGCGATCAAATGGGAAATGGAAGATATTGCGCTTCGTTACTTGAATCCGCAGCAGTATTACCGCATCGCGAATTTAATGCATAAGAAACGTGCCGAACGAGAGCAGTATATTTCCGACGTTATCGCTCGCATCAAAGAGAAGCTGGATGAGATGGGAATTACGGCTGATTTGTCTGGAAGGCCGAAGCATATTTATAGCGTTTATAAGAAAATGACTGCAAAAAATAAGCAGTTTAATGAAATTTATGATTTATTGGCGATTAGGATTATTGTCGATAACATTAAAGACTGTTACGCGACGCTTGGCATCATCCATACGCTGTGGAAGCCGATGCCTGGCCGCTTTAAGGACTATATTGCAATGCCGAAGGCAAATATGTACCAGTCGCTTCATACGACGGTCATCGGCCCGACAGGAGAGCCGACAGAGGTGCAGATTCGCACATGGGAAATGCATCGCACGGCAGAATACGGGATTGCTGCCCACTGGGCCTATAAAGAAGGAAATACTTCCATAGGGGGCAGCTTTGAAGAAAAGATGACGTTTTTGCGTGAAATCCTGGATTTACAGCAGGAGACGAAGGATGCGCAGGAATTTGTCGAATCGCTCAAGATGGATTTCTTCTCGGACTCGGTATTCGTCTTCACACCGAAGGGAGAGGTTATCGAGCTTCCGACTGGATCGGTGCCGCTTGATTTCGCCTACCGCATTCATACCGAGGTCGGGAACCGCACGATTGGCGCCAAGGTGAATGGTCGAATCGTACCGCTTGATCATAAGCTAAAGACCGGAGATATCATTGAAATTTTAACGTCGAAGCATTCGTACGGTCCAAGCTCGGACTGGGTCAAAATTGCTCAATCCTCGCATGCGCGCTCGAAAATTAAGCAATGGTTCAAAAAAGAGAAGCGTGAAGAAAATGTGCAAAAAGGGCGCGACATGATTGAGCGCGAGTTAAAACGACTCGGCTTAGAGCCGCCTGCTTGGATGTCCGATGACAAATTGCTCGAATCAGCGAAGAAATTCTCGTTTAACGATATTGAGGATATGATGTCAGCCATCGGCTTCGGCGGCATTACGGCAGCGCAAATCTGTACGCGCTTGACGGAGAAGCTGCGCAAGGAAGCAGAGGAAGCGAATCAGATTGAACTGACGCACGAAGTGAAGGAAGTCAAGAAAGAGTCGGAACGCAAATCCCGGCCGACCCATGGCGTCAGCGTCAGAGGCATCGATAATTTGCTTGTCCGCTTTGCCCGTTGCTGCAATCCGGTGCCCGGCGATGATATTGTTGGGTATGTGACGCGTGGACGCGGCGTATCGGTACATCGTGCGGACTGCTTGAATATCCCTACGACAGCGGATGGGGAAGAAGCGGAACGAATCATTGACGTGGCCTGGGGCGAATCAGTCGAGGCGAATTATAGCGTCGATATCGAGATTACAGGGATGGATCGGCGCGGATTTCTAAATGAGGTGCTGCAGGCTGTATCAGAGAGCAAAACGAATATCGCCGCAGTATCTGGTCGGTCCGACCGCAACAAGCTGGCGATGATCCATATGACGATTCTCATTCGGAACACAGATCATCTTCAAGCTGTCGTCGAGAAGATTAAACGAGTAAAGGATGTATACACGGTGCAGCGAATTATGCAATAATTCGCTGCTTTTTTTTCATAAGGAGGAACAAAGGTGAAAGTCGTTGTACAACGGTGCAAAGAAGCCCGCGTCACTGTGGGTGATGAAATGGTAGGTCAGATTGCAGAAGGACTTATGCTGCTCGTAGGCATAACGCATGAGGATACGGAACAGGATGTGAACTGGATGGCGGACAAGGTGGCCGGTCTGCGTATTTTTGAGGATGAAGAGGAGAAGATGAATTTCTCTGTTCAAGATGTGAACGGCGCCATTCTTTCCGTTTCCCAATTTACGTTATATGGGGACTGCCGCAAAGGGAGACGACCGAATTTCATGTCTGCGGCCAGACCGGATCAAGCGGAACGGTTCTACGAGCTATTTAACGAACGGCTGCGTTCTTTAGGCCTGACGGTAGAGACTGGCCGTTTCGGCGCGATGATGGATGTCAGCTTCACTAACTGGGGGCCGGTTACTCTTATTATCGACAGCCAAGGCTGAGCTTAATGATAAGGGAACGTGCCATGATTAATGAACAAAGGAACCGCCCATACTAATAGTGCGATATGAAATAAGTCTTGTTACAAAAAGTGTGTGTTCAAGCTGCCGGATGATCTTCGTGATCAAAAGGGACTTTTTGAACAACCTCTAAAAGGAGTTATATCGTGCGGCAGTCTTTACATCAATTGGCGATACAATACAGTTCATTAACATCGGCGCAATCGTTGAAGGAATCAGCTAAGCTATTGCGTGGCGAAGCAGAACATCAGGACGCGCTTCGCCGCAGCGGAGCACATATGAAACGTTAGCATAATGCCTATAATGACGCCCGGACGCTCTGTCTTACATGATGGAGGTTCGGGCGTCATTGTTTCACCCCGGCAATCGTCAGGGTATATGGAAAACAAGGAAGCTTCCAGTATGAAATGAAACAGGAAGTAAACAATAGGGAGAATGAGGTGATGCACATGAAACAGATTCAAGCTTACACACGTACAGAAAACGAAGCGGAATCCTTGCGCACCCAACTCGTTACTGTGGATGCGACGAATATTGAAGTTGGCGAGTTAGAGGCGTCAGTTGACGGGAAAGCGCTGCTGTTTGCCCCGATAGCGACCAATAACTTAAATGGCTCGACCTATACAGGCGGCGTGGGCAGCTTCGCCCCGGCTGGCATAATCTTTGCGCGTGACGACGACAACATTGCCGCATCTGCACCGCCGGCGGCGGATTCAATCGGCGAGGAAGCAGATTTCAGCCCTGCGCAGGTGTCGATATCCGAACCGACTGCGGCTCCAGACGATTTACGTTACGTGGTGGCGGCTAAGGTGGAACAATCGCATTATGATGAAGCCGTGCGGCTTATACGCGAAAATGGCGGGTACGTCGAGAAATTGGATTGACGTTGAATACTTTATTTTCCGTCTAAATTATGCTAGGATATCGATAATGCGCTCATGGATATGGGCGCTTTTTTACGCACAGAAAAGGCGGCATTGCTTGCCTTTTTTGCTTGCTTGGGAGGAATCTTGGAACGATGCGCATTACATTAATCGCCAACGAAGCGGCGTTTGAACGCTCGCTTGTCCATATTGTCCAATTGTTTGTCGAACAGCCTGAAGTGACCTATCAGGTAAGCTTAAATCCCGACTCAGTGCCGTCGGACGGGGAGGATGCCGTCATCGGACTGATGCAATGCGGCCCTGAGAGATTGACGCCCGAAGCATTTCCGCGAATGGAAGCGGGACTGGTGCGGGTGAAGGCCACGTTGCGCCTGCTGGGCGAAGGTAAAACGCTGGAAGCCCTCAACGAACGCCCGTTTCCGGCGGATGTGACGTATGAGCAATATCGGAAGCAGGTGAAGAACGCGTTTGCCCATGCGCTGCTGCAGGTACTGACGGAATGGACCGGAATCGAACAGCCGTGGGGCATTCTGACCGGTATCCGTCCGACGAAGCTGATGCACGACGCCCGCCGCAAAGGACTGTCTCAGGATGAGGCGAAGCGTATGCTGAAAGAGGAATATTTGATTACGGACGATAAGATTGGCCGGATGGAACGCATCGTCGCCCGGCAATTGACAGCCCTGCCGGATTTGGATCGTTTGCAGGAGGAGATCAGCATTTATATCGGTATCCCCTTCTGTCCGACCAAATGCGCGTACTGCACGTTCCCGGCCTATGACATTAATGGGCGGCAAGGATCGGTGAATTCGTTCCTAGGAGGTCTTCATTACGAGATGCGGGAAACCGGACGTTTCTTGAAGGAACGCGGTATTCGCATTACGACGATTTATTACGGGGGCGGCACACCGACAAGCATTACGGCGGAAGAAATGGATATGCTCTATGAAGAAATGATGACGTCGTTCCCGGATGTGGACCGCGTGCGTGAGATAACGGTGGAAGCAGGGCGGCCCGATACGATTACGCCGGACAAATTGGCTGTGCTGAACAAGTGGAACATCGACCGGATCAGCATCAATCCGCAGTCTTACATTCAGGAGACGCTCGATATTATCGGCCGACATCACAGCGTAGAAGAAACGGTGGAAAAATATAAGCTGGCTCGGGAGATGGGCATGAGCAACATCAATATGGACCTCATCATCGGCCTGCCGGGAGAAGGAGTTCCTGAGTTCGAGCATACGCTTGCGAAGACGAAGGAGCTGATGCCGGAATCGGTTACCGTCCATACGTTATCGTTCAAGCGGGCGTCGGAGATGACCAAGCACCGGGGCGAAGAGAAATTTAAGGTGGCCGATCGTGCAGAAATTGGCCGTATGATGGAATTGGCTGGGGATTGGACCAGAGAGCACGGCTACGTGCCTTATTATTTATACCGCCAGAAAAATATATTGGGCAACTTGGAAAACGTAGGTTATTGTTTGCCGGGAGCGGAAAGCTTGTATAACATCTTGATTATTGAAGAGATCCAAACGATACTCGGACTCGGCTGCGGGGCGAGCTCGAAGTGGGTGCATCCGAAGACGGGCGCTATAAGCCGCTTTGCCAATCCAAAGGAGCCGAAGGTATATAATGATAACTATGTGGAAGTGACTCGCAAAAAAATCGAGATGATGGCAGAGTTGTTCCAGTAGTCAAAAATAAAACGCTTTATTATTTGTAATCGTTTTGTAATGTTTGTTTCATCTTCCTTTAACATTGACAGCCTATAATAACAGACATGACCCCCTTTTAAAAATATATCTTTTGATAAACCTACATTCGATGTAGGTTTTTTTCTTGACTTTAGCGTGCTGCATCCTTACAATGTTCTTTATATTCCGACAATCGCAATTTGATTTGGATGACCTCATAAATAACGATTTGATGACGGGAACAAGTAGTTCACCCCCACATATACAGAGATAGGTTCCTTGGCTGGAAGAACCTTATATGATGGACGAATGAATGACATCCCCGAGAACCAACGGCGAAACAGACAGCATGTCTTGCGGCAGACTGTCCATTACATGAAGTAGCCGTTCGGCGTGATACGGACGTTACACGTAAATGAAGCGCAGTCAGACGGAGCTTTACATTCGCTTGAGAATGAACCGTCTGTTTTGCGGAATGTGGGTGGCACCACGGGTGAATGGAACACAACCATCTCTCGTCCCTTTGCAAATTGATTTTTGCGGGGCGGGAGATTTTTTATTTATATAGGAGGTTGAAACTATGGCTTATCAGAAACCGACGGGCACGCAGGATTTGCTGCCGGGCACGGTTGAGACGTGGCAGACGATCGAGCGGAAAGCGCGCGACTTGTGTCAACGTTTTAACTATAAAGAAATTCGAACGCCGGTTTTCGAGCAGACTGAACTGTTTGTGCGCGGTGTCGGTGAGACGACCGATATTGTGGAAAAAGAAATGTATACATTCAAGGACAAAGGCGATCGCAGCATGACGCTTCGCCCTGAAAATACAGCGGGTGTCGTTCGCTCCTACGTGGAGAACAAGCTCTATGGCGAACCAGATGTTACGAAGCTGTATTATATGGGGCCGATGTTCCGCTATGAACGCCCGCAGGCAGGCCGTTACCGCCAGTTCCACCAATTCGGGGTGGAAGCATTCGGTTCCGCTGCTCCGAGTCTGGATGCGGAAATTATCGCACTTGGATATCAATTCATGAAGGATGTTGGATTAAGCGGTGTGCGTGTGGAGATTAACTCGATCGGCAATGCGCCGAGCCGGGCGGCTTATCGCCAGCACCTGCTTGATTTCTTGACACCGATGAAAGAGACGCTGTGCAAAGATTGCCAATCCCGAATGGACCGCAATCCGCTTCGCGTGCTGGACTGCAAGGTGGATCAGGAGAAATTCAAGGAAGCGCCATCTATCCTCGACAGCTTGGACGAAGAATGTGCGACACACTTTGCGAAGGTGAAGGAATATTTAACGGCGATGGGCGTTGATTATGAAGTGAATCACCGCCTTGTGCGAGGCCTCGATTATTATACGCACACGGCGTTCGAATATAAGGCGCAGGGCATCGGTGCCATTGACACGGTTGGCGGCGGCGGACGATACAACGGTCTTGTCGCCGATATCGGCGGGCCGGACCAGCCAGGCATTGGCTTCGGAATCGGAATGGAACGGATTGCTCTCTTGCTTGAGAAGCAAGGCGTCGCATGCAACGATGTTCCTCCGCTAGATATCTATCTGGTCGGCCTCGGCGAACAGGCTGAAGATGAGGTAACGAAGCTTCTGTATGGCCTTCGCAAGGCAGGCATTGCGGCGGAGAAGGATTATCAGAGCCGCAAGATGAAGGCGCAGATGAAATCGGCAGACCGGATGCAGGCACGCTATGCCGGAATTCTTGGTGATGACGAGCTCTCCCGCGGTGAAATTGCCGTGAAAGAACTGGCTACCGGAGAGCAGCGTTTCGTCAAGCTGAGTGAACTGGCTGAAGTATTAAAGCAAGGCTAATACGATCAACGACAGATACAATACTTTGCAGCTACCGTCATTCTAGTAACGAACTTCTACATGGCGCAGCCATAACATTATATAGTGAGGAGCGTGCATCACATGATGTACAAGACGCATCATTGCGGAAAAATTACAAAAGCTCAAATTGGAGAAACAGTTACTCTAAACGGTTGGGTGCAGCGCCGACGTGACTTGGGCGGCGTATTATTCATCGACCTGCGCGATCGCAGCGGGATAGTGCAAATCGTCTTTAACCCAGAATTCTCCCATGATGCGCATGACATTGCGGACCGTGCGCGCAATGAATACGTGCTGGCCGTTCGCGGACAAGTGGTCCTGCGTGACGATGAAACGGTTAATCCGAACATGCCTACCGGTGAGGTAGAAGTTCGCGTAACCGAGATCGAAATTTTGAACGGTGCGAAGAACCCGCCGTTCTTTATCGAAGACGGCATCGAAATCGATGAATCGCTTCGCTTGAAGTATCGTTATTTGGACCTGCGCCGTCCAGAAATGCAGAAGACGCTGGCGCTTCGTTCAAAAGCGACGAAGGTGTTCCGTGACTTCTTGGATGAGAATGAGTTCGTAGAGGTTGAGACGCCAATCTTGACGAAGAGCACGCCGGAAGGCGCACGTGATTATCTTGTGCCGAGCCGGGTGCATCCGGGTGAATTCTTCGCCCTGCCGCAATCGCCGCAGCTGTTCAAGCAACTGTTGATGGTGTCCGGGATGGAGCGCTATTATCAAATCGCGCGCTGCTTCCGCGACGAGGATCTGCGTGCGGATCGTCAGCCTGAATTCACTCAGGTCGACATCGAGACGTCTTTCGTCTCTCAAGACCAATTGCACGATATGATGGAGCAACTGATGGTTCGTCTGTTCAAGACGACTATCGGCGTGGACATCCCGACTCCGTTCCAACGCATTACGTATCAAGATGCGATGGAGAAATACGGCTCTGACAAGCCGGACCTTCGTTTCGGTCTCGAGCTTGTTGATGTATGCGACATCGTGGCCAACAGCGGCGTTAAAGTGTTCGGTTCCGTCATTGAGAAGGGCGGCGTCGTGAAGGTCCTGAACGCGAAAGGTTGCGGCACGTGGAGCCGCAAAGATATCGATGACCTCGCACCGTATGCAGCGCGGTACGGAGCAAAAGGGTTAGCTTGGATCCAAGTGAAGGACGGCGAATTCCGCGGACCGATCGTAAAGTTCATGAGTGAAGAGGAAATTGCCGCGCTTCGTGAACGGACCGGCGCTGAAGAAGGGGACTTGCTGCTCTTCTCTGCGGACAACCGCAAGGTCGTATATGACGTGCTTGGCAACCTGCGCCTTCTGATTGGACGCAGACTGAACCTAATCGACGACAGTGTGTATAAATTCGCTTGGGTTGTTGATTTCCCGCTTCTTGGCTATGATGGGGAAGCGAAGCGTTATGTAGCGGAACACCATCCGTTCACCCGTCCGAAGGATGAGGATGTGGAACTGTTCGATACGGATCCGGGACAAATTCGCGCTGAAGCGTATGACCTTGTCCTGAACGGGTACGAAGTCGGCGGCGGATCGATGCGGATTTACAAGCGTGAAGTGCAAGAAAAAATGTTCAACGCGTTGGGACACTCCCCAGAGGAAGCGCAAGAGAAATTCGGCTTCCTATTGAACGCGTTCGAGTACGGCACGCCTCCACACGGCGGGATTGCCTTCGGACTTGACCGGCTCATCATGCTGCTTGCGGGCCGCAACAACTTGCGTGAAACGATCGCGTTTCCGAAGACAGCCAGCGCGGTGGATCTTATGATGGATGCGCCGAATGAAGTGGATTTAGGCCAATTGGAACTGCTGCAAATTAAATCGACATATAAGAAGAAAGAAAAGAAAGAAGAGCAATAAGCCACACAGCTGTTTGACGGCAGCTTGATATGACGCCCCCCGCCCGATTCCTATTGCTGGATCCGGCGGCAAGGGGCGTTCCGACTATGTGCGGCTTATGCGGCAGGAGGAGTAAATAGACGATGTTACATCAATTTTCGCGTACTGAATTAGCGATTGGCCCGGAAGGACTAGAGAAGCTGAAGAATAGCACGGTCGCCGTGCTCGGCATTGGAGGCGTAGGTTCGATTGCCGCAGAAGCGCTGGCCAGAACCGGCGTCGGCCGCATTATTCTAATCGACAAGGATGTTGTCGATATTACGAACCTGAACCGCCAAATTCATGCGCTCACGACGACGGTAGGGCAGAAGAAGGCGGAACTGATGCAAGAGCGGATTAAGCTTATCAATCCGGACTGTGATGCGATTGCGTTAAATATGTTCTATACGGATGAAACGTGCGAGGAACTGTTCAAATACGAACTGGACTATGTCGTCGACGCCTCGGACACGATTTCGTACAAGATTCACCTCATTAAAGAATGCTTGCGGCGCAAGCTCCCGATCATATCCTGTATGGGCGCCGCGAACAAGATGGACCCGACGCGATTCCAGGTGGCTGATATCTCGAAGACGTCGGTCGATCCAATCGCACGCGTCGTCCGCCAGAAGCTGCGGAAAGAAGGCATTAAGAAAGGCGTGAAGGTCGTTTTCTCGACGGAGGAGCCAATGAAGCCGCGCAGCGATGTAACGGAGAAAATTGTACCGGAAACGGCGCCTGACATCCGCAAGGCGAAGCAGCCTCCGGCAAGCAATTCCTTCGTTCCACCGGTTGCCGGACTCATTATGGTAAGTGCCGTCGTGCGTGACCTCCTCAAAACGATAGAATAACGGTGATGAACATGGATTTATTCTCGTATCAGGAAGACCGGGAACCGGGCATGCGGCTGTTAGCCGATCGCTTGCGCCCACGGACGCTCGAACAATATATCGGACAGGAGCATATCGTTGGCCCGGGACGGTTGCTTCGCAGAGCTATTGAGGCGGATCGTATCTCGTCTATCATCCTGTATGGTCCGCCAGGCTGTGGAAAAACGACGCTCGCCAACATTATTTCCGAGCAGACGCAGGGCGAGTTCGTCCGCTTGAATGCGGTAGACGCTTCGGTCAAAGACGTGCGTGCGGTTATCGAGCAAGCGGAAACGAATAAACATATGTACAATACGAAGACGATCTTGTTCCTGGATGAAGTGCATCGCTTCAATCGCTCTCAGCAGGATGCGCTGCTGCCGGCAGTGGAGAAGGGCACAATTATTTTTATCGGAGCGACGACAGAGAATCCGTTCCATCATGTCAACGGCGCGTTGATGAGCCGTTCGACACTGTTCCAGCTGAAGCCGCTCACGAAGGAGCATTCGCTAATCGCGATGAAGCGGGCGCTCTCAGATAAGGAACAGGGGTTAGGGTTCATGCCGATTGAGGCTGATCCGGAGGCGCTTGAACATATCGCCTCCATGGCTAACGGGGATATTCGGCGGGCATTGAATGCGCTGGAGCTCGCCGCTATGACGACGACGCCCGAAGCGGACGGTACAGTCCATATTACGGTTCCGGTGGCGGAAGAATCAGTTCGTCGTCCGACCGTGCAAGCGGATGAGTCGGTACAGTATGACGTGCTGTCCGCCTTTCATAAGAGCATACGCGGGTCGAGCGATGCCGCATTGTTTTGGTTCTTTTACGCCGTAGAGAAGCTCGGAATGGACCCTATGACGTTCATCCGCCGCTTGACGGTAGCGTGCAGCGAGGATATCGGACTGGCCAATCCCCAAGCGATGGTGCAGGCGGTAAGCGCCCTTGAGGCTTACCATCGAATTGGATGGCCGGAATCGAAGTATATTATTTCCCAAGCGATTTTGTTTGCGGTGGAAAGTCCGAAATCGAACTCCATTCCGCTTGCCATTGCCCGTGTTATGCAGGCATTTGATGATATCAAATCCGCGGACGTGCCCCTGCATCTGCGGGACACGCATTATAAAGGAGCGGATAAGCTCGGTCATAAAGGATATCAATATCCACACGAATATCCGGGGCATTATGTGGAGCAGCAGTATTTGCCCGATTCGATTAAAAATCGCGTGTTTTTCATGGCAAGCGAACAGGGGACGGAAGCAAAAATGCGCATCAATCAGGAACGCCGCCGCAATCCGAACTGATGGTCAAGCGGATGCGGGCAATCAGCTTGCTTGCAGCAGCGATAGGTTACGGAGTGACGGGTTTCGTTAGCTGAACGAAGGGGTAATACGGTTCATACATTCAAAATTGCGAGGGATCAGAGGAGGGGATGGGTTGTTCACGAAGATTCAACCTAAACGTAAGCAGCGTAATTTGTATCGTCTCGTGTCCGCAACCGTAATATTGAGTTTGTCGTTAGTTGCTGCTGGCTGCAGCTCAGCCGAAACGGATAGTCAACCGTCTGCTTCACATGCGGAGCAGCATGAACGTCTGCTTCCGAATGGCGATCTGCAGCAAACGACAGCATCCCGGAATGACCTTCCGCCGTTTTTAGATGATAAAAAGGAGGAGATGCGGCTCATTTATACGTTAGCTGCGCAAAACGACGAACTGCTGCAGTATATTCCTTGTTATTGCGGTTGTGGGGAGATTGCGGGACATGAGAGCAATCTGAATTGCTTTGTTGCGCAAATGGAAGACGACGGAGCTGTGCAGTGGGATGATCACGGAACACGCTGTGGCGTCTGCCTTGAAATTGCGGTCGAAGCATCCCAAATGCAGCGCGAAGGCAAATCGATGCGCGATATTCGCCAAGCGATTGATGAGAAATATAAGGAAGGCTACGCAGAACCGACACCCACTCCTCTGCTGACAGTGTAAACATTCACGATTATATGTAGTCTCGCCTACACTCAGCGCCTCCTTCGAGGAATGCTTCCCGACGTAGTTTTCTTGCGAAAACTTGTACTTCTCGTTCTCAGCGCTGAAAAGTGGTCTTTTTGAAGACGCAATTATATGTACTATAGAAACTTGAAATCGTTTCCTAGTGTCGCCATGTTTATTTTGTTTTCCTTTGTCATAACCTACAGGCATTAGCGTGCCGTACATATGTGGATATGTTCATTTCAATTGGACACTGCTGATACTTGGATGAATGAGCTTATTAAAGGAGACGAAGAACATGGATTATTTCCTGGGAAAAGATTTGGATGCAGAGGTGCTTGAACGTGTCTCGCAAACGTTTAAAGCGCTCGGTGACCCAACGCGCATTCGTATTTTAACGCTGCTTGCCCGCGAGGAGTGTGCCGTTAATCAGGTTGCCGATGCGCTGCAGTTATCTCAATCTGCCGTGTCCCACCAATTGAAGACGCTGCGGGCATACCGATTTGTCCGCTATCGCCGCGAGGGACAAAACATTTTATACGTTTGCGACGATGCCTATATCATTGGCTTGCTTGATGAAGCCATCCGATACGCGACTGAACAGCAATAAAAAGTGAGCATCCTGTCTGAATTAGGTGATAGGACGGCGTACAGATAGAATATATATAATGTCAATCAACGCATGGCAGGGAGATGCATATTTTTTTAATATTTCGGCCGTGCGTCGATTTGAATTGTATGTATTTTCTTATATAATATAATTATATGATTTTATTTTTTGACGATGGGGAGGTGCACCTGTCCGCTTCTTATAGAGGAGGATGGGGAATCGATTGGATGATCCGTTACCGATAGGCTGGGGTTTGTTATTTGTCTTGTTTCTTGTGTTTTTAAATGGTTTTTTCGTAGCCGCGGAATTCGCGATGGTGAAGGTGCGCGGCAGCCGGATTGACACGCTGGTGCAGGAAGGAAATGCGAAAGCCAAATTCGCAAGACATGTAACAGACCACCTAGATGCTTATTTGTCGGCATGTCAGCTGGGTATTACGTTAGCTTCACTTGGATTAGGATGGATTGGGGAAAAAACGGTGGCCGAATTATTGCATGACCCGTTGACGGCCTTAGGTGCAGGACCTGCAGTCGTGCATTCTATAGCAACGGTGATTGCGTTTATCATCATTACGGTGCTTCATATCGTATTGGGTGAACTGGCACCTAAGACATTGGCTATCCGCCAAGCGGAAGGAGTTGCGCTGTGGACAGCCGGCCCGCTGCGTTTTTTCTACAAGATTATGTATCCGTTCATCTGGCTGTTAAATGGAACGGCCAATCTGGTGCTGAAGCTGTTCGGTATTGAACCGGCATCTGAGCATGAATCGGCCCATACGGAAGAAGAGATTCGTATTCTCATGAAGGAAAGTCATAAGAGTGGTTTGATCGATAATACAGAACTTACGTTAATGGATAACATTTTTGATTTTACGGAAACGCATGCCCGTGAAATTATGATTCCGCGCACGGACATGGTTTGTTTGTACGCACAGGATTTATTTGAAGATAATAAACGAAAAGCGATTACCGAAATGCATACTCGTTACCCGGTATGTGATAACGATAAGGATAATATTATCGGCTTCGTTCACATTAAAGACTTGGTGAAGGCGCCTGCGGACACACAGGACATTCGTGACATTATTCGGCCGATGATGAGCGTGCCGGAATCGATGTCCATCAGCGCGCTTCTCAAAATGATGCAGAAAAACAAGGTGCAAATCGCGCTGCTTATCGACGAATTCGGCGGTACGGCCGGTTTGGTCACGTTAGAAGATATTATGGAGGAAATCGTCGGGGAAATTCAAGATGAATTCGATGAAGAACGGCCTCAAATTGAAAAAAAGGATGACATGAACTTTTCCATTGATGGACGATTGCTTATCGAAGAAGTGAATGCCTATTTTGACACGGATATCGTGTCCGACGATTACGATACGATTGGTGGATGGATTTACTCCAAGGTGGAGGTTCCGCCCCGCAAAGGACAGCGGATTACGGTGGAACAACAATTGGAATTTATCGTGGAAGAAACCGATCATCTCCGGATTTCCCGACTGCACGTAAGAAGGTTGACTCTGCCCGAGTTAGATTTGAACATAAATACAGCAACTTCATAACATATTACAAGCGAAGCCCTTTCCGGACTACATGCCGGGAAGGGTTTTTTATGCGGGGTTTCCCGATGAGGCTCAGATTGATCGAGGGAGGGGGCGCCAGATCGTTCTTTTATCCATTCTCCCATGATTCAGATCGTGCAGTAACTTCCAGCCCATACCGATACGCTGCTAAGTACTTCTTTCCACTCTCCCTCTTGTTCAGAAGGGCATCTCTTCGTATGGGTGAGGTTAAACTTTGGTATACATGTCTCTTTCATCCAAAAAGTTATAGCCCTCGAATGGGCGAGGTTGCCTTCGGTGTACATGTCCCTAATAACGTTGTATCGGATTTTTCTGAATCAAAGGGTGAGTGAGCAAAAGGGCTTTTTGAAGCATCATTCTTAGGAAAGAGGATACGTACGATTGTTGGAGCACAAACCGGGGACTGAACATCTCAAAAAGCCTGACGGAGGTTTCCTCATTCACTAAAACACGGCCCGCTCTTGTCCCATACAACAAGGAAAGCCCATGAACCGATGCGATCATGCCGCGATTCATGGGCGTAGGTTTGGAGGTTAGTCCGATTATCCATACAGTACTGCGATGTGACCTAGCAACTCAATTAACGGTGGTATGATTTTACCAATGAACTCCAAGATCGCTATGAACATAGTCATATTAATCACTCCCGATACGATAGCCAAGAAACTGTAATGTTCCTTGTACTATATATATCGGCAAGCAGCCTTCTTTTTGTTAGCGCTTTCATAACGAAAATTAAAAAATATTGGTGGAAAAACCACCCAACCCCCTAAAAAGGGAATTGGGTGGGAGTCATTACGCTTCAAGCTTGCGAATGGCATCGATCGTGCCTCCGCCCAAACAAACTTCGCCATCGTAGAAGACGACGGCTTGCCCTGGTGTAACGGCGCGTTGGTGTTCATCGAACGTCACCTCTACTGTTCCGTCGGCGTTCTTCATAAGAGTCACGCCTTGATCTGGCTGACGATAGCGGAACTTAGCCGTACAACGAATCGGTCCTTCAGGCATATCCCCTGAAATCCAGTTCACTTGGGAAGCGAGCAGGCCAGTGGAGTAGAGGCTAGGGTGGTGATCGCCCTGAACGACATATAAGATGTTATGCTGCAAATCCTTTTCCACTACGAACCACGGCTCTCCTGTCCCGGATCCACCGATGCCCAAGCCTTGGCGTTGGCCGAGTGTATAATACATGAGCCCATCATGACGGCCCATTACTTCATTGGTGCGGATATCGACCATCTCACCCGGCTGTGCGGGCAAATATTGGCTGAGGAACTGCTTGAAATTGCGTTCCCCGATAAAGCATACGCCAGTGCTGTCCTTCTTCTTCGCTGTCGCAAGGCCAGCTGCTTCGGCAAGGCGCCGCACCTCAGGCTTCGGCAAATGCCCGATAGGGAACATCGCTTTTGCCAGCTGCTCCTGACTGAGAGCATTCAGGAAATACGTCTGGTCCTTGTTGCTGTCAATCCCGCGCAGCAGTGTATGACCGCTGTCTTCGTGCACGACGCGGGCATAATGTCCGGTAGCCAAATAATCAGCTCCCAGATCGAGCGCCTTCTGCAGAAATTCGCCGAATTTGATTTCGCGGTTACACATGACGTCTGGATTAGGCGTACGCCCGCGGCGATATTCATCGAGAAAGTAAGAGAATACCTTATCGAAATATTGCTCCTCGAAGTTAACCGTATAATAAGGAATGCCGATTTGTTCACACACGCGGCGTACGTCTTCCGCATCTTCCTCGGCAGTACAGTGCCCAAATTCATCTGTGTCATCCCAGTTTTTCATGAAAATACCGATAACATCATACCCCTGCTGCTTTAAGAGCAGTGCGGTTACTGACGAATCGACGCCGCCTGACATCCCGACGACGACGCGTGTTTGTGCATTGGATTTTGTCATATTATCACCGTCTTTGCTGCGATCTGTTGAATGATGGATCTAGGATTCACTATTCATGTTCTATTGTAACATATGGCGCTTTTATATCGAAAATAAGGTTGCTTGTCAAGAGATTGACATCATTTTATGAATACGCAGGCAGATTATTGACTATAACGAGGATAGTTATGATACGATATACGGGTGCCTTAATCGGAATACATTGAATTGATACAATAATGAATAAACGAGGTGTACAATATGAAAATATCTACGAAAGGCCGTTACGGATTGACGATTATGATGGAGCTCGCGAAGAGCACTGGCGAAGGTCCGACTTCTTTGAAGAGTATAGCGGAGAAAAATCAACTATCGGAGCATTACTTGGAGCAGCTGATCGCGCCACTTCGCAATGCAGGACTCGTGAAGAGCATTCGCGGCGCATACGGTGGTTATATTTTATCGCGCAATGCGGAGCAGGTTACGGCTGGAGAAGTGATTCGCGTGCTGGAAGGTCCGATTTCACCAGTCGACTTCACGGAAGAAGACGATCCTGCTAAGCGTGATTTATGGTTGCGCATAAGGGATAGCATTGCTCAAGTGCTTGATTCGACAACGCTCGCCGATTTAATTACCTATAAAGAAGAAGGCAGTCAAGATAGTTATATGTTTTATATTTAGAGGTTAGGTTACGCATATTTAGTAGTTGGGGGAAGATGCGATGGAACGCATATATTTTGATCATGCTGCAACTACGCCGCTTCATCCGGACGTGCAAGCAGTAATGGCGGCAAGTATGCATGACGTATTCGGGAACGCATCAAGTGTTCATGCATACGGGCGTGAGGCAAAATCTGCTGTCAATCAAGCACGCGATCGCATGGCGGCACGGCTTGGCTGCCGTCCTCAGGAGCTGGTATTTACGAGCGGAGGCACGGAAAGTGATAATGCGGCATTGTTCGGGGCCGCCTGGGCGGCATGGCTGCAATCCGGGCAGTCGCCGCACCAGCACACCACGAAGCCTCATATTGTGACGACTCAAGTCGAACATCATGCTGTTCTCCATGCCTGTGAACGATTGGAGGCTCTTGGCTTTGAAGTGACTTATGTGGCGCCTGATGAGACAGGCTTCGTTAGCGCGGACAAGATTGAATCCGCTTTACGGCCGAATACGTGCCTTGTCAGTGTCATGTACGGCAATAATGAGGTGGGCACGCTGCAGCCTATACGGGAAATTGGCGGAATCGTGCGTGCACACGGTATTCTAATGCATACAGATGCCGTACAAGCTCTAGGCATGATACCGATCCAGTTGAATGAACTGCCTGTAGACTTTGCAAGCTTCTCCGCCCATAAGGTGAATGGTCCGAAGGGTGTCGGCGCGCTGTACATTCGTACAGGCGCCGTTTGGGATCCGTTTCTTTTCGGGGGCAACCAAGAACGCAAACGCAGAGCGGGCACGGAAAATATTGCGGGAATTGCCGGCTTTGCCGAAGCGGTGGAGCGGGCGGTCAGTTCGTTAGATGAGAAGATTCAGCAACTGAACAGCATCCGGGAAGCGCTGTGGACAGGGTTGAAGGATACTTTGGGAGATCGCGTGGTGTGGAACGGTCATTCTTCCTTGCAGCTGCCCCATATTTTGAATGTGAGCATACTCGACGTTCCTACCGAAACGATGCTGATGAATTTAGATATTGCAGGCATCATGGCAGCAAGCGGCTCGGCCTGCACATCGGGATCATTGGAAGTGTCCCATGTGCTGGAAGCAATGAATTTACCGGAAGAACGCAAGCGCACGGCTGTACGTTTCAGCTTCGGATTGGGCAATACTAGGGAAGAGGCAGCTTTCGTCGCTCAACAAATTGCAACCATCGTTTCACGTGTTCGTACTAGAAAGTAAGGGCAATTCCACGGCGTGAAAGGAGGGGCAGCATAGATACGGCGGTAAGCGAGTTCTCGTACTTCTTGGACAAGCATCAGGCGAAGTCGCGGATGTGTGCAAGAAAGTGATTATGCCGTAAGCTGAGGAGGCCCCGACATGAAGTTGTTGGAATTGATAGGTCTGCCTGTATATGAAATTGAAACAGGAAAGCAAGTATCTAAAGTGAAGGATTTCCGTATCACGGAGCAATGGTGTATTACACATATAGAGCTTGAAGGAAGTGGCCGCAAAGCAAACGTCATATCTGTCGTAAGATGGGAGGACGTAACGGCTTGTGGCGAAGATGCCATCATGATAGCGAACGATAAAGCCATCCGGCAGACGGAGGCTATCCATATAGAACGATCGTTTCTTACGGGAAAGACGGCAATGAGAGATTTGCCTGTCGTAACAACGGAAGGATCACAATTGGGATGGGTCGCCGATGTTTATTTTCAGCCAAATATGGGTAACCATATAACAGGTCTGGAAATATCAGACGGTTTGCTTTCTGACCTTTTGGAAGGGAGACGGCAGATAGATGGGATGAGCGGCTTGAAGTGGGGCGCTGATGTTATCGTCGTTGAAGAAAGCTGAAATAGCATTTAGTACGAACAAATTAGTCAATGGACGGAATGGTGAGAATGATGCGCTGCCCGAATTGCAATTCCAAAGATATCGGGAAAATTGGCTCCCACCAATTTTATTGCTGGGGATGTTTTATAGAGCTGACGGTAAACGGCGACAAAATGTCTGTATTTCAAGTGGAAGAAGACGGTACATTAAGCTCGTTGGACGATTTATTTTTCGGTGATGATTTTGTGACACCTCCTTATCCGGAAGCGCATGCTTCATCCTAGAGGATGCGAACAGGAACGGTTCAAAATAATGCCTAAGCGCTCGAACTCGGTCGTTGACACGGGAACGGGCGCTTTTTGTGTTGACTATGACAAAGCGCATATTGTGTTTATAATGATTGAGGCATAATACATATTGTGTTTGAAAACATAAAAATACACTACATATAGTGATTTGCCTGGAATATAGCAATGGAAGGACTGGACGAAGATGACGATGATACCGGTGAAACGCCGCAACACGGCTTGGGAAATGCACAAAAATCAAGAAGGAACCGCTGTGGCGGCAGGTTGGGACAGTCAGCTTCCCCGAACAAGTGAAATGAAGATGAACACATCTCTAGATATAGCATCCGCTTCGGATAAGCTGACTTGCTCGCTGCATGAAATTATCGACGGCGGCAACAAGGATTTAATGCAGGAAAACGCGAACGTGGACGGTCGCTCCCCAATGGGCATGATGGGGAAGATGGCAAGTGAAAGCGCTCGTTGGTACGCGGTGGAGCGCTTGCTATCACCAGACGTGAGACAAGCGATGGACCATAATTTGTTGTACCCGCACGATTTGGACTTCTATGCTTCCGGTACGACGACCTGTTGCCAAATTCCGCTCGGCAAGCTGCTTCGACTCGGGTTCAATACCGGCCATGGTCATATGCGCGAGCCGCAGGATATTAAGAGCGCACTGGCACTAGCTTCCATCATTCTGCAAGCGAACCAGAATCAGCAGCATGGCGGGCAAGCCTATCCGATGTTTGACTATGATCTTGCTCCATATGTGCGCAAGACGTATGAGCGTCATATGCGTTACATAGCAACCCTGCCGCTTGATCCAAGCTTCGACACGGAAGCGGAAGCATGGCGTCTTGCGGAACGAGACGTATACCAAGCATGTGAAGCATTCATTCATAATGCGAACTCGATGCATTCGCGCGGAGGCGGCCAAGTTCCATTTATCTCGATTAACTATGGGACGGATACCTCTGTCGAAGGGCGCATGCTGATGAAGCAGCTGCTGCTCGCGACGCAGGCAGGACTCGGCAAAGGAGAGACGCCGATTTTCCCCATTCAAATTTTCAAGGTGAAAACAGGTGTCAACTTCGAACCTGAGGACCCGAATTATGATATATATTTGCTCGCGTTGGAGACGACGGCACAGCGTCTTTTCCCGAACTTTGCGTTTTTGGATGCGACCTTCAACGCGCAATATTACGACGGGACGGCGGAGAGTGAAGCGTGCTACATGGGGTGCCGCACGCGCGTAATGGGCAATGTTAACGGAAAAGAGACAGCGCTCGGGAGAGGGAATTTGTCGTTTACCTCGCTTAATCTTGTGCGGCTTGCCCTATTGTCCGCCAATGTGTCCGATTTCTTCCAGCGGCTCGACGAGTTATTGTCGCTATCGGTGAAGCAATTGCTGGAGCGCTATGAGTATCAGGCCAAGAAGCAGGTTCAGGATTTCGCGTTTCTGATGAAGCAGGGTGTATGGCGGGGCAGCGAAGCGCTTCGTGCGGAAGAGGAGCTGCGCGAGGTATTGAAGGAAGGGACTCTCAGCGTCGGCTTTATCGGGCTCGCGGAGGCGCTTGTCGCCTTAACCGGAGAGCACCATGGCCAATCGGAAGCAGCATGGAAGCTCGGCCTCCGCATCGTCTCTCACATGCGCAAGCGGATGGACGAGGCGACCGATGCTACTGGCATGAACATGACGCTCATCGCTACGCCAGCGGAAGGCTTGTCTGGAAAGTTTACGCATAAGGATCGGGCTGAATTCGGCTGCAGGGAAGGAATTACGGATCGAAGTTATTACACGAATTCCTTTCATGTGCCTGTGTACTATGACGTCAAGGCATATGACAAAATTGTGATTGAGGGGCCGTTCCATGAGCTATGCAATGCCGGACATATTACGTATGTAGAGCTGGACGGAAGTGCCAAAGCCAACACGCGAGCGCTCAATCAGCTCATTCGCGCCATGGCCGCGAACGGAATCGGCTATGGCTCCATCAACCACCCTGTGGACCGCTGTCGGGCATGCGGTCATCACGATACGATAGAAGAGGACTGTCCGGTATGCGGCAGTCCCAGCGATCAGATTGAACGCATCCGCCGCATTACGGGCTACTTGGTCGGAGATATGAATAAATGGAACTCGGCGAAGCGTTCCGAAGAATCGGAGCGGGTGAAGCACGGATGAGCTTGCAGGTGCTTTCGATCCTTCATGACAGCGTCGTTGATGGCGAAGGGCTGCGAACGGTCGTCTTCTTCAGCGGATGTCCGCATCAATGCCCTGGCTGTCACAATCCTGAATCGTGGAATATTAGGAACGGTACGAAGATGACTGTGGACGAGGTCGCAGTGGAAATTTTGTCCAATCCGCTGACCGATGTCACTTTGTCTGGAGGAGAGCCGTTCATGCAGGCCAAGGAAGTGAAGCAGCTTGCGCGCAAGCTGAAGGAGGCCGGCCGCCATATTTGGTCGTACACCGGTTATACTGTGGAGCATCTATTGCAGCGAGGTACGGCAGATCAGCGCGAGCTTCTGCAATATGTCGATGTGCTCGTGGACGGTCCGTTTCTAATGGAGCGGCGCCGTCCCGGCCTTCGTTTCTGCGGGAGCGACAACCAGCGCATTTGGCGAATGATTTGCGGTCAACCTGACGGGTTAATTTTTCCTTGAGTTACATATACTCTACTGTATGATGCTCGTCCGAACGGAGTGTGGAATGCAGTGGAACGTTTTTGGAAAAATCGGTTGTTCGTATACGGAGTCTATATTCTGCTTGGTCTTATTATTGTATATATTCTACTCTTGTTGAAGCCGCTGATCGGGCATGTGTACGGGTTTATGAAGGCCGTGCTGGCTCCGTTCTTCATTGCGATGATTATCGCATATGTGCTTAATCCCGTCGTGACACTGTTGAACGAGCGCAAGGTGCCCCGCACGATGGCGGTGCTGCTCATCTACGTCGTATTCATCGCCTCGCTTACCGTCATTCTCATCAATATGATTCCGATGCTGATGAAGCAGCTCGAGGAACTTAACAATCAAATGCCGCATCTCAATGCGAAGGCGGAGAAGCTGATGGACGGCTTGAGTCAGTCGTCTATCATGCCGCCTTCCGTACGTTCTGGGCTGAACGATTGGTTGTATGCGTTCGAGGAACGGCTCGGCAAAGGAATTTCTAACTTTATGGACAATATCGGCGCCACCATTAATATGCTGTTTATTGCCTTAATAGTGCCGTTTTTGATTTTTTACATATTGAAGGATTTCGATGTCTTCGAACGGACGATTATCGCCTATGTGCCGAAGTCGCACCGCAAACATATGGTTATGATGCTTAAAGAAATCGATACGGCGCTTGGCAACTACATTCGCGGCCAATTCCTCGTCTGTGTCATTATTGGTGTGTTGGCGTATATCGGTTATATGATTGTCGGTATGCCCTACGCGCTGCTGTTAGCGTTATGTGTGGCGATTTTTAACATCATCCCATACTTGGGGCCATACTTCGGCGCAGCACCGGCGCTGATCGTTGCTTCTACGATATCGCTCAAGATGCTCATTTTTGTAGCGGTAGTCAATACCATTTGCCAAATTCTTGAGGGCAATATCATTTCGCCACAGGTGGTGGGACGGACGCTGCACATGCATCCGCTCGTCATTATATTCGCGCTGTTGGTAGGCGGCGAATTGGCTGGAGTCGTCGGCTTAATATTGGCGGTTCCGTTCTTTGCGGCGCTGAAAGTGGTGCTCAGTCACGTGTTCACCTATTACATTTGGCGCAAGACGCCTTGACGCCTTGAGGTGCGGAATAAGTGGAGGCCTGTTGACGGGCTTCTATTTTTTTTTGAAAAAAAGCAGGGCTGAAGTCTTGACCGTATCCCCCTTGTCTCCATTTCGCTCAACGTATATCGTACATTTTGAATCATGTAAGCTCTAATTATATTGGATAATTGGAGTTTTTTATTTTTCCATATAAGATTGATCACAGTCACAATAACTACATTCACCGTCGAACGGACTTACGAATAGGCTCATATAAGTCAGCCTAATGAGTACTCGGGACTATCCGACTTTTTACCTCCTTCCAAAGTTGTATTTTCTGGTAATTTCAAAAATAGGTACAACAAAACATGCTTTAGTCGCGTTTAAAAATGTGGATGCGGCGTTACATGATATTGTGTGCTGCATGTTTTGTTTCTGGAAAAAGACGCAGGTCAATAGACCAAAGGAGGAGAGTTCTAGCGTGAAAAGAACACTCGCGATACTACTCACCGTTGCAATGGCGATGGAACTTTCAATGAGTACCGCATTTGCCTTGTCTCCCGACGAGGTGAAGCAGACGAATAAAGCCTGGCATAACGTAAAGGTGGAGGCAACCTATCCTCGTTCCGGTACGAATGATGTGGATGTGCAATCGGAGCTGAGCATACAGTTTCAAGAACAGGTTGAAATAGGTACGGGAAATGTAACTATTAAGACGATGAACGGGGAAGTGGTGGAAGCCATTTCCGTCCAAAGCGATCAAGTAAAGCTTGACGATGCGAAGAGGACAGCGACGATTAAGCCTTCCAAATCACTTCATTATCGGACGAAATATATCGTACAGGTCGATTACGGTACGTTCAAGGTCGAGAACGGCGAGTTCCTGGGCATTTATGACCCTGTTGCGTGGACGTTCGCCACAAAGGCGGAGCAAGGATTGCCAGTCCTGTCGAAGCTGTCTCCAGCACAAGAACAGCGAGATGTCCGTGTGGATGCAAATCTTGAGCTTACGTTCAACGAGAATGTCTGGAAAAAAGACGGCAGCGTCATTATAAAAACGGCAAAGGATGGCAAGGTGGCCGAAGCGCTGCCAATGTCGTCAGGCCGTATTGCAGGTGACGGGACGAAGACGATTTCGATTGACCCTGTGCAAGATTTAAGGGGCAATACGGACTACGTCGTGGAAATATCAGCCGGGGCGCTTAAAAATGAAAGCAGCAAGGACTATGCTGGCTTGAAGGATTGGCGTTTCTCTACAGGCAAGCAGGACGTAACTGCACCGGTATTGAAGTCTGCGGGTCTGACCGCCTCCGATACGATTCGGTTGACTTACGACGAGTCGCTGGATAAGGCGTCCGTTCCGTCTGCGTCCAGATTTACGGTGACGGTTAATGGCGATGCGCGCCGGGTGAAGAGTGTAGCGGTAAGCGGCGAACACGTCGACGTGAAGCTGCAAAGCGGCATTGCCTATGGTCAGGAGGTGCGCCTGTCTTATAGTCCGGGCTCGGATCGCAAGCCGATTCGGGACACGAGCGGAAATGCGGCGGCTTCGATAGACCGTTGGACAGTAGCCAATACAGTGGACAATACGCTGCCGAGCGTTCGTAACGTAACGGCTCAAGGCAATAAGGTGGAGCTCGAATTTACGAAAGAGCTGGATGCCGTATCTTCCAAGGCGGATGGCCAGTTCACGGTGTGGGCAGACGGTAAAGAACGAAGAATTAGCCGTATCTCCCACAATGGATCCAAGGTGACATTGAGCATTATTCATCTCATTACGAACGGTGAAGTCGTAAAGGTAAGCTATAAACCAGACAAATACCCGTTAAAGGACCGAGGCGGCAATCAGGTGCAGGCCTTCTCGGACTTATATGCACGCAATTTGTCAGACACGAAAGCGCCTGTGTTGAGGACGGCAGAGGTGAACGGAAGCACTTTGAAGCTTATCTATGATGAAGCCTTGAAGGCGGATCAGGTTCCGCTTCGCAGCCATTATTCGGTGCTCGTGAACCGATCGGCGCGTTATGTCAGCGCAGTGAATATCAAAAGCAATGTCGTTGAGCTTACCTTGGATTCAAGTGTCGGTGACAACGACGAAGTGACGGTGTCCTACGCGCCGGGCGAGCCGCGCTTGGCCGATTTGGCGGGCAATCCGGCTGCGAGCTTTACGTTAGTGCGGGTGGATAACAAGTCAGACAATCAGGCGCCGACATTGAGATCGGCCATTATTAAAGGCGCGACGATGACGCTCACGTTCTCGGAGAAATTAAGAGAAACGCCAACGCCGACACTGTCGCAGTTCTACGTGCAGGCTGACAATAGCAACCAGAAGGTGAAAAGCGCGTCCATCAAAGGCGATCAAATTACGTTGACGCTCACCGATGCGGTCAGCACGTATTCTAACGTGACGCTTGCATACTTGCCAGGCGCCAACCCAGTTAAAGATCGGAGCGGCAATGCGCTGCAAGCTTTCTCAAACGCGGCGGTGTCAAATCAGACGGACGGATCGATGACGAGACCCGATGATATTCAACCAGCGGCATATGAGTGGTTTTTGGATAACGGCTGGTACTTGCTTGCGAGCTCCGCGGCAGAAACGAAATCGGAGCGTTCGCGCTTCGGTGAAACGGTGAAGCGGTATACGTTACCGTCAAGTAAATTGAAATCATCCTTTGACTATGTTATTAAGAACGGAACGCGCAATCATCTCGCGTTCGATGTGCCGGCGTCTGAACGTGCCGCCATGGTAGCGGTGCCGCTGCAAACGTTGAAAGAGGTGTACAATCAGGTCAATGATGCTGTCTTTTCCGTGAGATACGGAGACGTGCTCTATTCCGTGCCGCTGAAAGAGTTGAACTTCCGTGATCTGGAGCGGGAATGGGGCAACAGCACGGCTTATCTGCTCCTGCAAGTTGAGAAGCAGCCAAGCTCATCGGCGGATGCCATGCTGCGCGACCTCAATTCGACAGGGGCGAACGTGCGTGTGCAGCCGCTAGATTTCTATGCTTCCACCTTTGCCGGTTCTGCGAGCCCGAAAGCACTTGCTGCAAAGCTAGAAAGTAAAGTGCGCACGACCGGATATGTTCAACGCCACAACGCGTCTGCGGTACGTTACGATTCCGTACTGAATAAGGTGGGTTACGTGCCGACAGTTGTGAAACAGAACAGCTCGATTACCGTCTTCTCTTCCACATTCAAGGGCAATCAAGCGGTGGCCATGATGGACCGCAGCAAAGACTTCATCGATGCAGCGAATCATTGGGGGCGTGAAGCGATACGCGAACTGGCATCCAAATATATTATTGAAGGTGTCAGCTCCACCTCGTTCGCGCCGAATGCGAACATTACGCGCGGTCAATTCGCCATTTTACTTGCTCGTTCGCTCGGACTGCAGGCCAACTCAGGGGCGGCTGCGGTGTATCGTGATGTTAGCTCGAACAGTATGATGGCGCCTTATATCGGAGCGGCGACGGAAGCCGGTATTATCGGAGGCTTCGAGGATCGCACGTTCCGTCCGAATGAGTCAATCAACCGCGAGCAAATGGCGGTTATGCTCGTCCGTGCGATGGAATATACAGGTCATACCGTATCGTATGAACCGGCATCGCTGAACAAATTCAAGGATCGCAACAACATCGGCGGATATGCCCAGCAAGGTGTTGCGAAGGCGATTTCGACCGGCATTGTACAGGGGATGACCGTGAATACATTTGAGCCGAAGGGTACAGCAACTCGCGCCCAAGCGGCGGTCATGCTGAAGCGGATGCTGGAGCAGATTGAATATTTGGGATAGGTCGCATTAAAAAGGCCATTCGGAAGGAAGCGCCTCTTCGTTGACGAAGAGGCGCTTTGCCGTATAGTCACTGGGCAATTTGTCTGATCTTGTTTGCTTCATCCATTGGATTTCGTACAGTGAAGATTGCTCGTAATTCTCTTTACGGTTGGTTCCATTGGAGATTGTCCAATAGTTTGAGGCTCATTCAGCAGCAAACGCCGAAAAGCATCCGGATCCGCTGGATATAATACAGTCCACATGCTGTGTATCCGCCGAGTCCGTACATTTGACTGTATATTTTCCAATGGTCTTGCTTCGAACTCGACTTGCCACGAGCTTCAGGATTGACAAGCGTTCGACATTTATTTATACTCTTGGATAAATATCTATTGCAAAACGAAGATGAAACCGAGTAAGCTGCAGTCCTTGGACCAGAGAGAAGATTCCGCGCGATTTCCGTCGCCAGGCTGGAAGAATCTTCACCATGAAGAGCGGCTGAAGGCTAGTTTCTGAGTGTGAATGAACTTCACCGGGGCGTTCCCGTTATCAACGACGAGGCGATCGCAGACGCGGCACGACAGGTTGAACTGCTCCTATGATAGGGGGAGACAGCTATGTGCGCTGCATAAGCGATAACCAGGGTGGTACCGCGATACTTACAATCGTCCCTGTTTTACAGGAGGCGATTTTTTTATTTTCAGAACAAAAACAGTATGATACCAAACCTATTGAACTGGGGGCTTCCATTCATGAAAGCAAGTGAAATTCGTACAAAATGGCTGAAGTTTTTCGAAAGCAAAGGACATCATATCGAACCGAGCGCCTCGCTCGTGCCGCATAACGATCCGTCGTTGTTGTGGATTAATGCAGGCATGGCTCCGCTCAAACCGTATTTTGACGGACGGGAAAAACCGGAAAATCCGCGTATCGCCAACTCGCAGAAATGCATTCGCACCAATGATATCGAAAACGTCGGCAGGACGCGGCGTCACCAGACGTTTTTTGAAATGCTGGGCAACTTCTCGATTGGAGACTACTTCAAGGAAGAATCGATTACGTGGGCATGGGAGTTCCTGACGGACAAGAAGTGGATTGGCTTCGACCCGAACCGGCTGTATGTTACCGTATATAACGAAGATGAGGAAGCATACAAGCTGTGGAACGAGAAAATCGGTCTTTCTCCTGAACATATCATTAAGACTGGCGACGATAACTTCTGGGATATCGGCGAAGGGCCCTGCGGTCCATGTACGGAAATTTTCTATGATCGCGGCGTGAAGTACGGGGATCCCGAAACAGATCCGGAGTGCTACCCGAGCGGTGAGAACGAGCGTTATCTCGAAGTGTGGAACCTCGTGTTCTCTCAATTCAACCACAACAAAGATGGCAGCTATACGCCGCTTCCGAACAAGAACATTGATACCGGCGCGGGCTTGGAACGCTTTGCATCTATTTTGCAGGACGTGGACTCGAACTTCGATACCGACCTGTTCCAGCCGATTATTCAAGCGACTTGTCAGATTGCTGGTGTGAAGTATAACGAAAATCCCGAATATGATGTGGCGCTCAAAGTTATTGCCGACCATGTTCGTACAGTAACGTTTGCCGTAGGCGACGGCGTGCTGCCGTCCAATGAGGGAAGAGGGTACGTCATCCGCCGCTTGCTGCGCCGTGCCGTGCGATATGGCAAAGTGCTCGGCATCGATCGCCCGTTCCTGGTCGATCTGGTTAAGACCGTCGGCGATGTGATGGGCGTGTACTATAATGAAGTGCTCGAGAAGCGTGAATTTATTGAAAAAGTGATTAAGAGCGAAGAGGAGCGCTTCCATGAAACATTGGTGGAGGGACTCGCTATTCTGGCGGACATGGCTTCCGCGGCGAAAGCCGAAGCCCGTTCTCAGATTACTGGAGCCGAAGCGTTCAAGCTGTATGATACGTATGGCTTTCCATTTGATTTGACGGAAGACTATGCGGCTGAGCATGGTTTGACGGTAGATCGAGATGGCTTTGACCAGGCAATGCAGGAACAGCGCGATCGTGCGCGTGCCGCGCGCCAAGATTCAGGAAGCATGAAGGTGCAAGGCGGACCGCTCGCTGATTACACGACTAAAAGCGAGTTCATTGGTTATAATGAATTGGTAACTGACGCCAAAGTTCTGGCCATTATTGTAGAAGATCAGACAGCGGAAGAAGCGCAAGCCGGCATGACTTGCCAAGTCGTGCTTGACCGCACGCCATTCTATGCAGAGAGCGGCGGACAAGTGAGCGACTTCGGTCTGTTAAGCGATGTTGATTCGGACTTGAAGGCGCGCGTAGAAGATGTGATGAAGGCGCCGCACGGCCAGCATGTCCATCTGGTGCAAGTGGACGGTGGAACGCTGCGCGTCGGCATGACTGTACAGGCATCAGTGGCTCGTTACGCACGAGAAGATATTATTAAGAACCATACGGCTACCCACCTGCTTCATAAGGCACTTAAGCAAGTGCTCGGCGAGCACGTGAACCAAGCGGGATCCCTTGTGGAAGCGGAGCGCATGCGCTTTGACTTTTCGCATCTGGGCGGTATTAGCCAAGAAGAACTGCAAGATATCGAACGCCGCGTTAACGAGCAGATTTGGATGGGTACGGATGTGGTTATTCAATCGAAATCGATTGACGAAGCGAAAGCGATGGGCGCGATGGCGTTGTTCGGCGAGAAGTATGGCGATATCGTTCGTGTCGTTCAAGTAGGCGACTACAGCATTGAGCTGTGCGGCGGATGCCACGTCGGCAATACGTCTGAAATTGGATTGTTCAAAATTGTAAGCGAGAGCGGAATCGGATCGGGTACACGACGAATTGAAGCCGTTTCTGGCCGTCATGCGTATCAATATATGGAAGAGCAATTGGAACTTCTAAAGCAAGCAGCAGGCTTGTTGAAATGCAATGTGACTGATGTGCCGAAGCGCATTGATGGGATGTTTATCCGTGAGAAGGAACTGTCCCGCGAGAATGAATCGTTAAAGGCGAAGCTGAGCAGCATTGAAGCCGGTCAATTGACTGATCAAGTGCGCACGGTAGCTGGTATTCAGGTGCTCGCTGCAAAAGTGAATGCCGGTGGAATGGACGCGCTGCGCACGACGGCAGACGAGTTGAAGGCGAAGCTGCCGGAAGCGGTTATTGTGCTGGGCGCCGCGAACGAAGATAAGGTTAACTTTGTCGTGGCTGTATCGCCTGTGCTCGTGAAGCAGGGACTGCATGCAGGCAAGCTGATTAAAGAGTTGGCAGCCGTATGCGGCGGCGGCGGCGGCGGCCGACCAGACATGGCGCAAGCGGGCGGCAAGAATGCTGACAAGCTGGATGAGGCGCTTGGTCTGGTGGAACAATTAGTGTCCAATCAAGCTGGCGCATAAGTGTTAGCATTGCAAATTCAGGGAAAAGAGTTAGAATGAGAACAAACGGTCCGCTTCATCGCATTCTCGTCAATTATGTGAATTGATTGTGCAATGAAGCGGAATATTTTCTAGTTTGTTCGGGTATGTGTTATGATAAGAGTAAAGCGAGGTGACGGCGATGAATTCCATGGATAAGACGATGAAGTTCAATGTGAAGGCGGAAGAACAGGAAGCATCCAATCAAGATATACTTCTGTCTGTCTATGATGCGCTTTTGGAGAAGGAGTACAACCCCATTAACCAAATCGTCGGTTATCTGCTATCTGGGGATCCCGCTTATATCCCGCGGCATAACAATGCTCGAAGTTTAGTGCGCAAGAAGGAACGGGACGAACTTATTGAAGAATTGGTCCGCTTCTACTTGAATCATCACCGTTAAGCCGCGTGGATTAACGGAGTTCGCAACTTAAAATGCACGTGTCGAATAACTTCTTGGGATGCTTCATGATCTAAAGGAACTTATTAAACAACCTCTAGAAGTGAGTGCAGGAGATATCGGATGAAGATACTTGGATTGGATTATGGAGACCGTAAGATTGGCGTCGCGGTTAGTGACGCTTTCGGATGGACGGCACAAGGACTTGAAGTCATTGTGCAGCGCAAGCCCGGGGACGCGATGCGTCGAATCGGAGAGATCGTGCGCGAGCACGGCGTCGAGGAAATTGTTCTTGGCTTGCCAAAGAACATGAACGGTACGATTGGACCGCGTGGCGAATTAAGCAAGTCATTTGCTGAAGAATTACAGCAGTCGTTCGGATTACCCGTTCACCTGTGGGATGAACGCTTGAGTACGGTGTCAGCGGAGCGCACATTGCTCGAAGCTGACGTTAGCCGCAAGAAGCGTAGACAAGTCGTCGATAAAATGGCGGCAACCATTATTTTACAAACATATCTTGACTATCAATCAAGAAGGTGAGGGGTTAACATGACACAAGACAACCATTTGCAAGAAGAACCGGAGATCATTTATATTCCGGACGACGAGGGGAACGAGGAAGAATTCGAGGTCATTATGAAGTTCGAAGTGGATGGCTCGGATAACAAATATATGATGGTCGTTCCTATGGATGCTGAAGACGATGAAGCAGATGAAGTGTACGCGTTCCGCTATGAAGAAGAAGGTGATGATCTGAAGCTCTACGTCATTGAAGACGAAGAGGAATGGAACATCGTTGAAGAAACATTTAATACGCTTGTAAGCATGGATGAGGAGAATGAAGGGTGAACGAATCGCTTGACATTCAATTCATCGACCGTCTGAAGAGCGTCTACGGCGATAGCATTGAAATGACCGATGATCGCGGAGAAATCCGCGTGCTGTCTTTGGCAGCAGAATTTGAATACCGCAATCGCGCGTACGCGGTGCTCTTGCCGGAAGGCGAGCGAGATGCGGAGCCGGATTTGTTCCGTATCGTACAGGGCGATGCGGAACAATGGCAGCTCGAGAGCATTAATGACGACGACGAGTGGGAAGAGGTAATGGAGCGTTACGATGAAGTTGCTTATCGCGACGCATTCTGATATTGCAATCCCGTGTTATAAGATACGTAAGCATGATCTCGGCGAAAAGAGCGGAAAACCGCTCTTTTTCCATGTAGGAGAGTGAATGGATGAGGACAGGTTCCAAAGTGCTGCTTGCCATTATCCTTATTGTCGCCTTAGCGGCCGGCGGGGGAACATGGTATATTTGGAATGGCATGAAGCCGCTGCCCAAAGAAGAACGGGATATTACCGTGACGATTGATCAAGGTACCGGAACGGCAAAGATTGCGTCTCAGCTTGAAGCTGAAGGCGTCATTCGCAATGCACTTATATTTAAAGGATATTTGAAGTGGAGTAAAGAAGGAGCTCGATTCCAGGCAGGCACCTACGCGTTCCAGGCGGGCACAACGTTTGATGAAATTATAGCCAAACTCAATCAAGGCGATGTCGTCCCTGAAGAAATGATTCGCTTTACTATCCCGGAAGGCTTCACGATTGAACAAGTTGCTGACACATTAAGCAAAGACGGCATCGTAGATAAAGCTGAATTCATGCAGCTTGCGGATGATACGGCTTGGTTAACCGATACATCTTCTATGGTACAGGCTATTCCGGACAACGACAAGCTGCGGCATAAGTTGGAAGGTTATTTATTTCCAGAAACGTATGAGCTCAAAAAAGACAGTTCTGCCAAAGATATTATTACACGCATGATTCAAGAGACCGAAAAACGATTGACGGAAGCTTCACCGAGCTGGGAAACGGACATGAAGAAGCAGGGTCTGACACTTCATGAGCTAATGACGGTCGCTTCGTTAATCGAGCGCGAAGTTGTCGTAGACGCCGAGCGGGGACTTGTTGCAGGAGTAATCTATAACCGAGTCGGGGAAGGGATGAAACTGCAGATCGACGCTACGGTTCAATATGCGCTGGATAAACCTAAAGAACGTTTGTACTATAAGGATTTGGAAATTGACAGTCCGTACAATACGTATAAAATAGAGGGATTGCCGCCGGGACCAATAGCAGGCCCGAGCGCAGCCTCGATTGAAGCAGCGCTTCATCCGAAGCAATCGGACTATTTCTATTATGTCACGAAGAAAGATGGTACAGGCTCGCATTTGTTTGCAAAGACGTTTGCCGAGCATCAACGCAATATTGAGAAAAGCAAGCAAACTGCAGGGGAATAGAAAGTGGTGAAACAACATGATGACATATGAACCCGAATTGCTCGTTACAGCTGGCAGTGTGGCCGAGGTGGAGCGCATGCTCCAAGCCGGAGCCAATGCCGTATTTGTAGGTGAGCAGCGATATGGCATGCGCCTGCCGGGCGAAATGACGCTGGAACACATTGAAGAAAGCATGAATGCGGTCCGCGATCATCAGGCGAAGCTGTATGTCGCGGTCAATAATATTTTGCATAACGAACGTTTAGATGGGCTATCTGCTTACTTGCAGCGGCTGGAACAGATCGGTGTAGACGCGATCGTATTCGGTGATCCTGCTGTTCTGATGACGGCAAGAACAGCAGCGCCCAATCTTAATCTGCACTGGAATGCGGAAATGACATCCACCAACTATATTACGGCAAAATACTGGAAAAAGCGTGGCTCGAGCCGGTTTGTCGTCGCTCGTGAGCTCAATATGGAACAGGTTGTTGAGATGAAGCAGAAGCTTCCCGACATGGAGGTTCAAATTCAGGTCCACGGCATGACGAATATTTATCATTCCAAGCGCCATCTGCTGCAGCATTACTTCCGCCATATTGATAAAGAAGAGCAAGTGAACGAAGTCGGCATGGAGCGCAAGCTCTTCCTGATTGAACGAGAACGTCAGGACGAGAAATTCCCCTTATATGAGGATTCGAACGGCACTCATATTATGAGTTCGGACGACGTGTGCATCATCGAGGACTTTAAGCATTTGCTTGATGCGCGCATTGATAGCTTTAAGGTGGAAGGACTATTGAAGCCTACGGTATATAATGAGACAGTCGTCCAAGTATACCGCGAAGCAATTGACACTTACGTCGCGGATCCAGACAATTATCGATTCCAAGAAGAGTGGATTGAACGCATTCGTGCCGTTCAGGACCCTGAACGCGAGCTGTCGTTTGGATTTTTCTATAAAGAGCAAATGTACTAAAAGGGAGCGAACAGTAATGACAACACAAGTGAAGCCGCAATACAAAGGCAAGCGGTATCGTCTCGACAAGCCGGAATTGCTCGCTCCCGCCGGCAACTTGGAGAAGCTGAAGTTCGCCGTCCATTACGGCGCGGACGCCGTCTATATCGGTGGGCAAAAATACGGTCTGCGTTCGAATGCAGACAATTTTAGCTTCGAAGAAATGCGCGAAGGCGTGGAGTTTGCAAAAAAATATGGCGCCAAGGTGTTCGTAGCGACGAACATTTATGCCCATAATGAAGATATCGAGGGATTGGAAGACTATTTGCGCAATTTGTACGAGGTCGGCATTAGTGCGATCATTGCAGCCGATCCGTTCATCATTGAAACGGCGCAGCGCGTTGCCCCGGGCTTGGAAGTGCATGTGAGCACACAGCAATCGATAGCAAACTGGCAGACCGTTCAATTCTGGAAGGAGGAGGGCGCACCACGCGTTGTGCTGGCGCGTGAGACGAGCTTGGAAGAAATCGCCGAGATGAAACAGCACGTCGATATCGAAATCGAAGCGTTCATACACGGCGCAATGTGTTCTTCGTATTCGGGGCGCTGCGTCCTCTCCAACCATTTCACGGATAGAGACTCCAACCGCGGCGGCTGCTGTCAATCATGCCGTTGGAAATACGATTTGTTCGAGGATAATCGTCCGGATGGAGACGAGCTTATTAGCGCTCAAGAAGCATCACAATTCCCGGTGCTTGAACAATTCCGTCTCGGCGTGAATCAGCTGGCTCTCTTTGACGAAGAAGACAATGCCTTCGCGATGAGCTCGAAGGATCTGTGCATGATTGAGCATTTGCCTGATCTGATCGATGTCGGAGTTGATAGCTTCAAGATTGAAGGACGGATGAAATCGATCCACTATGTCGCTACCGTCGTCAACGTATACCGCCAAGTCATTGACAGTTATATGGCGGATCCAGACAATTATGTTCTGAAGCAGGAATGGCTGGATGAAATTTATAAAGCGGCGAACCGACCGGTGAATACAGGCTTCTTCTATGAAGAGCCTGACCACGAAGATCATATCTACGAGCCGGAAGACAAGCCTGCGCCTTACGACTTCGCGGGTCTCGTCATGGATTATGATGCTGAGACCGGCATGGCAACCATTCAGCAGCGCAACCACTTTAAAGCGGGCGCGGAAATCGAGTTTTTCGGTCCGAACGGAACATTTTTCAAACAGAAGGTAGATCGTCTATGGGATGTCGAAGGCAATGAGCTTGATGCTGCGCGCCATCCGCTGCAGCTGGTTCGGATCAAGGTGGAACAGCCTGTCACTTATTTCGATATGATGCGCAAAAAGAACGCGAAAGCGTGAAGATAATCGGCAATGCAGCCCTGCATGACGCAGCGGATGGCATTGCCGTTATTTTGATCCTATAGAATTTGGAGTGGTCTCCCTCCCCTTCATTCGAGAGTGATAATGTCGAGGTTAAGACATATGCCGTGTCATATAGCATGTCGTAAAACGGACGATTATAGTGGCAGTGAACCAGACTCGTCCTTGGGAATGCCGTCTCCTGATGGAAGGGGAGAATGAAGCAAAGGGGCGGTTGAAGCGAATCACCGTCAATCTGGACTCGCCACTGCACGAATGGAACATGTCGTCCCTGATGAAGAGTCCATGCCAGACGAGACTTAGAAACTTATATTTTGAATGAATGGGAGATTATTGTAATTGGATACAGGAAAAAAGTGTATGGCGTCGAATGTGTAGTAACTAGGACATATGTCTTAGGACAATATACATTCATATGGGTGAGGTGTAGCGTATGTATACCGGAAAACGTCATGTCACAAAGGCTTCACCGTCCGTAACCGAACAAAGCAGCCACTCCAAGAATCGACCATTCAGACCGCTGCGTTCCGTCGGAATGAAGCTATTTCTTCTCTTTTTTGTGAGCATTACACTGCTTGTTGGTTCCGTTGGTCTTTTCTCTTACAGTCAGGCTCGCCAAATCATTGAACAGCAACTCTCTTATTCACAAGAGCAAACGGTAATCCAGGCCGGAGAAAAGCTGGATTTGTTCTTTAGCAAATACGCTGAGCTCTCGCAGCAAATCTTGTTCGATCAGGACATACAGTCCGCCTTGTCATTAGCGACACAAGGACAGAAGCTCAACGACTATGGCAAGCTGCAAATAGCCAAAACGATTGAAAATAATTTGAAAACGTATGTATTTGGCAATGATGCGCTGTACGGCATGTACTTGATT
This sequence comes from Paenibacillus sp. MER TA 81-3, assembly GCF_023713585.1. Taxonomy (NCBI): domain Bacteria; kingdom Bacillati; phylum Bacillota; class Bacilli; order Caryophanales; family Paenibacillaceae; genus Paenibacillus; species Paenibacillus sp. MER TA 81-3. The sequence continues at coordinate 68,907 of NZ_JAMAWB010000008.1, forward strand.
CCTGTGGAGGAAGATGGCGCAATGCTGTTCACGTCGGGCTTGTCCGCCGAACGGCTGCGGGAGCTTCGTCATGAGTCTTGGTTCAAAGAGCTGCTGCAACAATCCGGCAGTAAAATCTGGCTGCCGACGACTCCGAACGGTGTCTCTGGACAAAGTCCCAATGAAACCTTTGCCCTCGCCCGAACGGTGAAAAGCGTGAATCGCGGCGGCACGATGTATGTGATGGTTATGGAGATTAAGTCATCCGTTCTGAAGGAGCAGTTAGTATGGAATGACGCAGACGGGTCATTTGTCCAGATGGTAAGCTCCGAAGGCAAAATCGTATACGCTGAAGACACAACACTTATTGATCAGCCTCCTCAAATACGGTTGACAGCTGAATCATCGGCGCAGAGCGGGCGGGATAGGTTGGTGGACCAAGCAGGAAATGAACTGCTCGGCGTTTATTATCGTTCGCCTGTAACGAATTGGACGTTGAATGGATTCACTCCGATACATACCTTGCTGCAGGATACGTTGAAAATAAGGAACGCGTCATGGACGGCTATCGTGATCGCGCTAGTTGTAGCACTCTTTATAGGTTGGTACGTCATGCGCAGAATCGGCCTGCCGCTTCAGCACATGCGGGACTTGATGGAAGAAGGGGCAGATGGCCATCTCGGCGTGCGAATGACCGAGCGATCGCAGGATGAAATCGGACAAGTAGCTTCCAGCTTCAACACGATGATGTCGCGCATTAGCGAATTGGTGAAGCAGACAGGGAACGCGTCAGATTCGGTGCTGCAGACGGCGAACAAGCTGAGCGTCGCTTCGCAGCATACGGCCTTGTCAGCGAAGGAAATTGTTATGGCTACCGAGGAGATTGCACATGGCTCGACTACACTTGCGGAGGAAGCGGAGCGCGGAAATGAATGGACGGGACTCACTTCAGCAAAGATGCAGCAAGTTATCGAACTGAATGTAGATATGTATGGCGCCGCCAGTGAAGTGGAACAAGCAAGCCAGCGCGGCACGGGATACATGAACGAGTTGAACCGTAAGACCGAACTATCGGAAAGTATGGTGCGAGCGCTCGTGTCGAAGGTGGATGCGTTACAAAGCAGTACGGCATCCGTACGCCATATTCTTGAATTGCTGACCCAGCTTGCGAAGCAAACGAATATTTTATCACTGAATGCGGCGATTGAAGCTGTTCGCGCGGGCGCGTCTGGCAGGGGCTTCCGTGTCGTGGCCGATGAAATCCGCGGATTGGCCGATGAAACCCAACGCTCGATCGGGGTGGTCGGAGAAATGACGGAGAAGATCGGACAGGATGTGGAGGAAACGGTATCTATGCTGGGCCGAGTATACCCAGTATTTCAAGAGCAATTGCAGGCCGTACAAGATACGGATACGATCTTCCATGACGTGAAGCGTCAGATGGGTTTATTCATGAATAAGCTGGATCGGGCAACAGAGGCGCTGAACGAGTTGGATGAGACACAGAAGGTGATGACAGAAGCAATGACGAGCGTCAGCACGGTAGCCGAAGAGGCCGCCGCCACTTCGGAAGAGGTCGCATCGTTAAGCAACGAACAGGTGTCTGTCTCTAACCAGCTTGTCGGCTTGTCCTCCGAACTCGAACAGGTGTCGCAGCACCTGTCGGAATGTTTGACCCAGTTTGCATTGAATAATGACGATTAAGTTATGAGGTATATTGCAGCAGACGGATTATAGCCCGCATTATCGTCGATAATGTGTATAAGTGCGAGTTCAAAAAGGGACTTTTTGAACAACCTCTGTAAGGACGATATTAGGCTAGAAAGAGGGTCAATCCGCCTGTGGAAAGGATACGTCAATGGGGGAGAGCAACGGTGATGAAGCGAATCGCTGTTATCGTCATTCTCTTTACCGCCATTCTTATTGTATATGTCATACGGCTTGGCTGGCTGCAATTCATCGAAACGAAGCGCTCTGTTCAGACAAGCAGCCATACGCTGCTGCAGCGTTCCGTCATACAGCGCGAACGAGGCATTATTTTGGACAATGGAAGAGGTCGCATTCTGGACCGTTATGGACGTCAATATACGGGACTATCCGAATATGCTCTCGTTTTATTTCCTGTTCACAAGCAAGCGATGGCTGCTGAGGTGACGCGGACGTTGGCGCTATGGCTTCATGTGACCGAACAGGAGGTGCTGAAGCGGTGGGAGAATGCGAGAGAGCCGTATATTTGGCCTGATTCGGCTGATGCGAAGCTTCCTCACCCGCTGACGAAAGAACAAGTGGAGCGGCTGCAGACGCTGTCTTGGGATGGCGTGCGCGCGCTTCCCGTTACGATTCGTTATCCGATGAAGGGGCAGACTCCCCAGTGGGTTGGAACGGTAGCGGAACGTTCTGGCGCAGACAAGCCTACAGAACGCTCAATCGAGGGAGTGTCTGGCTTGGAGCGCGCCTTTCAACCGCTGCTTAAAGGAATTGGTTCGACGACTTTCGTGCATTATACCGATGCGCTGCATCGTCCGCTCTATGGGTTGGATGTCAGAATACGGCGGCCCGACAATCCATATTATCCGTTGCGGCTGCTGACTACGACCAGCATGGAGCTGCAAGCGGAGATCGAACAAGTAATGGACCGGAACGGCATGAAAAAAGGATCGGTTACCGTGTTGGATGCGCGAACAAGGGATGTGGTTGCCATGGTGTCCCGTCCGGCTTTTAATCCGAATCATGTCGATCCGCATAAGGGAGACTGGAACAATCGTGCACTTAAGGCACTAGCCCCCGGATCCATATACAAATTATTCATTGCTGCCGCAGCGCTGGATGCAAAGGTGACGGATCCGGAAGAGGTGTTCCATTGTGACGGGCAGTATGGAAAGTACGGATTGTCTTGTTGGCTGCCTGAGGGACATGGGGCACTGACCTTGCGGGAGGCGCTTGCGAAGTCATGCAATGTCGTCTTCGCAGAATTGGGTGAACGGCTCGATGCCCGCACGATTGCGAGCTACGCCTCCAAGCTGGGGATGAGCGGCAAGGTAGGGATGGTATCTGATGACAGGTTAGGTCATTCCGCACTGCGCCATTTCGATGGGGAAGAAGACAGCCGCGTCTTTCATTCGTCAGCTGATGTGCATACTGTAGACGGTGGTGTAAAGGCGCAACTGGGTATTGGTCAACGGGATGTGCGGCTTACTCCGCTTGCGGCTGCGAACTTCGTCGTTACTTTATTGCAGGGCGGAGTAAATGGAGAACCCCGACTTGTGCAGGAAGTTCAGTATGCGCATGGTCTGCCGCTCGCTCAATTCGCCGCACGGCCGAAGGTGGAACAGGCAATAAAGCCGTTTACGGCTCGATATATTCAGCGCTGGATGGAAGATACTATACAATATGGAACAGGGCAAGCGCTGCGTCATGCGACATGGCGGCTTGCTGGCAAGAGCGGGACCGCACAAGCAGATGCTTTTGGGACGAATCGGCTCCATACATGGTTTGTCGGATACGGGCCAGTTCAGAAGCCGCGATTTGCCGTTGCAGTAGTAAGCGAAGAGGAAGCGGCGGGCCCATCCCATCGAGCTACCCTCGTCTTTGGTGAAGTGATGGATGTGTTGGCTGAGTATTCGCTTCATAAATAAATAAATAACGCCGCTTCTCCGGGATAATGGAAAGCGGCGTTATTGCTTATTTGGTGGGTTGTGCAGGTTCTTCGGGTTCCTTGGCCACGTCTGGAGAAGCATCGAACGGATTGGAGATGAATTCTTCTTTAGGCATACGAATCCATTCTTTCAAATAACCTTGATCGTATAGGGCTTTCACTAAGATGAGCAAAATTGGCGATAACACCACGCCAATAACGCCAAACATGGAGAGCGATAGTATCATGAAGGATAACATGGTAAACCCAGACACGCCGAGTGTGTTGCCTGTTATCTTCGGGTCCAGAATTTGACGAACAAGGAGCGTAAGACCTAAGACGACCGTAAGCCAAATAGCAAGAGAGCTGTTTCCAATGATGAACAGATAGACAATCCACGGTATAAAAATAAACGGGATGCCAAGCAGAGGCAGCAAGTCGAAAAGCGCGGACAGCAGTCCGATAAAGAATGCATGATCTACACCTAGAAGCAGCAATGATACGAAAATGATCGAAAATGTAACGGAAATGAGCTTCATTTGAGCTTTCAGGTAGGCCCCGATGCCCCGTAAAACGTTTTCTTTTAAAAAGTGATACGCGTTTTGAAACGTCCGCGGTGTCTTATCACGGGCTATCCGGCGCCACATATCGATCTCGATGCTCAGAAAATATGCGAGGATAATCGCGATGCCGAAGTTGAGCGTAAATGCGGAGAAGGAAGAAATATTATTGGTGAGCCATGCCAAAAAATTGATTGCGATTTTCGATCCTTCTTTGGTAATGATGCCGACGTATTCGTTCAGACGACCTGTCACCTCAATCGGCAGAGTTTCATATTTATGAGTAAGGAATGTCGTAATGTTCACGAACCCATGCTGAAGGGCGCCTACGTATTGAGGAAGTCTTTCCTGCAATTCCGCCGCTTGCTTCAAAAATATGAATCCAAGGCCAAAGATGGCGCCCAATATGATGAGCACGAACAGCAGCACGGAAATGGCGGAGGCAATGGCCTTCTTGATGCCGCGCCGATTCAGAAACGCAGCGAAAGGTTCAATCAGCATGAACACGATGAACGCTAAAAATATAGGCGCAGCAATCGAATACAAGAAACTGAACGTGTACATGACTAGGTAGACCGTCAAAGCCAAGAGGGCAATGTCAAATGCGGTCCTCCAATATTTTTGATAAAATACGATCATGAATTCGACTCCTTTTCTTCCTTAAATATCTAGTTATCATTGTACACGAAAATGAATTACAGTGCCTATTTCTTTACGCAATATGATACAATAATGACAGTTACACGTATGAGTAAGATATAAAGAAAGAAACGGGGAAAACGGGATGGAATTCATTTTGTTATGGGGTTTTTACATCCTGACGTTTTATGCGTTTCTCCCAGGCATCATCAGCCGACTGTTCGGATTTAGAGTGTTTCAGAAAGGACGATCTGACCGCAACCTCGCCCTGACGTTTGATGACGGTCCGGATCCTGTGTATACGCCGCAGCTATTAGATTTATTGAAGAAATACAATGCCAAGGCAACGTTCTTTGTCGTTGGCATTCATGCGGAGAAATGTCCTGAATTGCTCAGGCGCATGCACGAGGAAGGTCACTTGATCGGCATTCATAACTATGTTCATAAATCCAATTGGCTCATGCGCCCTAAGACGGTGAAGCGACAAATTAGCAAGACGTCGGATATTATTGAATCGGTCACAGGCAAGCGGACGACTTATTATCGCCCGCCATGGGGAATTGTTAATCTATTTGATTACGGCAATCTAGGTTACTTGCAAATTATTTTATGGTCTGTCCTATTCGGTGATTGGCGCAAGAAAGTCGGTGTAGACAGACTGTATAAGCGCATGATGAAGCGCTGCCGCGGCGGAGAAGTGCTGCTGCTCCATGACTGCGGATTGACCTTGGGGGCTGACCGCGAGGCGCCGGCCAATATGCTTGCCGCCTTGGAGCGGTTCCTGGAGGAAGCGGCGTCCCGAGATTTGCACTGCGTCCGCATTGATGAGTTGATTCGGGAAACAGACCAGGAACGGGCGAACAATCCTTCTTGGTTAAGACACGCCATTGTCCGCACGTGGTTTCTTTACGAAAGAGCGTTCCATCTTGCATTTGGATTAAAGACAACGAATTGCGTCGAGCCTGTGTTTCATTTCCGGGTGCGCCCCTATCACGGGAAATCGATGATGTTGGATGACGGTGTAGAGCTGAAGCATGACGATCTGATTTTAGAACTTCACTTTGATAATAAGCGATTATATGATATCGGACGGCGATCGCGCACTTCCATGCAGCTTGCTATCCAAATGATACGTTCAGTAGAGAAGACGTTGCCGGAGTTGGCGGAATATGTACTGGATCACCCCGATCTCAGGGTGAACGTCAAGGCTTTGTACGGGGTAAGCATGCTACACCGCGGACCCGAACAATTTGGATTTACGGTTCGCGATTTGTCTAACGGCTTATTCTCATGGATGACCAAGAAATATTTGCGGCTTCTGATGAAGGTCATTCATCCGCAAGGCCAGCGGCGTCTGCGCCAACATGCGGAACAGATGATTCCGAAGATGATGGCTATGTCGGTAGAAACGTTAATTGAGCGATACGGGAAGACAAGGAATTATGCATACGAGTCACGAACTGCAGAGCGCATGATTTTGCTTGATCAAGGTGTAGAGAATGTGCCGCATCCGTTGTAATATATTTCCTGACTATATAAAATAAGACGAAAAGCCTCAGAGTGTGAATGTTTAACATCTCTGGGGCTTTTTTTATGCGCAAGCGGAATAACCGAATTATGCATGTTTTATGCATGACTATGAAATTATTGAATGTTGCACATGAGAGGCGGACTTTTTTGGGTTATATGTTTCTCATGGTGGACAAAACGACAAAAAAGGGTGTCGAAACCAATTTTTTAGTTCAGAGTCTTTCATATATCACTACATTTCGGCATATATCGATAAAAAAAACTTATCGTGCAAAAATGAAAAAGTTTTAATCTAAAGCTGACATAGGGATTTACAAATCCGAAATTATAAAGTAGTATTATGAAAAAATATTCGTTTCCTGCTCATGGAACGGGCCTGCTTAACAAATTATTTGACCAATGTTCTATAAAGCATTAACGAATGTTTTTATTTTAATCGCGATGAGTATGTATGCAACTTTATAACTAAATATAATATGACATCATTGTAGGGGGAAAATGTAGTGAAAAAGAGATTTAGTATCATCATGTGCCTGCTCTTGTCCCTGACGCTTGTCCTGTCGGCATGCGGCGGTTCCAAAGAGGGCAGCGGAGACACATCATCTGCGGGTCAAACATCAGAGCAATCGAGTGGTAGCGGCGAAGGAGAATTGGTGGCGGACGGCCTTCTTAAAGCAACCGACCAGACAAAATCTCCAGAAGCGGCAAACAATCGTAAAGATATGGTAATTATCGGCTTTACGGCTCCAAGCGGTATCTTCAACCCGGCGTATGCTGAAACAGCATATGATATATATGTATCTGAGACGCTGTTCGAATCGATGCTGCAAGTGAATAAGGATGGCACTTATTCCGAAGCGCTTGCAGAAAGTTACTCCATTTCGGAGGACAAATTAACATACACGTTCAAGTTGAAGGACGGCTTGAAGTTCAGCGATGGCTCTCCATTGACTGCAGAAGACGTAGCATTCTCGTTGACTGTGCTTCATGACAAGTCATACGATGGTCCGTCTGACATCATCAAAGACGCTCACATTAAAGGTGGACAAGAGTACAAAGACGGTAAAGCAACTACAGTCGAAGGGGTTAAAGTTATCGACCCTAGAACGATTGAAGTAACGACTACCGAGCCGGGCGCGCTTGCATTCTCCGCAATCGGAACGACAGGCGTTTTGTCTAAAGCCTACTATGGCAAAGATTACAAGCAAGGCGACTTGGGCTATATGAAAGATTTGTTCACGAAGCCGCTTGGTTCCGGATCGTACAAGCTTGAAAAGTTCGCTGCGGGTCAAGAAGCGGTATTGACTGCCAACGAGAATTACTATAAAGGCAAACCTAAAATTCCTAATCTGATTTTCAAATTCACGACGAATGAGACGAACGTTCAACTGCTGCAAACAGGCGAGACGGATATGGACTTCATTACGGTATCCAAAGACCAGGTTGATCAGTTGAAAGAAATGGGCTTCTTGGATGTCAATTTGTTCCCGACGAATGGTTACGGCTACATCAACTTCAACCATAACCGTGATCAATTCAAAGACAAGCGCGTGCGTCAAGCGCTCACTTACGGACTGGACCGTCAACAAATCGTTGACGCGGTATATCAAGGATATGCGGACGTTATTGACATTCCACAATCCAAGGAATCTTGGTCCTACACGGATGAAGTGACGAAATACAACTTCGATTTAGAAAAAGCGAAGCAATTGCTGGATGAAGCAGGCTGGACAGTCGGCGCTGACGGCATGCGGGAGAAAGATGGCAAGAAATTTAAAATCATCTTTACGGCGACAACGCCTAACGAGGTTAATGATGCCATCATTCCGATAGCGCAAGCTAATTATAAGGAACTCGGCATCGAGTTCATTGCAGAGCAAATGGACTTCAACGCCGCTATCGAAAAACGTAAAAAAGGCGACTTCGACATGATGTTCTTGGCATGGGGCTTGACACCTGACCCGCAATCTTCCGAGAACGTCTTTAAAACAGGCGGTTCCCAGAACGATATCGGTTATTCGAATGCTAAATTGGATGAATTGTTCACGAAGGCTGGCAAAGAAGTAGACATCGAGAAGCGCAAGCCAATCTTCAAAGAAATCTATCAAGAGCTGAATGAGGACTTGCCTTACATCTACTTGTACCAGCGCCGCGATATGTGGGCAACGAACGCACGTATTCAAGGTTTTGATATGTCGCCTTACCGTAGATTTACAAATGATTTGAGCCAAATCGAAATTAAATAATACGGAAATGTGCTGCATACCAAATGCTCAGCCTGTCGGCTGAGCATTTGGGTTTATCTAAAGCTAGGAGGAATATTTATGAAACAATACGCCATTCGGCGACTGTTGCAAATGATTCCGACCATTATCGGCGTTTCGGTGCTGCTCTTTATCGTGTTTGCGATGGCGCCGGGGAACTTCATTGATTCGAATCCGACGATCTCCAAAGAGCGCGCGGCCGAATTGAAAGCCATTCATGGGTTGGATAAGCCTCTTGTCGAACGTTATTTTACTTGGGCGGAGAATACGATTAAGGGCGACTTGGGGTTGTCATTGCAGCATAAACAGCCGGTCACGACGGTGCTTAACCGTTATATGTGGAATTCATTCTTAATTGCGGCCATCGTTCTTGTCTTAAGTTGGACAATAGCGATTTTGGTCGGCGTTTTTTCTGCAGTCAGGCAGCATTCCATCTATGACGGACTCATTACCTTTCTCGTCTTTGCTTTAATGTCGCTGCCGTCCTTCTTCGTCGGATTGTATGCGATTAAGCTGTTTGCAATCGATTTAAAGTGGACCCCAGTCGGCGGGATGTATACGTCGGGAAGCAACGCTACCGGCTTGGCCCGTATATGGGACCTAGTGGAACACTTGATGCTGCCGATCATCGTGCTTACCTCGATTAGCGTCGGAGGTCTGACACGCTATTTCCGGACGAGCATGCTCGACGTCGTCCGTCAAGATTTCATTCGAACGGCCCGCGCCAAAGGGTTGAAAGAACGGACTGTTATATTCAAGCATGCGCTGCGCAACGCTCTGCTGCCTGCGATTACGCTGCTAGGCATTGAGCTGCCGGGATTGTTCTCCGGTGCGATGATTACGGAGAAAATCTTCAACTGGCCGGGAATAGGACGCATTAACTTGGACGCGATTAACGCCCGTGACTATTTCTTATTGATGGGCTTTACGATGTTCTTGGCATTGCTGACGATGTTGGGTAATTTGTTGGCTGATTTACTGTATCGAGTCGCTGACCCACGTGTACGGATGAAATAGAAAGGGGAGTTATCTGTGTCTCAAACGGTAGCTGAATCCACAGCACAAGATAGTAAAGTGCAAACGATCAAACCGGCTTCCCCGTGGAGGTTGGCGTTCAAGCAACTGCTTAAAAATAAATTTGCGGTCGGGGGACTGGTCGTACTCGTACTCATGTTTCTCATTTGCTTTATTGGGCCATTTTTCTCGCCGTATTCTCTAGAAACGATGAATATCCGCAACGGCAACAAGCCGCCGAATGCGGCACATTGGCTTGGAACGGACAACTTGGGCCGTGACATCCTGCTGCGTGTCATGCTGGCAGGGCGGGTATCTCTGCTTGTAGGTCTCGTAGCGATGATGATCTCGGTGGCCATCGGGAGCACACTCGGCGCCTTGGCAGGTTACTACCGCGGCTGGGTTGACTCCATCATTATGCGCCTTGCAGATATTATGATGTCGATTCCAAGCTTGCCATTGCTTATTATTCTCGGTGCGGTGCTGTCCGATATGAAGGTGCCGCCGGATAAACGTATTTATGTTGTCATGTTCCTGCTCGGATTTATGTCGTGGCCAAGCTTGGCGCGGCTCGTACGCGGTCAAATACTGATGCTTCGCGAGCAAGAATTCATGCAAGCGGCTGAAGTGCTTGGTTTGCGCGACCGCCGTAAAATTTTCCGTCACTTGCTGCCGAATACGATTCCAATTATTATCGTCGTGGCTACTTTGATGGTCGCTGGTGCCATTCTGCAAGAATCAGTATTGAGTTATTTAGGTCTAGGGGTTGTCCCGCCGACGCCGTCCTGGGGCAACATGATTACCGCGGCGAATAACTTAATCGACTTCCAGAAGCGTCCATGGCTGTGGGTTCCGCCTGGGGTCTGTATCTTCTTCACAGTAATTGCGATTAACGTAATTGGTGATGGTTTACGCGACGTGCTCGATCCGAAAATGAAGAGGTAGGAGATACGATATGGCAAACAATTTGATCGAATTTCGCAATCTGCGGACGAATTTCTATACCGGTGGCGGCGTCGTGAAAGCGGTCAATGATGTCAGCTTCTCGATTAAAGAAGGCGAAACGCTGTGCGTCGTCGGTGAATCCGGCTGCGGCAAGAGCGTTACCGCCATGTCGCTGATGCGCCTAGTCGCAGCTCCGGGGAAAATCGAAGGTGGACAAATTATTTATAAAGGGAAAAACCTGCTGGATCTTAAGGAACGCGAAATGCGTCAAATTCGCGGGAACGAGATTGCAATGATTTTCCAAGAACCAATGACATCCTTGAACCCAGTATTTACGATCGGCGAACAGCTGACCGAACCAATTCTGCTTCATCGCGGCGTGACGAAGAAAGAAGCGAAGAAGCGTGCGATTGATCTGATCGATCTTGTAGGTATTCCGCGTGCAGCGCAAATCTTCGACGCTTATCCGCATGAGTTGAGCGGCGGGATGCGCCAGCGGATTATGATTGCGATGGCACTGACCTGCGATCCGAAGCTGCTCATCGCTGACGAACCGACAACTGCACTGGATGTAACGATCCAGGCACAAATTCTAGACTTGATGCGCAATATTAAGAGCGAATTCAACACGGCGATTATGCTTATTACGCACGATCTTGGAGTCGTGGCGGAAATGGCAGATCACGTCGTCGTTATGTATGCCGGCAAAGTCATTGAAGAAGCGCCGGTCATAGAATTGTTCAAAAATCCTAAGCATCCGTACACACAAGGACTGCTGCGGGCGAAACCGATTATCAACGAACGCATGAAGCGATTGTATACAATACCAGGACAAGTTCCGAATCCAGTTGAACTGGGCAACAACTGCTATTTCAATGACCGTTGCGAGCATTGCATGGCGATTTGTACGGAGAAGCAGCCAACTCTGCAAACTTATGAGAAGGTGCACAAGGCGGCATGCTGGCTGTATGAGAAGGAGGGGGGAGCTCAATGAGTCAACAACCGTTACTTGAAGTAGACAACCTTAAGAAATATTTCCCCATCCAAGGCGGTATTTTTTCACGTACGGTAGGACATGTGCGCGCAGTTGACGGAGTCAGCTTCAGCTTGAATAAAGGGGAGGCGCTTGGACTCGTCGGAGAGTCCGGCTGCGGTAAATCGACGACCGGACGTACGATTTTGCGACTGTTGGATAAAACAGACGGAAAAGTGCTCTTTAAAGGAACGGAGATTCATGACTTGTCCCGTAAAGACCTGCGCAAGATGCGTCCGAAGATGCAGCTCGTGTTCCAGGATCCGTATAGCTCGTTGAATCCCCGGATTAAGATCGGAGATGCTATCGGAGAAGCGCTGGTGGATCATGGTATAGCATCGAAGAACGATATCCGCGACCGTGTCAAAGAAATTTTGACGATTTGCGGCTTGGCACCATACCATATTGACCGTTATCCGCACGAATTCTCTGGCGGTCAGCGTCAACGTATTGGTATTGCGCGCGCACTCATTATGAACCCTGAATTTATCGTGGCGGACGAACCGGTATCTGCATTGGACGTCTCTATTCAAGCTCAAATCATCAACCTGCTGAGCGACCTGCAGGAGCAGAAGAATTTGACCTATCTGTTCATTTCGCACGATTTGTCAGTTGTCGAGCATCTGTGCAACCGGATCGGTGTCATGTACTTGGGATCGCTCGTTGAGATGGCGCCGCGCGATGAGTTGTTCAAGCAGCCGCTCCATCCGTATACACAAGCGTTGCTGTCGGCGATTCCAGTGCCGGATCCAACCAAGAAGCCGGAACGGATTGTGCTGCAGGGAGATATTCCGAGCCCGGCGAATCCGCCATCAGGCTGTAAGTTCCATACCCGTTGTCCATTTGCCACAGATATTTGCAAACAAGCGGTGCCGGAATATCGCGATGTGGGCAGCAATCATTACGTTGCTTGTCATTTGGTATAATCATATATATGACAGATGATAGAAGAAAGACTGCAATGGTTGAGGCCATTGCAGTCTTTTTTTAGGTTTATCTCTATGTGGCGTATGAGCTGCTATGAGTCGATATGCTTGGCTGATGGGCCGTACCACAGCTTCGATTTCTCGACTACGTTACTGTGAACAATAATCTCCTCTCAGCAAATGAGCAGCGACGATTTCGGACATGAAGTCCATGAAATCAAATGCATCATTTGCATATTCCGTCCGTACGAATTGCACATTGCATTGCTCCGCCACTTGCTTCGCTTCTTCGCCAAGGTCATGGTACACTTCGGTATTATCTGTCAACGACGTCAATTCGCAGACTACGACCGCTTGACAGCCGTCGGCTGCTGCCTGCTGAATAACATCCTTAATATCAGGACCGAGCCATCGCTGTGGTGCTGGCATGCCGCTCCGATAGGCGATATCCCAGTGGCCGATTTCTGCCTGCTCCGCAATCAGGCGGGCTAAACGGCAATACTGCGCAATAAAGGCTTTATGTGCGGTTGGCAGTCCGGGCTTGCTATGAACCGTAAAGATGACCCGTGCTGTCGGCATGCTTGCCGAAGGCAGCCAGCGATAGGCATCCTGCACACGTCGAGCAATTAGCCTGATGAAGGTCGGATGCTCTTGCCAATCGGCTACGACGCTAATCTGCAGGGAGCTGCCTGCGGCGGCAATTGCTTTTTTCGCTTCCTGTACATACGTACCAGTGCCAGTCGGCGTGCAGAACGGCGTGAGGTGCAGCACGGCCAACTGATTGATGCCATCATGCATGGCTTGGTTTACCGCTTCGGGAACGAACGGGTTCGAATGCTTACAGCCGATATAGACGGGGATTGCGGATCCGCATTTCGTTCCGATCAGCCGTGAGAGGGCATCCGCTTGCCTCCTGGAAACCGCATGAAGCGGATCGCATACGCCAGTCTGTTTGTATCGCTCGACCCCTTGAATTATGGTGTCCGCTGAAGGCTTATGTCCGCGAAGAATATGCTCGTATAGTGCCGGCACATCGTCAATGGACGAGCATGCGCCATAGGCTGTCAACAGTACGGCTCGTTGCGCCCGTTCTGCTCTCTTCGTCGAAGCCTCTTCATGCACGGGATATGGGGAAGGCTCCGCCTGATGGACGAATCTATGTTGCTCGTTCATCGTGTCTTCTCGCCTTCATCCCATAAGTCAGGATGAAGCCACGCTGACATTTCCATCAATCCATCTACTGTATAACGGTTAGGCGCTAGCAGATGTTTGGCTTTCATCATTGTGATGCGGCCATTCTTCACTGCAGTCAGCGTCTTCCATGACGGCTGTGATTTCAATTCGGACAGCCACTCTTCTCCCGTGCCGTCCCAATCTCCAAGCACAATATAATCGGGATCAATTTTAATCAAGTCTTCGCTAGAAGCTTTGGTTGATTTATTGATTCCAAGGGCAGCGGCTGCTGGCTCAGCTCCGGCAAGGCGAATCATTTCATAGGCAATATTGCCTGGACCGATGACGTATGGACCAGTATTCGGACCGACAGGTGATAATACGAGCACGGTTGGCTTAGTGGTAAGTGCTGACGTGCGTTCGGCAACTTCATTTAATTTATCTTTGATTTCCTTCCCGATGCTGTCGGCTTTCTCTGGCGCCCCAACCGCTTCACCAATCGTGCGGAAATTAGCGATCAGCTCATCAAAAGTGCCCCATTGCTCAAAGGTAACCACCTTAACGCCGGCTTGCTGCAGCAATTGCTCGGCATCGCTCTCACTATTATGCAGCTTCGTAATGAGTACGAGATCCGGGTTGAAGGAGAGGATGCCCTCCGGGTCGAGGCCTGTAGCTCCGCTAACTTGGCCGGCAACCTGCTTGCCGCTCTCATGGTTGGACGCCAAGAAAGGGTTGGTAATGCTCTTCGGCACAGTTACCACCTGTTCCGGCGCGACGATCTCCAGCACAGCGTCGGCAGTATCCAGAGAAACAGGAGCCACTCTCAATGCTTCCGCTGACGCGGCTGCCTTCTGGACCGCAGCGGTTTCTGGCGGGGAAGGTTCGGATGAGGTCGTGCGTGAATCGTTAAATAAAATGTTAGTTATAGCTGCTGCTGCACCAATGATGACGATGAGTGCTGCGCATAAAAGATATCGTTTCCGTTTTCTTCGTATTTTTGCGTTCATTCGTTAATTCCTCCATGTTGTTCTTAGTAGTTGAAGTTATAATTGGCAATCGATTCTACTTGATCAAAGGCGATGACAGACAATCCTTTCGTATCGGGTTCCTTGCGTATGACGGCGTGAATACCATATACGGCATGCAATGCTGCCGTCGTCAGCACTTCGTCCGGTCGGCCGCTAGCTTCTACGCGTCCATCGTTTAAGAGCAGCAGCCGATCGCAATACCTGGAAGCGAGCGACAAATCGTGCAAGGAAGCGACCACGGTAAAGCCTTTCCCGGCAAGTTGCCGCAGCAGGGACAGCGTCCGCAGTTGATGGCGGATGTCGAGCGCGGATATCGGCTCATCCAGCAGCAGCAGCTGCGGCTCTTGCGCCAACGCTTTGGCGATGAACGCCAGCTGTCGCTGTCCGCCGGAGCAGGCGTGGATGTAGCGGTTCCGCAATGCGTCGATTCCGCACTGGCGCATGGCCCGTTCCGCGCACTGGATATCCGCTGCGGACAAGCTCCGGAATAGCGACCGATAGGGATGGCGTCCCATCGTAACAATCTGCTCGATCGTGAAATCGGCATCGAGAGAGCAGTCTTGCGGGACATAGCCGATGATTCGCGCACGCTCCTTGGCAGAATAGGCGGAATAAGGCCGACTCAAGAGCATGAGCCGCCCTTGTTCCGGCTGCAGCAGACCGCACAGCATGCGGAGCAGGGTGGACTTGCCGCTCCCGTTCGGACCGATAATGCCGAGAAAGGAGCCGGGATGCAGCTGCAGCGAAACGCCGTTAATAATCGGTCGACCGTCGATGGAGCAGGCTAACCGCTCGGCTTCCAGCAGCATGTCCGTCCTCTGATTGATGCTCATACGGATACCTCCTTTCGTTTGCGCAGCAGCATTATCATGAATAGCGGCGCGCCAATGCAAGCGCAGACGACTCCGACTTGAAGCGTAATCGGCTGCAGCACCATTCTTGACGCGAGATCCGCAAGAACAAGAAACGATGCTCCGAATATGGCGCTGAGCGGAAGCAAATATCGATGGTCGGCACCGGCGATCAAACGGACAAGATGCGGGATGACCAAACCGACGAAACCAATAATGCCGCTGACAGATACCGCCGTCCCGGTCAAGAACGATGCTAAGAGAAGAATTGCATAGCGTGCTCCCTGTACGGGAACACCGGATGCTTGCGCATGCTCATCACCAAGGAGCAGTAAGTTAAGCGTACGGCTGAACATATATAAGAGTGCGCCTGCGAGCGCAATCGGAAGGGCAATGATATGCACATGCTCCCAAGTTCTCGCCTCGAGCCCGCCCTGCAGCCAAAATACGATGCTTCGCAACTGCTGCTCATGGGGTGCGCTGGCGATAATGACGTTGATGACGGCTGACAAGAGCGCATTCATACCGATGCCAAGCAAGAGCAACGTCGTCACATTCGGCTTGCCGCTCGCCCGCCATATGGCAAGGATAAGCACTACCGCACCCAATGCGCCAGCAAAGGCAGCCAGAGGGAGTGCGAATGGAGAGTGTCTAGCGAAGCCGAATGCGATGCACAATACGGCACCGGCTGCCGCTCCGGATGATACACCGAGATACCCTGGCTCAACGAGAGGATTGCGAAATACACCTTGCATGGCGGCACCTGCCATCGACAGTCCGGCTCCAACAAATACGCCGGCAAGAACACGTGGCAGACGGATATCGGCGACAATCGTCAGATTGCGTTCTGAGACAGTGACATGGTCCAGCCACCCTGCTGCATGAAGCATTGCCGCGAACGTATCCGCAAAGGGTATCGAGACCGGACCGATGGAGCAGCTGGCAATGACGGACAACAGCAGCGTCAGCATCCCCGCGATAGTCAATGCGGTGATACGCAACCGCTTGAAGGTCAGTTTGCGCCGGGTGACGGATTCCAGATGTCCTTGAGTCGGCTTCATCGTGATGTTCATGTTGACCTCCTCTCCTAGTCTAAAAGAAAATTGATTTAACGCAAATAAGTTGCGTGAAGGAAACATTTATTACTATAGCGCAGGTAATTGTTGCCGTCAATGGCTCAATTCGTGCGCCTTTGGTGTTATAGGCAGCATTAAAGCTGTGAGATGAGGGGATTGTCCGGGTTTTAACCCGCCTCTTTTTCTGTTGCTGGATGAACGTTTATACCAGTATGCCGTGATGGAATAGAGTGAAATATGGAGGTGGAAGCGGGATGCTTGTTTTTTGGGAAAAGGTGATTTTGCCCCTCTTGAATTGGGCCGGAGCAAAAAAAATCGTCGAAATCGGATCCGAATTCGGCGGGAACACTTACAATTTGCTCCATTACTGCAGTGTCACGAACGGTGAATTATTTGTCATTGACCCTGCCCCACAGTATGATGTGCATGAATACAAGCGCATGTATCACAAACAATTCCATATGATACTGGATTACAGCTTGGAGATGTTGCCGCATTTGAACGGGTATGATTTTGTGCTCATTGACGGTGATCACAATTGGTACACCGTGTACAATGAATTGAAAATCATCGAGTCCATGGCTATGAAGACAGGGAAATTTCCACTCGTTCTGCTTCATGATACGCAATGGCCGTATGGCAGAAGGGATATGTACTATTTTCCGGAGTCGATACCGCCGGCCTTCACGATTCCGTATGCGCAAAAAGGGATGGAGCAGGACCGTTCCGAATTGGTGGAATCCGGAGGGGTCAACTGGATGTTGAACAATGCGATTTATGAAAATGGTGAGCGAAACGGCGTGCTGACTGCGATCGAGGACTTTTTGCAGCATACCCGGCTGCATCTCAGCTTCCACCAGCTTCATTCCCACAGTGGGTTGGGAATCATTACGACAAAAAATAGGTATTCCGATGAGCAAATCAAGACGATTCTGTCTGCCTCGCAATTATAAAAGCGCAGGAGTAAAAAACGGATGATGCGTTCTTAGGGAGGTGGGAACGACTAATGAGTGCGTCTCCATTCGGGATCGTCATTCCCGTCATGAATCAAATGGAAGTGACAAGAAAATGTATCGCTTACATTCGCAGCCATTCCAGCGGGCAAATTCCGATATTGATTGTCGATAACGGCTCGCGCAACGAATATATGGATGAGCTTCGCTCGCTTAGTGATTACTACATCCGCAATGAAGAGAATATCGGCGTCATACAAGCGATGGATCAAGCGTGGCAGGTGCTCGATACCCGTTATATCATGTACCTTCATAACGATTTGTTCATTTTGGAACCGGAGTTTGATGTGAGGGTGAACCGGATATTGACGGAAGTCCCTTTTGTTGGGGCAGCCGGTTTTGGGGGAGGACACTCTGTAAATTGCGTCGGAGTAAGGACTTCATTTACAAGCAATCTGATTGATGCCGAGAGCCATGGCACGAGACTGCTCGAGGATTACGTTCCTTCGGTCGTTCTGGACGGAATGTGCTTAATTGTAAGAAAAGAGCTGATACAACAGATTGGCGGCTTTGTAAATCATTATTCGTTCCATCATTACTATGATATGGATATTTGTCTGGAAGCCATTTACCGAGGGTACAAAGTAATTACGATTGGCATCTCGATCGATCACCCGGGGAGCCGGACGGCCTCACAGCCAGAGTATGCGGCATGGCTTGGCAAGAAAGGCTTGACGGACGGGGACCTGTTCGAAATGAACCGCAATCAATTCATGTCTAAGTGGGGAGACCGGCAACATGTTGTCGTAGATTCACAATTCAACTATTATGATGCACACGGTCCCATTTACATGAAAACAACATAGACAAGAAAGCCAGTTCTGCACTGCAGCAGAACTGGCTTTCATTTATCGGGAAGCGCCTATTAAATCTTGAGAATTCCACCTTGGCTGGCGTTGGTGACCAGCTTGGAGTAACGCGCCAAGTAACCGGTCTTCACCTTCGGTTCAAAGCCTTTCCAATTCGCCCGGCGGCGTTCCAACTCTTCACCGGACACTTGCAGCTCAATTTTGCGATTGTTCAGGTCCAACTCGATAATATCTCCATCTTCCACGAAAGCAATCGGCCCGCCTTCAGCCGCTTCTGGCGAGATGTGGCCGATGCTGATGCCACGGGATGCGCCCGAGAAACGTCCGTCCGTAATGAGACCGACCTTGGCTCCCAAGCCCATGCCGACAATTTGCGAAGTTGGCGCTAACATTTCAGGCATACCTGGACCGCCCTTCGGACCTTCGTAACGGATGACGACAACATGGCCTTCCTTCACTTTGCCGTTCGCGATGCCAGACAGCGCCTCATCCTGCGAATCGAAGCAAATGGCAGGACCGACGTGACGACCGCCGACGGATGGATCAACTGCGCCTACCTTCACGATGGCGCCTTCCGGCGCTAAGTTGCCGAACAGGACTGCGAGTCCGCCGCGCTCGCTGTGCGGCTGGTCGAGCGTATGAAGGACTTCAGTGTTCTGAATGTCGCAGCCGGCTACGTTCTCGCGCAGTGTCTTGCCTGTAACCGTAATGCATTCGCCATGCAGTGCGCCATCCTTCTTGAACAGCTCGTTCAAGACAGCGCTCACGCCCCCGGCATCATGCACATCTTCAATGTGATAATCCGATGCTGGAGCGATCTTCGCCAAGTGCGGCACGCGTGCAGCTACCTCATTAATCCGCTCGATCGGATACTCAAAGCCAGCTTCTCTTGCAATTGCCAGCGTATGCAGAACGGTATTGGTCGATCCGCCCAGAGCCATATCAAGCGCAAAGGCATTGTCGATCGCCAGATCGGTTACGATATCACGCGGTTTAATGTCATCTTTAATAATGTTCATCAATTGCTTCGCGGAGCGTTTGACGAATTCGCGGCGTTCCGGTGACACGGCGAGTATGGTCCCGTTGCCCGGCAGGGCGATTCCGAGCGCTTCCGCCAAGCAGTTCATCGAGTTCGCTGTGAACATGCCTGAACAGGAACCGCAAGTCGGACAACCGAATTGCTCCAGCTCCTGCAAGCCTTCATCATCGAGCTTGCCAGCTTGATAGGCACCGACGCCTTCAAATACGCTTGACAAGGAGATAGAGCGTCCGGACGAGTCTTTGCCTGCCTTCATCGGTCCGCCGCTTACAAATACGGTCGGTATGTTGACCCGAAGCGCGCCCATAATCATGCCGGGCGTAATCTTGTCGCAGTTCGGGATGCAGACCATGCCGTCGAACCAGTGCGCAGATACGACCGTTTCCAGCGAATCCGCAATAAGCTCGCGGCTTGGCAAGGAGTAGCGCATACCGATGTGTCCCATTGCGATGCCGTCATCGACACCGATCGTATTGAACTCGAACGGCACGCCGCCCGCTTCGCGAATCGCTTCCTTGACGAGTTTACCGAACTCTTGCAAATGAACATGACCCGGAATGATATCGATATAAGAGTTGCACACCGCAATAAACGGTTTATCAAAATCTTCTTCTTTGACGCCTGCAGCACGCAGCAAGCTGCGGTGAGGCGCACGATCAAAGCCCTTTTTAATCATGTCTGAGCGCATCTTTTTGGCTGTCATAAATGGTGAACCTCCGTCTCTCTTGCTCCCCGTTATGCGGGATGAATGGAATGTAAGCTTGCTTTCTTCAAAAGTACGCCAATGGGTATTTCTTAGAGTCTATCATAACTGCTCTGCTTTTTCTACCAACTTTAAACCAGCTTCGCACCGCATTCTGACAGGGAAAAACCGGAAAAGACAGCATCATTTCAGAGCTGAAAACGTATACATACTACGACATTATCCTCATTTCTGTCATGGAGGCATGACGATGATAAAATCCCCCCATCCGTATGGGCAATACGCAGAACAGTGCGCCGGACTGCAAGCGCCGCTCGCTTGTCTCAACCTGGACTTGTTGGAGCAGAACGCGCAAGAAGTGTTAAGACGCGCAGGAGGCAAGCCGGTACGCATCGCCACGAAATCGATTCGCTCGCTCGAGGTGCTGCGCTATGTATCGAGACTGAGTCCGCGGTTTCAAGGCCTCATGTGCTATTCACCATGGGAGGCAGCCGCTCTGGCGCAGGCTGGCTTTGCCGATGTGCTCCTAGGATATCCTACGATGGATGCCGCTGCATTATCAGAATTGGCCAGATACTCAATGAGAGCGCATCACGTCACACTGATGGCGGACGGTCTAGAGCAGTTGCAGTTGGCTGAGACGATCGGGCGGCAGGAGGGCGCCTGCTTCGCGATATGTCTCGACGTCGACATGTCCTCCTCCTTATACGGCATCCATTTCGGTGTCCGCCGTTCGCCGCTCCGCACCGTTGAGGAGACGCTGCGGCTGGCGGAGTACATCCGCCGCTCCTCGTCGCTGAGGCTCACAGGCGTGATGGGTTATGAAGCGCAGATGGCGGGAGTGGCGGATCGCGTGCCGGGCGCCAGCCTGATGAACACCATCGTTCGCCATCTGAAGCGGCGCTCGGGCAAGGACATTCAGGAGCGCCGCTCCCGCATCGTGCAGGCACTCTTCGCCGAAGGGCACGAGCTTGCTTTTGTAAATGGCGGCGGCACGGGGAGTCTGGGCTTTACCGCTGCGGATGCCAGCGTTACGGAAGTAACGGCAGGCTCTGCCTTTTTCAATCCGGCTTTGTTCGACCATTATGCAGGCTTGAGGCTGTACCCTGCCGCTTCGTTCGCGCTGCCTGTCGTGCGCATTCCGAAGCAAGGCATCTATACATGCTTCGGCGGCGGTTATGTAGCATCAGGGAAGGCGGGCAAGGATAAATATCCCCGGCCAATATGGCCGGAACGCGGAATATTGCTGCCGAACGAAGGAGCAGGCGAGGTGCAGACGCCTGTGCAGTATCCGGAGGCGGGCAGCGGTGTATCGCTTCAGACCGGGGATTGGATATGGTTCAGGCATGCGAAGGCCGGCGAACTATGCGAACGATTTCGGGAGCTTCATGTGGTGAAAGGCGGCGTCAGAATCGGAACGTGGTCAACTTATCGGGGAGAAGGGTGGTGCTTCGGATGAAATCTGCTTCACAACCGCTGCATTGGAGCAATTGGTCGGGAACCGTGCAGTGCGATCCAGAGCAAATGTTGCGCCCGGACACAGAAGAGGAGGTATCCGAACTCGTTCAAGCAGCTGCTCGCCAAGGAAAAACAGTGCGCATTATCGGATCGGGCCATTCGTTCACTCCGCTCGGCGAAACCTCAGAATGGATGGTTCAATTAGACCGGATGCAGGGCATCCGCGAGCTGAACGAAGCGGAAGGCACCGCGACCGTCTATGCGGGCACGAGGCTGAAGGATTTGGGTGAGCTGCTCTTTGCGAACGGATGGGCGCAGGAGAATCTGGGCGATATTAACCGTCAAACCATTGGCGGCGCTATCGGCACGGGCACGCATGGGACCGGAGCCAGATACGGCAGCTTGGCGACGCAGGCCGTACGGTTCAGAGCCGTGCTTGGGGATGGAAGCATCGTGAACGTGGATGCCACCCATCCCGATTGGTTCAAAGCGATGCAAGTATCGCTCGGCGCCTTCGGCATCATTACGGAAGTGACGTTGCGCGTCGTGCCGGCCAAGCGCAAGCGCCTGACCAGCTTCCGCACGACGCTCGAGGAGACGCTGGCCCAGCTTGACGAGTGGCGGGATCAACACGAGCACTTTGAATTTTTCTGGTTTCCCCATACGTCGGGGTCACAGGTGAAGACGATGAATTCGACGGAAGAGGAGGTAACGCCGAACCGGCGTTGGAACGAGTGGAGCAAATACGTTGTGGAGAACGGGCTGTTCTGGGGCATGTCGGAAGCATGCCGTCTCGTGCCTTCATTAAGCAAGCGTGTCAGCAGCGTATCCGCGCGCTTCGTGCCCGTGTTCGATGAGGTCGGTTACGGGCATCGGCTCTTCGTCACTCCAAGGCTCGTGAAGTTCAATGAGATGGAGTACAGTGTCCCGGCGGAAGCGATGCGCGGGGCGCTCCTCGATATTCAGCGCGCGGTGCAGAAGCACCGTTTCGCCGTTCACTTTCCGGTGGAGTGCCGTTATGTGCGGGCAGACGATATATGGTTGTCTCCGGCCTATGGCCGCGATTCAGCCTATATTGCGGTACATATGTATAAGGGAATGCCGTTTCAAGCGTATTTTCAGGAAATGGAGCGCATATTGCTTCATTACGGAGGCAGGCCTCATTGGGGCAAGTGGCATTCGTTTACGGCGGAGCAATTGCGCCCTCTTTATCCGAAGTGGGATCAGGCGATGACGATTCGCGGGCAATGCGATCCGGACGGCATCCTGATGAACCGCTACGTCAGGCGGGTGTTGGGGGAGTGACTGGCGATCTCCTTCGATCTCCTTTGAATCCGAGTCATCCCCGCATAGTCTCGTCCTAATGACTTGGATTCAACAGTGACGGAAGCGGATATCCCCACCATGCTTGCTTCCTTTTTACTTCATTTTGGGCTTCACAACAAGCTGAGCCGCCCTAACATTGACAGGGCGGCTCATATATATTATTGAGCATGTCTTTATACCGACATGGATTTTATTTTCTTTGCGCTTGCCGGCTCATTCTTGTCATTCCGCGGTAAAACACGGATCGGCGTGTCCATGCGGCAATTTTGTCCCATTTCGGTTCAATGATCGGATGGCAGCATTCCCGAACATGAGGCTGCGCCAGCATAATTGCGCCCGCAACGGAAGCGGCAATTAACAGAGCTGTTTCAATCCCGGCAGAAATGTGATTGTAGATACCGGAATACACGACAAAGCGAATGACGATTCCATGAATCAAAAAGACGTAAAGTGTGCGTTGACCGAGAGCGGTGATGCCGTTGTTGCGTTTGGGCACCCATGCGAGGAAAGCGATGGAAGCGATGATTTCCAGTGCATAAATGCTAAGCCGCAGAACAGATGCCGTCCAGATATTGCCCGTCCATCCCAGCTCGTGGAATGTCATGTTGTTCATCAGCCAGACTGGGTTGATCCGATTCGCCATCAAGTACAACGTAACGAGAATTCCAGCGGATAAGGCTGCCGCCAGCAGGCGGAGCGCCGGCGTAAATCGTGCGCGGAATGCATCGAAATTGAAAGTGTAGCCAATGACGAAAAACGGCAAGTATACGACAGACCGCGAGATGCCAAGCCATGCGCCTTCTACCGGAAGAAATCCGACGAGCACGCCGAGTATGAGCGACAAGATGATCGGATGGCGGACCTGATAGCGTGTGAAGAGCATCATCATAAGCCGCCAGAACATATGCCCGACAAGGAACCACAGCAATAGATAGGGCATGAAGAAAGAATGCGTAATGCCCGGAACCCGGAACAAGAACACATCGAGCAGCGAATATATCGACTGGAAAATGACATACTGCAGGGCGATCTGCTTCAGAACGCGAATACCAGCCATACCGTTCAAGTTATGACGCGCGAAATAACCGGTCACAAAGACGAACAGAGGCATATGAAACGCATAAATCCATAGAAACAAAGCTTTGATTTCCGGCATGCCGCCAATAAGAGGCTCGATAGCATTGCCGACAAATACGCATACGATTAACAAAAAACGCAAGTTTAATGCAAACGTCTCTCCACTCCCATGTGACGTTACCGATGCATTTTCGGGGGCGGTTCGTGTCAACCAACGCTCCCACATGGTGTATGTCCCTCCCTACAACATCAACCAATCGGCCTCTTTGTATATTAGCCGAAATTTCTTGTTATTTACAATTTAAAGTTATCATAGCTTATCGGCATATATTGTGATTAAGGTCACAAAGACTGAGGCGAAAGCGCTGCGCACTTTTGACAGAATTGCGAACGTTGCCCCGTCGCCTTAGACAGGAGCTCATCCTTGAAGTAACATATCAACATAGGGGAAATGAAAGGGGATGCAGAACATGTCTACCGTGTCTGCCGATAGTCGCAGCCGTCTGCTCAAGCGTGTGCGTTCATACATACCGAATCAGCACGGAGCATGGGCCATGCTGATCGTGCCTTTTGTAGTCGGTATGTTTGCGAGCCGGCCTAACATGACACATGTATGGCTGTTTGTGGCCTGGCTGGCTGTGTACTGCGGTTCCTTTGCGTGCATGCAGTGGATAAAAACGAGGCGGATAACGGTTTATCTAGGTCCTATGCTGGTATACGGAGTTATTTTTGTGGTATCCGCCGTTGTCGTGGTCGCGCTTCGCCCCGATATTTGGTGGATGGGCGCGGTGATGCTGCCGTTGTTCGTTGTTAACTTGATGTTTGCTAAGCAGAAGAACGAGCGGCATCTAGTAAATGATTTCGTTGCCGTTTTGCAATTTTGCTGGATGCTTATCATTTCGTTCGAGATTGGCGGTGGCACGGACTGGAGCTTGGCTTGGCGCTTGTGTGCCGCTTGTGTGCTGTACTTTGTCGGTACTGTTTTTTATGTCAAGACGATGATTCGCGAAAAAGGAAATCCCATATATTATGCATTATCGATCATCGTGCACCTGATTGCGGCGTCCATTGTTGGACTATTGTTTCCAGCGTGGATTACAGTGCCGTTTGCGCTGTTGTTCATCCGCGCGGTCTGGATGCCGAAGCAAGCCGTAACGGTGAAGCAGGTCGGCATTTCGGAGATTGGATTCAGTGCCGTCACCGCTTGTTCACTCATTGCATTGCTCTGATTGGCAAGGCTGTTCTGCCTGAATTGGGGGAAGGGCCTTGTCTTTTTATCAATTGACGCTGTGGCAAATATAGGATTATGATTAAGGACATGAACGATAGTGAACCAATGGGTTGTGGGGCGAAGGAGGTTGCGGCAACATGCAAGCGTTATCAAGGGGGAGCGAACCAGAAGTAGTAACTTTTGGCGAGTCGATGGCGCTCTTTAGTTCTGCCGACACACGGGGGCTGGAGTATGCGCAGACGGTAGGAAAATCATTCGGTGGCGCCGAGAGCAATGTGGCTATCGGCTTGGCACGCTTAGGTCACCGTGCCGGTTGGTGCGGCCGATTGGGGAAAGACCCGCTTGGCCATCACATCTGGAAGGCGATTCGCGGGGAAGGCGTTGATGTCTCCCGGGCCGCACTTGTCGGCGATGCGCCGACCGGCCTGATGATGAGAGAGCTTGTGGCAGGCAAATCGTCCGTATACTACTATCGCAGAGGCTCCGCTGCAAGCCGTATGGCGCCGGAGCATTTGGATATGGAATATATAAGTTCCGCACGTATGCTGCACGTTACCGGCATTACATGCGCCTTGAGCGATAATAGTGCGGATACGGTGGCGGCTGCGGTTCGGACGGCGAAGGCAGCGGGTGTGAAGGTATGCTTCGATCCGAATCTGCGGCTTAAGCTGTGGTCAATTGAAGAAGCGCGAGCACGTCTGCTTCCGCTGTCTCTCGAAGCGGATTATTTTATGCCAGGACTCGACGAACTGAAGCTGCTATACGATACAGAGGATGAAGCAGCGATCTTCAAGCGGCTCTCTGCTCTGCCGGGCATCAGCATCGTCAAAGGAGGGCAAGGCACAAATTACGTCGTTCAGGGTTCACATATCGAGAAAGTCTCTTATGAACTGGTCGAGCATGTCGTGGATACGGTAGGTGCGGGTGATGCATTCTGCGCCGGATTTCTGTCTGGAATATTGCGCGGCAGCACACCAGTCGAAGCCGTTACGTTCGGCAATGTGATGGGGGCAATGGTCGTGCAAGCTTTCGGAGATTGGGAAGCCATGCCGACATGGGAGCAGGTGCAAGCATCGCTTACGAATGCGGTTCATATCGAGCGCTAATTCCGCAAGCTTGAGCTTGATCTGCATATCAGACTGCTCGAACTTCGTCTAGTTGTGGTTGTCATGCACATGGTTGTCGAACACAAGGTAAAAGTAAAGGTGTAAGTATGGGGAGGAGAGTCAACATGGAAAAAATTCGCGTTATCCAACAAATACACGAACAAGGTGTTGTTGCCGTACTGCGTGGGAATTCGCCTGAAGAGGTCGTTGAAATGGCGGCACAGGCCATTGCCGGAGGCATTCGCGTCATTGAAGTGACGATGACGGTCCCCAATGCGCTGCAAGCAATTGAACAATTAAGACGGATGTACTCTTCGAAATCTTCCAATGTGGACCGCTTTGCGATTATTGGTGCTGGCACCGTGCTTGAGCCTACCACCGCGCGAGCCTGCATTTTGGCCGGATCCGAGTTCATCGTCGGTCCGTCGTTGAATGCGGATACAATCAAGATGTGCAATCTGTACCGTATTCCGGTCATGCCTGGCGTCATGACAATTGGCGAAGTGCAGGAAGCGCTTGAGCTGGGGGCGGATATTATCAAGCTGTTCCCAGGTAATTTGTACGAGCCGTCCATTATCGGGACGATAAAGGGCCCAATGCCGCAAGCGAACATTATGCCGACTGGCGGGGTCAACGTGGCGAATCTCGGAGATTGGATTAGAGCGGGCGCCGTTGCCGTAGGCATCGGTTCAGACTTGACGAAGGAAGCGATAGCATCCGGCGACATGAGCTTGGTGCGCAAGAAGGCGGAGCAGTATATGGATGCGTACCGTCAGGCCAGATCGAAGCTGACGCTGCAGCCGCAATAGCAACAACAGCTCTTATGACCATAGGTTTATTAAGTTGTTAGATGAACCACACAACCTCCTCATTTCCATGAAGCGGCGATCCATGCAGCTATTCATTGTGGGAAGAGGAGGTTGTCTGTTTTGGTATGGCTTGCTTGTAGGAACAGATGAGCCCGTGGTAAAGTGAAGAACAAGAAGGCGCTTTCAAGGAGCGATGATCAGCATGCCTTCTCCGGAGCCTGCCCCACGCTTGCACAAGCGAATTCGCTTGCTGTGGAAGCGGTTGATTTCGTTCATCCATCAATGTCTCAGACAGGTGACGATACGCCGCAGACTCACGACGACACTCGTTATTTTGGCGATTGCCCCCGTCTCCATCATGGGGGTATTCACGTTCACGCAGACGACGAAGGATGTGCGGGATAAGGTTAGTTACGCGTCCATCCAATTGCTGAATCAAGTGGCGAAAAATATTTATTACGTCAATCAGCGCTTCGAATCGCTGTCTGATTACATTATGTATGACAGTATGGTGCAGAAAGCGCTCAAAGAGAAGGAACAGATTACGAGCTGGAAGCAGCGCGTCGTCAATGAGCATATCAATGAGATGCTGGAGAAGCAATTTGAAATTTTAGCGGACATTAAGACACTGATGCTGTTCACCCCGGATGGTCAAGTATTTTACGATATCGGCTACAACCGGTTCCGTGAATCCGATCTTCAGGCGCTGTACCGCCAACTCGAAGCGCATACGGCTTCGAACCGTTCCAGGGAATTGTGGACGCACGTGAAGACGATAAACGGGGATAATTGCTTAGTATACGCCCGTCCCATCAACAACATGAACGATTGGGCCAGCGGATTGGCTACATTGTCGTAGCAGTGGACGAATATTTATATTCGACCTTTACGTATGGCGATGTCACGATGGGACAAGGTTCCAGCTTGTTTATCATCAATACGGCAGGCAAGGTTATGTCGACGAGCGATTACAGGCTACAGGTCGGACAGTTCTATCCCGATCCGAGCTTCAAGGACCATCTGCAAGTGGACGCGGAACGATTGAACGGCGTATTCACGATGAATCGGTCGATTGATTCCACCGAGGAACCTTATTTATTTGTTTATATGTACAGTGTATTCAATGATTGGTTTTTGGTCGGTTCCATACCTTATAACTATTTGAATGAGGAAGCTTGGAAGCTGCAGCGTGATTTCATCATTATCTGTGGCGTGCTGCTTGCTCTATCGCTTGTCATTACGCT
Organism: Paenibacillus sp. MER TA 81-3; assembly: GCF_023713585.1. NCBI lineage: Bacteria > Bacillati > Bacillota > Bacilli > Caryophanales > Paenibacillaceae > Paenibacillus > Paenibacillus sp. MER TA 81-3. Next base: position 97,374 of record NZ_JAMAWB010000008.1, read on the forward strand.
CGTCATCTCCACGAGCATTACGGGGCCTTTGAAGCGTCTGACGGACGAGACCAAGAGGGTATCGATGGGACAGCTGGACAATCGGATAGTGGACAAAGGAAATGACGAGCTCGGCTTTCTTACGCACAAATTTAATGACATGGTCATTCAAATTAAAGATCTCATCGTGCGGACTGAGGAAGAGCAGCGGCTAAAGCGAGAGATAGAATTGCAAATGCTGCAAGCGCAAATTAACCCGCACTTTCTATTTAACACGTTGAACTCGTTAAAATGGACGGCAGCTTTAAGTCAGGCGGATAGCGTTAGCAACGGACTGGGAGCCTTGGCGGATCTGCTTCGACATACGATAGTGGATAAGAAGGAGCTTGTCACGCTGCGCGATGAATTCCGACAGCTGCGCAATTACGTCACGATTCAAAAAATGAGGTACGGGGAATTTGGCATCAATTTCGATGTAGATCCCGGGCTGTACGATATATACGTCATCAAATTTTTGCTGCAGCCGATCGTGGAGAACGCCATCATTCACGGGCTCGATACCGGGAAGGCGGAGCGGGTAATACGGATATCGGTTCGCCAGGTGAAAGTGTCTCAGTATATGAATACGCAGGGAGCGTGTGACACGGCTGCAGCGTCAAAGGCGATGAAGGACTCGCCAGTGCTGCAAATCCAAGTGAGTGATAACGGAAAGGGAATGGACGAAGAAACGCTGCGTTCCTTTTTCACAAAGCAGCCAAAATCCCACCAGCGTCTTGCGAATATCGGCGTTCATAACGTTCTTGAACGCATTCGCCTTCATTACGGTGATCCTTACGGTATGCAGGTCATGAGCAGGCTCGGCGAAGGAACGACGGTGACGTTCTGTTTGCCGCTCATCCATTACAATTCGTCGGCGGAACAGGATTAGACATAAGCTACACGAAGAAGGTGACAGAACATGTATAAAGTGCTTATTGTTGATGACGAGTCCATCGTACGCATTGCGATGAAGACGATGATACCTTGGGGAGCGAACCATTTTCAATTGCTTGGCACAGCGGAGAACGGCCGGGCGGCTATGGCGGTCATTCAAGAAGAAGAGCCCGATATCGTCATTACCGACTTGAAAATGCCGGAAATGGACGGGCTTGAACTAATCCAGAAGATTAAGGAGCAAGCGCATCGCTGCCGTATTATCGTGCTGAGCAACTATGGCGAATATGAAATGGTGCGTGAAGCAATGAAGCTCGGAGCGGAAGATTACTTGCTTAAAGTAACGCTTCAATCCGACGATCTGCTTGAGCTGATGCGGACGGTGAGCGAGCGAATCGAGAAGGAGCGGGAGCGGGAACGGGAGAACGTTCAGCTGCGTGTCGCCTTGAAAGAGAAGGAATCGAGAACGCGCAACGAACTGTGGAAGGAGTGGCTTACGGACAGAGATGCCGCTCAGAATGAAGCGGCCTGGGTGAAGAAAGCCGAGCGGGCTGGCATCGGCCAGCATCTGAAGCAATGTGCCATGCTGCATATTACCGTAGATCGATATGAGCAGGCCATTACGGCAGGCAAGATCAAGGACAGGCACTTGCTTCGCTTTTCTATTCAAAATTTCGTAAGCGACGTACTGAGCGAATATAAGCATTACGAGTGGATAGAGCTGAATAATAAGGACTTCGTGGTGCTGCTTGCCGAAGACGGGTATACACGCGCGCTCATTCCCACATTGGCACGCCATATTCAGAAGACGCTCCATATGTATTTAAATGTAAATGTGACCGTCGTATACACGGACACATTCTCGGCCTTTCCGAACTGGCGCGGGGAATGGCAGCGCTGTCGTCATACCGGTGAGCTGGTGTTCTATATGGAAGATTCCGAATCGCTGGAAGATATCCCGTGCCTGCAAGCGGAAGAGATGGAGGCCGTGCAGCGTGAAACGAGTGAAAGCAAGGCGATGACTTCTGCCAAAATGGTGGAGTGTGGAAGCGGCGGAGACTGGGCAACATTGACGGCTTCCGTTGATTACTTGTTGGACGAGGCAAAAATAAATCGCATGCCGCCCAACGAGTTAAAGCGTCTGGCGGTAGATGTGATGAGGGAGATGAAGCTTGACATGAGCTTGGAGAACGAGCAGCTTCTGGCACGCATGCAGCAGTCCGAATCCTGCTATCAGCTGCGTGACAATTGGTATCGGGCCATCTCCGCCCTCGCCGAAGCACGCAATAACGATTTGGCCAGACAACGTCCGGAAATACGGGATGCCATTTTATTTATGAAGCGTAATTACCAGCACAAAATTACATTGGGCATGATCGCAAGCGAGGTAAAAATGAATGAAAGCTATCTATCCCGTCTGTTCAAACAGGAAACCGGACTCAACATGATGCAGTATTTGACGGACATCCGGATGGAGAAAGCGAAAGTGCTGCTGAAGGACCCGCAGGCGAAAGTGAAGGAGGTCGCGGCAATCGTCGGCATCGAAGACCCGTTCTACTTCAATCGGCTGTTTCGCAAGACGTTCGGTGAAAGTCCTTCACATTTTAAGGAGAAGATGAGCAGGAATTCTATCGTTCCTGTTGAATAATATAGCTAAATATGTTATTTCCTTCTTCGACGCAATGAAATTCATGTAAGCGGTATATTTTACTCATACCAGCATACACATATTACACTCCATGCACTCTCTAACTTTAACGGAAGAGGGGCAAGTCTTCCGATATCATGCCCTTCCTCCCTTTCTACGACATCATGCGACATCCTATGCGCATGCTTAACCCTTCCTAATATGAACCGTGTCATTCCATCCATCAAGACGATCCTTTCTTTCAAACTTAAAAAGTTCAAATTTCACACGTTGGTCATATACAAACACAATCAAGTGACAATTATCATACAGAATGACCTGCTCCGAGTTTACCATTTTGTCATAACGTTACAATTTGGCTCGACCTGTCTTCATGACAGCTTATCATAATGACAATCGTCCTGCCTCGCGGTGCATATCGCCATTCGGTATCAGGAGTTAGGAAAGGAGTAACTTTATGGTCACTTTGCCAAAAGTAAACGCACTTGGTTTCTTTGAGATCCGGTTGGAATCCATTGGAGGACTCGGCGCGAATTTGGCTGGAAAAATGTTGGCGGAAGCCGGAGTAAATGGAAGCGGATTGAACGGTGTCAGCTTCTCTTCCTACGGTTCAGAGAAGAAAGGATCGCCGGTGAAGGCGCATATCCGATTTTGTATGCCTGAGACGCTCATCCGCGATACGACGCCGGTTGAACGTCCACACATCGTAGGTATATTCCATGAGTCGCTTCATAAGACAACGCATGTAACAAGCGGTATCTACGAAGACAGCCTCGTTCTCGTGAATTCGACGAAAACGCCGGAGGAATTGAAGGAGAAGCTGTGTCTCTCTGGAGGGAAAATTGCGGTCGTAGACGCTATCGGCATTGCTTTGGAGGAAAAGAACCGTGTCAATATGGCGATGTTAGGCGCCTTGTTCCGTCTGTGTGATTTCTTGGACGTAGAGCAGATGAAGAGCGTCATCCGCAAATCGCTGGAGAAGAAATATCCGAACGCGGTGCAGCCGGCGTTGAACACCTTCCAGCGCGGCTACGATGAAGTGAAGTTCCAGACGTTCGCCTTCCCGGAAGGCATTGAGCTGCCAGAGCCTGTTCGTTGGGACACGCCGCTGCTTGGCTATGAGACACAGCCTATCGGCGGGATGGTCGTGAACCCGGGTAATTCAATCCTCAAAGATTTGAGCATCTCGCGTGCGGGAATGATGCCTCATTTCTTATCAGACAAGTGTATCCACTGCGCTGCGTGCGACAATGTCTGTCCTGATTATTGCTTCGTATGGGAAGAGAAGCCCGATAAGAAGGGACGGCCGCAGATGTTCCTGCAAGGCATTGATTACCAATACTGCAAAGGCTGCTTGAAGTGCGTCTATGCTTGTCCGACGGACGCGTTGTCCAGCGAGAGGGAAGAGGACGGATATGCGGATGAGCATCGCGTTCCGCATCTGTTCGATTTAGCCGCGCGCCAGTAAATAGAGTGAGGTTAAGGAGGATGAGGACCTGTGGCAATTGAGTATGAAAAGGAAATGAAGAGCGGGACAGTAGAGCAGCGCATGGTGTACGAATCGGGGAACGAAATGGCCGCTTACGCCGCCCACCAAATTAATTATCATATTATGGGCTACTATCCGATATCGCCGTCGACGGAAGTTGCGCAATTTCTCGACTTGATGAAAGCGAACGGACAGCACGATGTCAAGCTCATTCCAGCGGATGGAGAGCATGGTTCGGCAGGAATTTGCTACGGCGCATCCACGGCAGGCGGACGCGTATTCAATGCGACGAGCGCAAACGGATATATGTACATGCTCGAGCAGATGCCGGTGCAATCGGGCACTCGCTTCCCGATGGTCATGAACTTGGTATGCCGTTCAGTCTCAGGACCGCTCAACATTCACGGTGATCATTCGGATTTGTATTTTGCGCTTAATACGGGTTGGCCAATCTTGCTCTGTCGTGATCCGCAGGCGGTATATGACATGAACATTATGGCAATTAAGCTGGCAGAGGATGCGGAGGTCCGTCTTCCAGTGCTCGTCGCGTTCGACGGCTATTTTACATCGCACCAGAAGCGCCGCGTGCAGACGTTCGCTCACCGGGAAGACGTTCACCAGTTCATCGGAGAGCAGCCGGTGCGCGGCTTCGCCGACACGCTTGATCGGCACAATCCGATTACGGTCGGGCCTTACATGAATGAGCCGGATTACATTAACAACTGTTATCAGCAGTCCATGGCCATGTATAAAGCCGGCGAGGTGTTCGACCGCATCCGCCAAGAGTATGCCGAACTGACCGGACGCGATTATCCGATTCTTGATCTGTACCTGATGGAAGATGCAGAGGTCGCCGTATTTTTGTTGAATTCGGCGGGAGAGATTATCAAGGACGTTGTCGATCAACTGCGGGCAATGGGAATTAAGGCAGGGGCTATATCGCCGAACATCATCCGTCCATTTCCGGCGAAGGAGATCGCCGAGGCGTTGGCGCATGTGAAAGCCGTTACGGTCGGCGACCGTGCGGATTCCTATGGCGGACACGGCGGTAATATGGTGAATGAAGTGAAGGCGGCGCTCTTGACACACGGCAACCGCGACACGATGATTATTAACCGAATTTACGGCTTGGGCGGTAAAGATTTCTATTCCGAGGACGGTCACGCCTTGTTCGAATGCGCCTTGGAGGCTGTGCAGAAGGGACACGTGGAGAAGCCGTTCGATTATTACGGCCACACGCCAGGCGATGCGGCAACAACGCCTCAGCGGGTGCTGGAGCCGATGAAATATGAGGATTTGAAGACCGGGCTCATTACGGTCAAGCAGGATGAAGAGACAGGCAAGCTGAATGTCCGCATTCCGCCCTTACGCCAATTGACGAAGAAGCCGAAGCGCATCGCCCCGGGTCATGGCGCATGTCCGGGCTGCGGCATTTTCTCGGGCTTGGAGCTGTTCTTCAAAGGGATTGAAGGGGATATCGTGGCCCTCTTCCATACGGGCTGCGCGATGGTGGTGACGACGGGCTATCCGTATTCCGCTCATAAAGCAACTTATATTCACAACCTGTTCCAGAACGGGGCGGCAACCTTGTCCGGCGTCGTCGAAATGTTCTGGGAGCGCAAACGGAGAGGCGAGCTTGACGCATTGAATTTGCCGGATGATTTCACGTTCGTCATGATAACGGGCGACGGCGGCATGGATATCGGCATGGGTCCGGCCATTGGAGCCGCTCTGCGCAATCATAAAATGATTATTTTGGAATATGACAACGAAGGGTATATGAATACCGGTGCCCAATTGTCCTATTCGACACCGCTGGGGCACCGCACCTCGACTTCCAACGTAGGCAGCGTACAGGCGGGCAAGATGTTCCATCATAAGGATACGGCGCAGATTATGGCTGCGACGAATATTCCTTACGTATTTACGGGCAGCGAGGCTTATCCCCAGGATTTGCTCAAGAAGGCAGCGAAGGCGCAGTGGTATGCCCAGAACGAAGGGCTGGTGTACGGCAAAATACTCATCACTTGTCCGCTGAACTGGCTGTCCGAGGATAAGATGGGCACGCAAATCGTAAATGCGGCCGTAGAATCCTGCTTCTTCCCGCTCTATGAGGTGGAGCGCGGTATAACGAACATTACGTACAATCCGGAAGAGAAGAACAAGAAAATCCCGCTCTTGGATTGGCTTAATATGATGGGCAAGACGCGACATATGGCGAAGCCGGAAAATGCGGACACCCTTCATCGATTCGAGCATGAAGTGGAACGCCGGTGGAGCGCGTTGAAAGCGAAGCACGAGCATCCGGATTTATAAGGAACAAGGCAACCTGTGAGGCATCTTCATTTCCTGAATGATGCTGCGCAGGTTTTTTTTGTGAGCAAGGCAAGAGTCGTCAAAGTACTCTTTTGTTCACTCTCCCCATGATTCAGACTAAGCAAGGAACAGCCTAGAAACTGAAGGAAATGGCTTATAAGGGATAAGATACGGGTGGCTCATATTCTTTTTTTGGAACACATTCTCAAAAATTCCTGTAAATGAAAAGAAAGTCTGATATGATTCCGGTAGTGGAGAGCAATTGACTTTTCCGACTGGTGACTTGATAGGGTTTCGTTTTTCTGAATCAAGGGGCCTCGACAGAGGTTTTCTCATTAGGTCACCCTGCGCTATACTTAATTACATAGCAATCGATGTAGAAAAGGGAGGAAAGCGAACATGATGCCAACCGGACATTCCGATTCAACACTACAAGCCCATGCGAATCAGCTGGCAGACTGGCTAAGCCGCAGCCGTTCCGTCGTCTTCTTCGGCGGCGCCGGCACTTCGACGGAGAGCGGAATTCCCGACTTTCGCTCCAGTGACGGTATTTTTGCGGATGATGAGACATTCCGCCACCCGCCGGAGGTCATATTAAGCCGGTCCTTTTTTGAACACGATCCGGACACGTTTTATCGTTTTTATCGAGCGAAAATGATTCATTCAGCGGCCAAGCCAAATGCGGCCCACCGTGTTCTGGCTCAGCTGGAGCAAGACGGCATCGTCAAGGCCGTGGTCACGCAGAACATCGACGGCTTGCACCAAGCGGCAGGCAGCGAAGAGGTGTGGGAGCTGCATGGCTCCATCCATCGCAACGAATGTACGAGTTGCCGGGCGAAATACGGACTGGACAGCGTGCTGCATAGCGAGAGCGCAATTCCGGCGTGCTCCGAGTGCGGGGGCATGCTGAAGCCGGATGTCGTGCTGTACGAAGAGCAGCTGCATGATGACGTAATCGCGCATGCCGTCGCGCGAATTCGTGAAGCGGATTTGCTCATCGTGGGCGGGACTTCGCTCACGGTGCAGCCGGCCGCCAGCTTTATCAGGCTGGCGGCCAAGGCGAAGCTCATCTTGATGAACCGGTCGGCAACGAGCGTGGACGCATATGCGGATGCAGTCTATCGCGAACCGATGGGTGCGCTGTTCGATGCAGCTTATAAGCAGCTACGAGGAAAAGGGGAATAAGAGCATGCGGATGATGGGGATTGACTTGGGTACGACGAATCGCAAAGTCGGTCTGTTTGACAAGACCGGACAACTGATTGGTCAAGTGAGCCGTCCGACGGAAACGGTTGATTCGAATGAAGGCTTTGTCACGTATGATCCGGAAGCGCTGTGGAATGACGTGGCCACGATGATTCGGGAGCTGATGGCAGCTTACGGGACAGAGCCTGTCGCCTATATCGGCATTACAAGCATGGCGGAGAGCGGATTGCTCGTGAATCGCAGCACCGGAGCCGTGCAATCTCTATTTCTGCCTTGGTTCGAGACATGCTCGGCCCCGCAGGCCGAGCGGATTCGCCGTGAAGGGACACCACTAGAACTGTTCCAACGGACAGGGCTGCATTTATCCTTCAAGCATGGCTTAGCCAAGCTGCTCTGGCTGAAGGAACGTGATCCGGACATGTTCGACGATGCCGTGTGGCTGTCCGTATCCGGTTATATTGCTTACCGCTTGACGGGCGTGATGGCGTGCGACCCGACCCTCGCGACGCGCACATATGCTTACAGCATCCCGAATCAGGCGTGGGATAAGGAGTGGATTCGCCACTTCGGCTTGAACGAGGACGTATTTCCGGAAGTTCGTCAGAGCGGTGTTCCGCTTGGCTCCGTCACTGCGGCCACGGCCGCGGCGCTGCATCTGCCGGAAGGGGCGGCGGTAGCTATCGGCGGGCACGATCATGTATGTGCCGCACTGGCTGTCGGCGCCGTCGATCCCGGTGATGTATACGTGTCGATGGGGACGGCGGAGACGCTCGTCGGGACAATCGAGAAGAGGGCATTGGGCCAAGCTGAATTTGAAACGGGATTATCCTATGGCTTTCATGTCGTCCCAGGGTACCATTTCTGGATGGGAGGCAACGCTTCCTCCGGCGGTGCCGTGGAATGGATTCGACGGCAGTTGGCAGATGAGGCCTTATCCTACGAGCAGATTAAAGAACTGATGGTTGAGGTGAATGATGGGCCGGGCGAAGCGATGTTCTTCCCGTACTTATCGGGCAGCGGCGCGCCGTTCCCGAATTCACGCACACGGGCGGCATTGATCGGGCTTGCGCAATCCCATGGCAAGAAGGAATTGCTGCGCGCCGTCTTTGAAGGGACGGCCTATCAGCTTGAAATGATCCGGCAGAGCGCCGAACGGAACTCGGAGCATGCCATTCGCTTCATGCGGGCGGTTGGAGGCGGTACGAGACTGCCGGCATGGCTGCAGATGAAGGCGGACATTTCCAACATTACGCTCGTCGTGCCGCCGATTGAAGAAGCGACGATGCTGGGGGCGGCTTGTGCGGCTGCGCTTGGCGCTGGATATTACGGCAATGCCGAAGAGGTTCGGGTGGCGATGCAGAGCCGCGGTGTCGTGGAATATGCGCCGGATGCGGTGCGCCATGAGCGTTACCGTCAAGCATTCGAGGAGCGCTATGTTCCGATGGCAGCACATTTAAGAGGCTTATCATGACAGGTTCATAAGATCAATAAAGCCGCCTGTGGCCGATTAGCGCTGCAGGCGGCTTGTGCTTGTTCAGTTTTCTTTTTCAGCATGGACGACAGCTTCTCAACTCCGCGGCGCGATAATTCGGATATCGTGGCGACTTGCTCACTCCTACGAATGAATTGTACAGGGTGTATAATAAGCATGACCAATATCCTCTAAAATGCCTGTTCCTATTTGTTGCGTTTGCCGGGTTGATTTAGTTCCAATGTGCTGTTTCTGTATATGGTGGGCGACTGTCCATAGAAACGCCGGAATTGCCGTGAGAAATAAAGTGCGTCAGGTATGCCGACAGAGGCGGCGATTTGCTCTATGGTCAGATTCGGACGTTCTCGCAGCAGCTGCCTTCCTTTGTCGATGCGCAGCTTCAAGAGAAAGGTGACTGGTGTCATCTCAGTGACGCGTTTAAAGATGCGAGACAAATAGGCACGGCTATAACCTAAGCTGTCCGCGATTTGCTCGATGGAAAGCGGATGTGCATATTGCGTTGACATCATTTGAATCATTTGTCGCACCGTCTGCTGAATTTCGGATTCTGGTCTAAGACGAACATCGTCACCAACACTGCGCTGATGATCCGCATAGTCCGCCATAATGAGATGGAGACAGCCGTGCGCGATTAAATCGGCAGACATGTCGCGCTGCTGATAAGCATGCCGAATGCGGTCCATCCATTGCGGAGCTTCACATTGCAAGCCTGCGCTGACGACCGGTCGCTGTGGCGTAAAGCCGGCAGCGCGCACAAGGGACGCGGCGCGTTCTCCCTTGAAGGCGATCCAGCGGTATTCCCATGGGGAACGGGCATCGGACGCGTAACTGACCAGTTCATTGGGCGCGATGAGAAAGGCGTCCCCGGGGCCGAGCGGGTAGGACTTCGTCTCGGTTATAAATGTACCGTGACCATCCATAATATGATGCAGCAAAAAGTAGTCATACAGCTTGGGACCGAGTCTGTGGGACGGATGAGTCTGACTCTCGCCGGAGAACAGGACATGAATCCCTTCCCGTTCGATCAACATCGGATTGGAGGCTACGGAATAAGTTTCTTCCTTTTGCCATGCAGTCTGTGCCGGTTCATCGGCAGCATTCGGCCTGTTCAGGTCTTCTATGGAGTGTGTCATGCTCTCCCCCTTACGCTAACCGTTCTATCGATGTCTATTGTATCATGGAATTGAACCGAGGTCACATTTGTCTATATGATGTGCACATCGCTATATTACAGACTCCCACGTATTTCAGTATGATAAATGTATGAAGTGCAATTACGGAAACCTATCAGGTGCTCATGCAGTCTTGCCAGTGGATGCTTCCGAAGCGAGTTTGCTTGCGCAAACTTATAACTGCGCTCCTCCTTCTTCGAGGGATGCTTCCGATGTAGTTTTCTTACGAAATCCTGTACTTCTCGGTGCTGAAAAGGGCCTTTTTGAACATGAACTTATTAGGAGGTAAATTGTGATGGAAGCAAACGCATTGCTCTCACGATTCGAACAGGAATTTGGGACAAGTCAATTGCCGGTTCGTTTTTTCCATGCTCCAGGTCGGGTGAATCTGATAGGTGAACATATCGATTATAACGGAGGCTTCGTCCTTCCGGCTGCTTTGGAGTTCGGGACGACATTGCTGGTTCGTCCGCGTGATGACGACATGATTCGCTTGGTCACGACCAATTTCGATTTTCAACGTAATGTAAATATAACGGATATCAAACATGCGAAGAGCAGAGAGTGGACGGATTACCCGATCGGTGTCATGGTCGAGCTGGAAGAGTCCGGACGTGGCATAACGAACGGGTATGACTTGCTGTTCCACGGGGAAATTCCGAACGGAGCAGGACTGTCATCGTCTGCTTCATTGGAGGTCGTGACCGCTTATGCCTTGTTGATCCTGGAAGGGAATGGGATTGACCGTACGGATATCGCCGTATTGTCCCAACGGGCAGAGAATCGATTCGTTGGCGTCAATTGCGGTATTATGGACCAGTTCGCCGTAGCGAATGGCAAAGAAGGCCACGCCATTCTGCTCATGTGCGATACGCTGGAATTTACGCATGTGCCGTTCCGTACGGACGGTTATAAGTTGGTTATTGGCAATACGAACAAGCGCCGTGGACTGGTCGATTCCAAGTATAACGAGCGCCGTTCACAGTGCGATCAAGCGGTTCAGGCGTTACAGAGCGTGTTCCCTGATCTTGAATTGCTGGCACAGCTTAGTGCAGAGCAGTATCAAGTGAATAAGCAAGCGATTGTCGACGAGACCGTACGCAGACGGGCGGAACATGTCATCGCGGAGAACGACCGTGTGCTGCAGTCGGTGGAGGCTCTCAAAGCGAACAAGCTGGAACGCTTCGGCGAGCTGATGATTGCTTCGCATGAATCGTTGCGAGACCTGTATGAGGTCAGCTGTGCCGAGCTTGACGTGATGGTGGAGGAGGCGCTGCAGGTGGAAGGGACGCTTGGCTCGCGCATGACAGGCGCCGGCTTCGGCGGCTGCACCGTATCCCTCGTGAGCGAAGCGGCGGTCGAACGCTTTATCGCGCAGGTCGGTGAAGCATATGAGCAGCGCACCGGATTGAGAGCAGAGTTCTATGTATGCAACGTCGGTGACGGCGTACATGAGATAACAGAACAGATAACTGCAGTGAAGGGGGAGGCATAATCGATGGCTGTATTAGTAACAGGCGGTGCAGGCTATATCGGATCCCACACGGTAGCGGAATTGCTTGCGCGTGGGGAAGAGGTTGTTATTGTTGATTCATTAGAGACCGGGCATCGGTCATCGGTGCTGGGTGGTGCGCTTCATGTCGGAGATATCCGCGATAAAGCCTTCCTGGAAGGCGTCTTCGGGCAGCATGACATCGATGCGGTCATACACTTTGCTGCTTATTCTCTAGTAGGAGAAAGCATGCAGAACCCAGCCAAATATTATGACAATAATGTACATGGCACGCTCATGCTGCTGCAAGTGATGCAGCAATTCGGCGTGAAGCGCATCGTCTTCTCTTCGACAGCAGCGACGTACGGCGAACCGGAGCGGACGCCGATTGAAGAGACGGCCAAGACGAACCCGACGAACGTATACGGCGAGACGAAGCTGACGATGGAGCGGATGATGCGTTGGTTCAACGAGACGCACAGCTTGAAGTACGTGGCGCTTAGATACTTTAATGCGGCGGGAGCACACGAGAGCGGGCTTATCGGCGAAGACCACTGTCCAGAGACGCACCTGGTGCCGATCGTATTGCAGACTGCGCTTGGCAAGCGAGACGAAATTGCTGTCTTCGGCAACGATTACCCGACAGAGGACGGCACTTGCATACGGGATTACATTCACGTAAGCGATTTGGCGGATGCCCACTTGTTGGCAGTGGACTACTTGCGGCAGGATGGTGAGAGCGACGTGTTCAATTTGGGCAGCGGCAATGGTTGCTCTGTCTTGGATGTCATTCACACGGCTGAACGCGTGACGGGACTGTCGATTCCGACGGTCATTCGCGAGCGTCGTGCCGGTGACCCTGCCGTGCTCATCGCCTCCGCCGACAAAGCGAAGTCGATTTTGGGCTGGAAGCCGAAGCGGGAGAACATGGAGATTATTATTCAGAGCGCATGGCGCTGGCATCAAGCGCATCCGAACGGATACGTGGAATAAGGAGGGAAGGACGATGCAAGAGTCAGCCTTAACCGAGCGTGTTGCCTTGCAAATCGAAAGGTTGATTCGCTACGCGCTGCACAAAGATATGATTGCCACATCCGATCTGCCATATGTCCGCAATCAATTGCTCGATCTGTTCCATATTGCCGAACCTTGCGCAGGATACGAAAGCGACACATGGAGCGATATTTCAGATGAGCCCCAAGCGATGCTTGAAGACCTGCTCGATTATGCTTATGGCATCGGGATCATACCGGACAATACGGCAACCCGGCGCGACTTGCTTGATGCGAAGATTATGGGACTGCTAATGCCGCGTCCATCGGAAACGAACGCGCGCTTTGAGCTGCTGCGTGTGGAGAGCGGAATTGAGCGGGCGACCGATGACTTTTACGAGTTAAGCAAGAACTGCAATTACATTCGGGTGGACCGCGTCCGGAAAAATGAATACTGGCTTCATCACAGCGAATTCGGCGCTATGGAAATGACAATCAATCTGTCCAAGCCGGAGAAAAGTCCGAAGGAGATCGCGCAGGCAGGGCAGGCGTCCGTATCGGACTATCCGAAGTGTCTGCTCTGTGCCGATAATGTCGGATATGCGGGCCGGCTCAATCATCCGGCTCGTCAAAATTTGCGCGTCATACCGCTGCAATTGAATGAGGAACCGTGGTTCTTCCAATACTCGCCGTATGTATATTACAACGAGCACAGCATCATATTCCGCAAGGAACATGTTCCGATGACGTTGACTCGCAGCACCTTCAGCCGTCTGCTGGCGTTCACGGAGCAATTTCCTCATTACTTCATCGGATCGAATGCGGACCTGCCGATTGTAGGCGGCTCCATTCTGAGTCACGACCACTTTCAGGCAGGCAGACACACGTTTCCGATTGAGAGAGCGCCGATGGACGCGGAATTTACGCATTCTGCCTATCCGGGGGTGACGGCAGGCATCGTGCAGTGGCCGATGTCGGTGTTGCGTCTGCGATCCGATAATAAGGAGATGCTGCTGCAGTGTGCAGATGAGGTGTACGAGCAGTGGAAGTGCTACAGCGATCCTAGTGTAGAGCTGCTTGCTTCGACATCCGGATCTGACGGAGACGTAAGGCATAATACGGTGACGCCGATCGTGCGGCGCCACGGGGCGCAGTATGAGATGGATCTCGTGCTGCGGAACAACCGTACCAACGAGCAGCATCCGGAAGGCATCTTCCATCCGCACCGCCACCTCCACCACATCAAGAAAGAAAATATCGGTCTGATCGAAGTGATGGGGCTGGCAATACTCCCGGGCCGTCTGAAGCAGGAAACCGAACGAATGGCATCTTTGCTGACAGGTCAGGATGATTGGCAGACGCTGCGGCTCCAATTGGATGAGAAGGACGCTCTATATCCGCACGCCGCTTGGATTGAGGCGATGCTGGAGAATGCGGGCACGACGAATTCACAAGCAGAAGCGATAGACATCATCCGCAATGAAATTGGAACGAAATTCGTTGAAATTTTGGGGAATGCAGGTGTGTTCAAGCAGGACGGGCATGGGCAGGAAGCGTTCCAGCGTTTTGTATCCAGAGCTGGATTTCAGAGTTGAATTATTGGGAGGCGAAATGATTGAATCACATAAGTGTCAATAGGATACAGCATGAACGTTTTGGAGAAAGTCTGAAGCTCGAGAACGGAACTTATTGTATGATTGTGCCGCTTACCTACGGCATTCGAATTATGCATCTAAGCTTAGCGGATGGTGAAAATGTCTTTTTTGAGGATATCGAAGGCAGCGTCCGTCAGGAGGGACCTGAATTTCATGCAATGGGCAGCGATGGCTGGCTGCTGCGTGGCGGGCACCGTCTCTGGGCAAGCCCGGAAGCATATCCACGCACCTATTCGCCAGACGATAAGCCTATTGAGTATGTATTGACCGAATCGGGAGTCAAATTCATCTCACCGGTCGAGCCGTGGACCCATATCAGCAAAGAAATTGAACTTCTTCTATCTGATGAAGAGATTACAATTTGCCACGTCATCACGAACAAAGGGCCATGGCCAATCGAGCTTGCGCCTTGGGCGATATCGGTCATGGCGCCGGGAGGCATTGCGGTCGCTCCGCAGACGAAACGTGAAACCGGCTTCTTGCCGAACCGTTCGATCTCGTTGTGGCCGTATGCGAAGATGAACGACGAGCGCGTCACTTGGGGCGAGGAGTTGATAACGGTTCGTCAATCCTCCGAATTCCAACAGGCTTTTAAATTCGGGATGCACAATGAGGAAGGCTGGGCGGCGTATATCCGAAGCGGCGTTGCGTTTGAAAAGCGTTACGAGCCGCAGCAGGACGTCCATTACCCGGATTTCGGCAGCTCGTTCGAGCTATATACGAACGCTCACATGCTGGAGCTGGAAACATTGGGGCCGTTGGTCACGATCCAGCCGGAACAGACGGCGAGCCATACAGAATATTGGCGTCTCACCGCATGCCAAGATGCAGACGACTATATACGCCTCAGATCGGCAGCCCAATAAGTTTGCAATATTGCAGCACCCTCTCCATCCGGATAACGTTGAATCGGCTTTAATGCGAAGAAAATACCGGGAGGAGAGGGTATGTTTTTACCACTGAGATATGTTTAAGTTCTCTTCGGAAGGCCCCGATAGAGATTTTCTTATTCAATTGCCGGAATTGATACGAAAGGGTCTTTACAAGCGGATGGAAGGACGGTCATAATGAATCCGTGGGAATCATTGCTCACCAATGAAGGGAGAGATATTATGCGTATTCGGAAGTGGCTGGCACTCGGACTAGTTGCCATGCTCGTCGTGCTGACGGGTTGTCAATCGATCGGCGGGCTTGATGTTGCGAAGGTACTGAAGCAGCAGCTTGACGTCAAATCGGCTGAATCCAAGAGTACCGTTTCATTAAAGCTTGATCTCGCTGACAATGCGAAATTGAGCGATGAAGACAAGCGGATCATTCAATGGTTGAATGATGCGCAGATTACCATTGATGCGAAGACACAAGACATCACACATGTTTCAATGGAGGGCAAGCTGAAGCTGGCGGGCCAGGAAGTGCCGTTCAAATTAGGCAAGCAGGATACTGCTATGGCATTATGGGTGGAAGGAGCGAAATCACCACTTATTATTAGCGATTCTGGTTTGGTTGCAGGTATCGGCATGCTGCCGACGGATGAAGTGACGAAGCAAGCGCAATCCTTCATGAAATCGACGGTGGATTTGTTAGTCAAGCATGCTCCGAATCCGAAGCAAACGGACGTATCGTCGGTGAACGAGCAAGTTGCAGGCGAATCCTTGTCGCTCAAGAAGCTGCACATGGAATTTACCGGGGAGGAACTGATTCCTTGGGTGAAAGAAACGTTGCAATCACTCTTGAAGGATGAAGCGGGATTGAAGGCATGGTTCCAAGAGATGGGCAAATTGTATGCGCCAATCATCACGGCAGGCATGGGAATGTCTCTCGGGGATGAATCCGGTCAGCTGGATTTCTTGAAAGACGGTGAAGTACTCGGCTTGACGGCGTACAAGTGGGTCATAGAAAATGCTCCGAAATGGGTAGAAGAACTCGATGCCGCTTATGCCAAGCTCGTAAAAGAAACGCCAGAGCTGGCAACGGTGTTAGGACCGAATACGAAGCTGACGCTGGACTATTATGTAGACGGACAGTCTAATGTTCGCAAATCTTCCATACAGTTGAATGTGGCACTGCCTGCAGGCCAAGAAATCCCGTTAAAAGGCATTACATATTCGATCACATCGGAATTGAGCAACATCAATGGCAACGTGAAGGCGGATGTTATCGATACGGCGAATGCTGTGAAGATGGACGATCCGAACATGACGCCAGGAAAGTGGCTGAATCATTTCGATTCCAAATCGGTTGTATATAGCTGGTTGAAGGGAATGGGCATTACGAGCAAAATCGCAATGCTTCCTATGAAGAGCAGCGAATACGACGATTGGTTCTCTGACGATCCGCTTCCTTACAACAAAAACGGCAGCATGATGGCACCTCTTAGTGAAGTGGCGCAGCAATTCGATGCAGATTTGAAATATGACAGCAGCACGAAGCAAATCGCTATCATTGATGATATTACAGGCAACCGCATTGAAATGAAGCTGGGCAGCAAGGAAGCGACAGCCGGCGGGCAGGCAATGACGCTGCCGGTTGCGCCGGAACTGAAGGACGGGATGATTTTCGCTCCACTTCGTTCGCTCGGCGACATGCTCAACTTTACGATTAAGTTCGAAGAGACGGAGTATGCCAGTTGGATTATGCTTGAGCGCAAATAAATAGACGCAGCACAAAGGAAGCCAAAGCTTGAACCGGATGGTTCGGGCTTTGGCTTGTTGCATTTGTAGAAGGGTTCTGACAAGAAAGATTGCCTAGCAGGCGTTATTTATAACCAACTAAGCGGGACATTTCCTTCGTCATTTGCAGTAGCGCGCTGAGCCAGCGGTCTACATTCGGTTCCATTCGGTCACTTGGTCCGATGAGACTGATGGAGGCATTTACACTGCCATCGGCTTGATAGATCGGGGCAGCGATACCCGTAACACCGACATTGCGCATGTTGGAGCTAATCTCATAGCCGCGGCTGCGAATGAGTTCGAGACGACTTCGTATTTCGCTAAGATCGGTGAGCGATTGTTCCGTAAACGCGGTAATTGGCTCTTCGAGTGCAGCATCCCACATTTCCTCCGGACTGAAGGCGAGAATAACGCGCGATGCGCTTGTCGCGTACAGCGGGAAGCGGCGGTATGCATCGATGATGAAGCGGATAGGTAAGGGAGAATCCAGCTTGTCCACATAGATGGCATCACGATGGTCACGAATGCAAAGACAGACGGATTCTTTCGTCAATTCAGCCAACTGCTGCAAATAAGACCTTGAGAAGCTGACCCAATCATCATCATGCTTTACTTTGTTGCCCAGCTCCAGAAGGGTATATCCGAGCGAGTACAGCTTCGTTCGCGGATTCTGCTTGATGAATCCTTCGCTTTCAAGCGTCGACAGCATTTTATGCACGGCCCCTTTGGACCACTGCAGCTCCTTGCTTAGGTCGGTGACGCCCCATTCTTTGTTGCCGTTAATAAATACTTTAAGCAGCGTACAGCATTTCTGTACGGAAGTCAGATAGTGTTCCATACCCTCTCTCTCCCTACCCTGCATCTCAATAGAGTTTGTTCAAAAAGGTTCCTTTTCGAACACGCACCAATATGCAAATAAAACGATATTTGCAAATATGTTTTCCGTAAGACATCGAAAATTCACGAATGTGTTCAATATTTTTCCTGATAAGTGATTAAAATGTGACAAAATTCATGGTATCTGTATTGAACATACCAAATCGCTGTGCTAAAATCAAACCAATATTCACTATTCATAAACAGTGTTCACTATATGTGAACGAATTAGGGAGGGAAATAATGAAGGTACGTCGCTGGGCTTCGTTGATATTGGCTTTGACGTTAGCAGGAACTTTGTTGGCAGCTTGCGGAGAATCGGTTTCAACCCAGAGTAATGGAAGCGATTCCAATTCAACTGCGCTTGCAGGCGAACTGATTGTTGCCGGAAACGGCGCGACGGTCGAAGCCTTGATGAAGGATGAAATTTTTAAGAAGTTCAATGACAAATACCCAGAGGTCAAGCTGTCATATGTGTCGGGCGTGTCGACTGATATTGTAGCGAAAGTCACTGCCCAGCAAGGCTCGCCACAAATAGACGTCACCGTCATCGAGGGCGGTGAACAAGAGGCGGGACGCGCAAAAGGGTTGTGGGAAACACTTGACTCGAGCCAAATTCCGAATATGTCCAAGGTTGACGAATCATTAAAGGTGAACGAGAACAGCGGCGTAACCGTCAACTTTACCCCAATGGGTATTTCGTATAATGCCAAGCTTGTACGGGAAAAAGGGCTGCCTGTCCCTGAATCATGGAATGACCTGGCTCGTCCAGAGATGAAGGGAAATATTACGCTGACGGAAATGTCCAGCAATTTCGGACGATCCGCTACCATTATGCTTGCTTATGCCAATGGCGGATCAGAGAAAGACATGACCGCAGGGTTCGATAAGCTGAAAACGATTGCCGGGTATATGCCGACCTTTGCGAAGACGGCCGCCCAGCTGCAGCAAAATTTGCAAAATCATACATCCGTGTATACAGCATGGACGATGGCGCGCAGCATTGTGCAGAAGGATCAAGGTGTGGAGCTTGAATTCGTTATTCCGCAGGAAGGGGCAAATATCGTGCCGAACGTTGCCTCTTTGGTGAAAGGCGCCAAGCATCCGGAGGCTGCAAAAGCGTTCATTGATTTCCTGTTGACGGAGGATGTCCAGATTCTGTACGCGACCAAGCTGTATTATAATACGGCCGTCGATGTGAAATTGCCGGAGGACACGGGGAAGCTGCTTGATTTCGACAAGAGCAAAATTGTCGCACTTGATTATGAAGTCATCAGCCAAAAAATGAAGGAATGGCTAGATACGTTTAATAAAGAAGTAGCACCTCAGGTCGGCAAACAATAATTCGTGTTCAAATAGAGACTTTTTTGAGCAACCATTCATGGCGAATACTTATCGGAGCGGAGGCATGTTCATGACACAATATGACGTAGAACTGCAGGGCGTGCACAAGCGCTTTGGAGGAACGGCCGTCGTTGACAATTTCAACTTGCAGGTGGAACGGGGAGAGTGTGTCACATTCCTCGGTCCTTCAGGCTGCGGGAAGACGACGACATTAAATATGATCGCTGGCTTCCTGGAACCGGATGGAGGGGAACTGCGCATTAAAGGCAAATCGATGAATGGGGTCCCTGCGAACAAGCGCGATCTCGGCATGGTGTTCCAGACCTATTCGTTGTTCCCGCATATGACCGTGGAAGAGAATGTCGCTTACGGTCTGAAGCTGAGAAAGACGTCCAAGCGTGATATGCAGGCACGCGTGCGCAAGGTGCTCGAACTGGTGAAGCTGCCGCATGTAGCCGATCGTTATCCGAAGCAGCTATCCGGCGGACAGCGTCAGCGTATTGCGATTGCCCGGGCGCTGGTGACAGAACCGTCGTTGCTCTTGCTTGACGAGCCACTCAGCAACTTGGATGCGAAGCTGCGGGAAGAATTGCGCGAGGAGCTGAAGCGGCTGCAGCAGGAGATTGGGGTAACGACTATTTTCGTCACGCATGATCAGGAAGAAGCGATGTACTTATCCGACCGTATCGTCGTCTTGGACCACGGGAAGGTGGAGCAAATTGGTGCGCCAGAGGACATATACCATTCCCCAGCGTCCGCATTTGTGCACGAGTTTATTGGGAAATCGAATCGATTTGAGGCGGTCGTCACCTCCCAGTCAAACGGCATGGGGGCGCTCGTGACGACAAACGGCATCACATTGAAGGCGGAGCAACATATGTATTCGTTCCAGGAAGGGGAGCGGGTGTCGGCTTATATCCGCCCCGAGCATATCCGAATGGCTGCAGCTCATGAGGAACGCGATGCCAAGGCAGGCCTTGGTGAAGACAATACAGTCTTTGGCACGGTTCGCCTCATCTCTTTCCTCGGATCCTATGGCGAGCTTATCGTTGACGTGGAGGGAGCTCCGGTTACCGTTCGTACGCATACGCTGCGCCGTCAGGCGGGGTTTGGCGAAGGGGAGCGCATCAAGCTCATATGGGATGCCCATGACGTCAGTGTCTTTCCGTGGAAGGAGGAGTAAGCGATGTCCAAGCTTGCGCGCAACAAAGTGTGGGCAGCGCTGCTGCTGCTCGTCCCGAGCTTCATTATTATCTTAGGCGTGTTCGTGCTGCCGATGCTATACATGCTAATGATTAGCGTTCGTGAAGACGGAGGAACGGGAGCGTGGACGGCTGCTCAGTATAAGCTCTTTTTTCAAGATCCCTATTATATTGAAGTGTTATGGCGCACGGTCAGGCTTAGCTTGTGGACGGTGCTGGCTTGCCTTATTCTTGGTTACCCTGTGGCGATGTATATGGCGAGAGCAACGCCCAAGATGCGCGGTTTCATTACTTTTCTTATTTTATCGCCGCACTTAATCAGTGTTGTCATACGCAACTTCGGCTGGGTCGTCATTTTGAGCGATAACGGCTTTATTAACAATACATTATTGAAGCTTGGGCTTATCGATAAGCCGTTGCGCTTGCTTTACAATGAGCTCGGCGTCGTAATAGGGTTAACGGATTCCCTTATTGTCTACATGGTGCTGGCGGTGGCCACGAGCCTGTATGCGGTAGATGCTTCATTATATAAGGCGGCCGGAATTCTCGGGGCATCCAAGGCGCGCATGTTCTTCAGCGTGACCTTGCCGCTCAGCATGCCTGGCATCTTTGCGGGGACGACGCTCGTATTCAGTCTGGCAATGAGCGCGTTCGTGACGCCGGCCCTTATGGGAGGCACTTCTGTGAAGGTCATGCCTGTCATCGCGTATGAGAAGATGATGGCTGCTTACGATTGGTCGCTCGGAGCGGCGCTTGCTTTCTTACTGCTCGGTTCGACACTGGGGTTGGTTGCGCTCTTTACGAAGCTGGTCGAGACGAAGCGATATAAGGAGGTGTTCTCATCATGATGAGGGAATCAGGACGTTTCCGCCTCACGCCGCTTGGCCTAATTACGTTCTTTGTCGTGCTGATGGTCATTTCACCACTGCTTATTATCGTTCCCACCTCGTTCACATCGACAGGTGTGCTGAGATTTCCGCCGGAAGGCTTTTCACTGCAATGGTATATCAAAATATTCGATCGTCCCGAATTCGTCGATTCCTTCTGGCTCAGCTTGAAGCTAGCGGTGCTGGCCGCTGTCATTGCAACGCTCTTCGGCACGCTGGCTGCGTTGGCGCTTCACAAATACAGGCCGCCTGGCAGCGGTGCGATTAACGCTCTCTTGCTGTCGCCGCTAACGGTGCCTTCACTCATTATCGGGATTTCAGCACTCTTATTTTTTACACGGATCGGGCTCGCAGGAACGTTTACAGGACTTCTCTTATCTCATATACTCATTTCGGTGCCGTACGTAGTGCGGCTGGTGTTAACTGGACTCAGCTCCTTCGATTATACATTGGAACGAGCGGCTGCTATATTGGGCGCTCACCCGATACGCACCTTCTGGGACATTACGCTCCCGGTCATCCGGCCAGCGATCTTCTCCGGAATGGTGTTCGCCTTCTTAACTTCATTCGATAACGTGACGGTATCGCTCTTTCTCGTTTCGCCGTCGACGACCACGCTGCCGATGGCGATATTCAACTATATGCAGGAGTCGCTGACTCCGCTTGTCGCTTCGATTTCATCCATCATGATTTTACTTAGTCTTATTTTTATTTTCATCTTAGAACGGGTATATGGATTAGACCGCTTATTCGGTTCCAATTCGCATTCCCATTAAGGCAGGTCGAGAACCTATGAATTTTGTATCGCAGCTCGAACGTTGGTTGCCGGACATGGTCGCTCTCTTGGCGGAGAGTGTCAACATGGATTCTCCGTCCACGGACAAGTCATTAACGGACCGGATGATCGGTTGGTATGCTGCACGCTGCAGCGAAGTTCTCCAAGCACAGGTAGAGCGCGTTCCGAACCGGCAATACGGAGATCGGTTGGCCGTTCGTGTAGGCAATGGTCCGAGGCAAGTTCTGCTGGTCGGCCATGCGGATACGGTATGGCCTGCTGGCGAGGCGAAGCTCAGGCCGTTCCGAATTGATGGGGATCGCGCCTTCGGTCCTGGCGTCTACGATATGAAGGCAGGTCTTATTCAAGCATTATTTGCATTAAAATTGCTGCAAACGACAAATAAACTTTCCCAACAGCTATCAATTGTGTTATTAATTAATAGTGATGAAGAAATTGGGAGTCCCACCTCCCGGCAATGGATCGAATCTTATGCGCGCAAGAGCGAGGCCGCCTTTGTGCTGGAGCCTCCCATGGAACCGTATGGAGCGGTAAAGACCGCCCGCAAAGGCAGCGGTCGCTTCCTGCTGTCCTTGGAAGGACGGTCAGCCCACGCCGGAGTCAACCCGGAGGCGGGCGTGTCCGCAGTCGAGGAGATGGCGCGACAGATTATTAGATTGCATACTTGGTCCGAACCAAGCCGCGGCATTTATATCAACGTAGGTGTCGTAAACGGGGGCATCGGTGCGAATGTCATAGCAGATCGCGCGACGGCGGAAATTGATGTTCGCGTGCAGACGATGGACGATTTTCGGCATTTTGCAGCGAGAATGAACCATCTGACGCCCTTTCATCCCGAAGTTCGCATGCAAATGACTGGGGATATGAATCGCCCGCCGATGGAAAGAACGAAGCAAATCGAACGACTGTTCAATATCGCCCGCGGGGCTGCCTGGGATCAATTGAACCTTGATCTCGGTGAAACGAGCACGGGCGGAGTCAGTGATGGGAATTTTATTGCAGCATGCGGAACGCCGACATTGGACGGGCTTGGAGTCCGCGGAGACGGAGCACATTCATCGTCAGAATATATATGGCTTACAGAACTTCCGCGCAGAGCCGCATTGTTGGCGGGCATCTTAGAACGCTTATAAAGGATCTTACGCCAAGGGAGAGTGACGACAATGGCCAAGTCGTTAGGGTCAAGCACGAATATTATTATTCGTATGGAAATTGATAAAAATCAGTGCACATTTGCACAAGTTGCAGCAGCTATCGGTGAAGGCGGCGGTGACATTGTTGCGATTGACGTCATTCGCGGCACAGCGACATCAACAGTTCGCGACATTACGGTTAACGTATATGACGGCAGCGTAGGCGATCGCATCGTCCAACATTTGAAGCAAGTGGAAGGCGTCAAAATCGTTAACGTATCGGACCAGACGTTCCTGCTTCATTTGGGCGGCAAAATTGAAATGCAGCCAAAGGTTCCGATCCGGAACCGCGATGATTTGTCGCGTGTCTATACCCCAGGTGTAGCACGTGTCTGTATGGCAATTCACGAGGATCCTTCTCGTGCCTATACGCTGACGATTAAGCGGGATACGGTTGCCGTCGTCTCAGACGGAACGGCCGTGCTCGGACTGGGCGATATCGGTGCGATGGCCGCGATGCCGGTCATGGAAGGGAAGGCGATGCTGTTCAAGCAATTCGCGAATGTCGACGCGTTCCCGATCTGTCTCGATACGCAGGATACGGAAGAGATTATCCGGACGATTCAGGCGATCGCACCAGCCTTCGGCGGCATCAATTTGGAGGATATTTCAGCACCGCGCTGCTTCGAGATCGAACAGCGTCTGAACGAGCTGCTCGACATCCCGGTCTTCCATGACGATCAGCACGGTACGGCTGTCGTCTTGCTTGCCGGTATTTTGAACTCGCTGCGCATCGTCGGCAAGCGGATAGAAGATTGCAAGATCATATTGTGCGGCATCGGCGCAGCTGGAATGGCATGTACGGAAATGCTAATGTCCGCTGGAGCGGTCAACGTTATCGGCGTCGATCGGCAAGGAGCGCTTAATCGGGATGAATTGTACGCGAACGAGGCTTGGAACCGTTTTGCGGCGAAGACGAATCCGAATGGTGAGCGCGGCATGCTGTCTGATGTCATTAAAGGGGCGGACGTGTTCATCGGCGTATCGGGTCCAGGTGTGTTGAAGAAGGAAGACGTATCTGCGATGGCGTCGGATCCGATCATATTCGCGATGGCGAACCCGACACCCGAAATCGATCCAGAGGAAATCGAAGGCATAGCCCGCATTATTGCGACTGGCCGCTCGGATTACCCGAATCAGATTAACAATGTGCTCTGCTTCCCAGGGTTGTTCCGTGGCGTGCTGGATTGCCGCGCCTCCAAAGTGACCGAGCGCATGAAGCTGGCGGCGGCCCATGCGATTGCGGAAGTGGTGTCCCCTGAAGAATTAAGTGAACTATATATTATTCCGAGCGTCTTTAACACGCAGGTCGTGTCCAAGGTTCGCGACGCGGTGGTGGATGCCGCGTATGCAGATGGTGTGGCTCGCCGGCGTGATTATCGAGACAGCACGAACAAAGGAGTATAGAGAGAGCAATCATGTTTGCGCTATTAAAAGACGAATCTTTGTTAGAAGCTTATCAAGAAGCGCTCCGTATGGAGTTAGAGCCTTCTTTCGTAGAGCTGCTGCGCATTGAAATCGAGAGCAGGAAGCAGGGAGGCAGCCATCTTCATCACACAACGCAATAAAGAAAAATTCACATTCGTGTGAAACATACATCCAACAAAGCCATCTTTCGACAGCAGTGAAGAAAGATGGCTTTGTTTATATATGGAACAAGAAAGCTATAAAACACCCATTTTCCACCTAAAAAATACCATAAATATCAAACGTTTATATTGACGAGACGGCATAAATATATACAATTATGTCAATGGTACGTTACTGGGTTCATGCTTTTGTACATTAAACCATAAAAACGGTAATTGACTATCGATGCGTCGCATTAGTGCAGATTATAATTCAGTCCATATCGTGGGAGACAAGCGCAGGATATCCCGGTTCTGTTTACTGCTGTAACGGACCCGATTGGGGCAGGCTTGGTGAAGAGTATGGAGAGTCCGGGCGGTAACGTGACGGGAACGACTGACCTGCACCCGGAAGCGATTTCGAAGCTGATGGAGTTTATCAAGAACAATGTGAAGGACGTAACGGCGGTCGGCATATTAGCCAACGAAGGCGAGCAAAACACGATCGTGAACGTGACACAAGCGGAGGAGTCGCTGACAAAGCTAGGCTTAACCCGTTCATAAAGCGCCGGTCACGAACAGCTCTGAAGTGAAGCAGGCTGCCGAATCGCTTGTTGGCAAGGTGCAGGCAATCTATGTGCCTTCCGACAATACGGTGGTCAGCGCATTAAGCGCTGCGGTTGGCGTTGCGAATGACAACAAAATTCCGCCTGTTTGTGGCAGAGAAAGATTCGGTCAAGAACGGCGGTGTGGCATCCTATGGCTTTGAATATTTCGATCTTGGTTACACGACAGGCAAAATGGCAGTAGAAATATTGAAGGATGGCAAGAAGGCGTCGGATATCGCGGCCAAATTCCCTGAATCGCTTGATCTGGCCTTGAACTTGAAGGCTGCGGCAGCGCAAGGCTTTGAAGTGTCGGATGCGCTGAAACAAGAAGTGAAGCCAGATAACTTATTCGAATAAAAGCGATATCGCATCTGCCGAGGTACTGAGCGGAACGAAATGTATGGTCGGCAAGAACGGTCGGCAAGGTGACGGCACGTTGTCCGGTGAAGACGGATAATACGACCTGCATCATTGCAGGCCGTTCTTTATTTTATAAGATTATTAAGGAGGAACAAGTGATGAGTGGATTTTTGATGGCAATGCAAAAATCAGTTGAACTCGGTTTGTTATATGCCATTATGGCGCTTGGAGTATATATAACGTTTCGAATTTTGGATTTTCCGGATTTGACGGTAGACGGCAGCTTTACGACAGGGGCGGCGATTGCCGCGCTATGCATTACATCGGACATTCATCCGTTAATCGGCACAGTGCTCGCCTTTTTAGGAGGGGGCATAGCGGGGATGATTACGGGGCTTATCCATACGAAAGGTAAAATCAATGCGCTTTTGTCTGGTATTTTGATGATGATCGCCCTTTATTCCATCAACTTGCGCATTATGGGGAAGGCCAACATCGGGATAGTGAACACGGATACGGTATTGACCCCATTGTCGCTAGGATACACGATGCTCATCGTTATGGGAGGATACGCAGCTTCGGCGTTCATACCGACAGTACACTTATACTCGGGGTCAGTCTCTCCAATGCGCTTGTTGCTTTCTCAGGCGCCTTGATCGCACAGTCACAAGGCTTTGCCGACATTCAATCAGGCGTGGGCATGATCGTAGTCGGATTAGCTTCGGTTATTATCGGCGAAGCCACCCTTTGGACATCGCACCATCGCACGGGCGACATTTGCCGTTCTTCTGGGCGCTGTATTATATCGTGTTATCGTCGCGATCGCGCTGCGTTTGCAGATGAACGCGACTGATATGAAGCTGCTTACAGCCGTCATCGTCATCGTTGCCTTGACGCTGCCTATGATTCGCCGCTCGGTGAATCAGCGCAACATAAGCCGTCAGCGAGCTATTCAATATACAAAAGAGGGCGGTGAGTAAAATGTTGAAAATTGAACAGGTCAGTAAATTTTTTAATCCGAACACAGCGGACGAGAAGTTGGCACTGACGCATATTCATTTGCATCTGAATCAAGGTGATTTCGTGACGATTATCGGCAGCAACGGGGCAGGCAAATCGACGTTGATGAATATTATATCTGGTGTAATCCTTCCCGACATCGGGAATGTAATCATCGATGACCGCGATGTGACATCGATGCCCGAGCATCGGCGGAGCCGCTGGATTGGCAGAGTATTTCAAAATGGCAGGTACGGCGCATGCGATGACGATCGAGGAGAACTTGGCTATCGCCGCAGCACGCATAGGAAGGCGTGGACTAGGCCCAGGAGTGAACCGTCATCGCCGTACGTGGTTCAAGGAACAGCTGGCCAGCTGCGGCTGGGCCTTGAGGATCGCTTGAGTGCGAAGGTCGGCCTGTTATCTGGTGGGGAGCGCCAAGCGCTTAGCTTGCTGATGGCGACATTTACGAATCCTAGCATTTTGCTGTTAGATGAGCATACGGCGGCCCTTGATCCGGCTCGTGCCGAACTGATTACACGTTTGACGGAAGAAATCGTCCGGAGGTCCTCGCTAACGACATTAATGGTGACGCACAATATGGAGCAGGCGATTCGGTTCGGCAACCGGCTGATAATGATGGATAAAGGCAGAATCGTGCTAGATATTGCGGCAGCTGACAAAGGCTCACTGACGGTCGAGGAACTGCTGCGTGAGTTCGAACGGGTGCTTGGAGAGCAATTCGTCGATGATCGTGTCGTATTGGGGGGATAAATGATCTAAAAAGATGCATACGCGCTTCCAAAAATATGATAAAATCCATGAAGATTACTTTATTGTAAGCAAGATTGAAAAGGGGGACGCTCATGGATTGGTTTAAGCGCAGCATCATTCCGAAGCTTATTTTGGTTTCGTACATCATTGTGATGGCGATTAGCGGCTTTTTCATCATGCGGGAGTATTCTCGTGAAAAAGCGTTATACCTGGACTTTTTACAACAAAAGCATGAATTGTTCGTGAAGATGGAATTAACCGATGTAAAGGGCGCGATCCGGCAAGCATCCGACATGCTGCAGAGCAAAGAAGCCAATGCGCCGATGGAAGATTCGATCTTCAGGCTCATACGCGGACGTCTTAATGTCATTGCCAAGGATGACATTGTAAACGCCTTCCTTATTGTGCCTGAAGGGAAGCAAGAAGGGGCGGAACGTGCCGCATTTCGTATTCTGCAAGCGAATAGCGGCCTTGAACAGCAAGGGGTGACCGCGAACAAGACCTACGAAATGCCGCCATCCATTGAAGAGGCATATAAAGAGATGATGAAGAAGGGACAAGCCTTGTCCGACGAGTTCCTTATCGGTGATGATACGCTGATTAGCGCGATTGCGCCGGTCAAGGATGATCGCGGCAAGACGCTTGCTTACTTTGTGCTTGATTTTGACTACACACCGGTCAAGCAAGAGTTCATGAACTACTTGAAGCAGGCGCTCATTACCGGTTTGGCGTTGGGATTCGTCGGCATGCTTATTCTCACTTGGTATATTTACCGCCAACTCAAGCCGCTTAACGTCATCCATCGTCTTAGTGAGCAAGCAGCGGAAGGCGATCTGACGGTGAAGCTGGATGTGAAGACGCAAGACGAAATCGGGCGGCTGTCAACCGTATTCAATCATATGATTGATCGACTGGGGAATTTGCTGCAGAGCGTACAGCAAGCTGCGAACAATGTGTCGATATCGTCGCAAGAGCTGAAGCGCGGCGCGGAAGAAACAGCCATCGCGGCGCAAGAAGCGGCAAGCGCGATGATGGAAGTGACGAACGGAGCGTTGGAGCAGCAGCATAACGCGAAAGAGACGAAAGCAGCGATGGGTGAAATTGCAACAGGCGTTCAGCAGATCGCGGCATCATCTGATCAAGTAGCGCTATGGATGCAGCAATCTTCAACACAGGCAAATACTGGGCGTAATGTCGTGGAACGAGCGGTCGAGCAGATGAATGTCATCCAATCCGCATCCGAAGAGACGCACCACGCTTTTTCAAGCTTGTCTGAAGTGGTCAACCAGATTAACGGGGCCGCCAGCTTAATCCAAAATAGTGTCAAGCAGACGGAGCTGCTCGCGTTGAATACCTCGATTGAAGCTGCTCGCGCCGGTGAGCACGGACGGGGCTTCCAGGTAGTCGCGTTGGAAGTGCGCCAATTGGCAGAGCATTCGAAGCGTTCACTTCATACTATTATGGAGTTGATTCATGAAGTTCATGCAAAGCAAATGATGACCGAGCAAGCCGCGCTGCGGCAGCAGGATGCGGTTATGCATGGTCTGACGGCGGTCCAAGAGGCAGATAACGCCTTCAGCAGCATATCCTCAGCCATTGCTCAGACGAATGAGCAGGTGGAGCAGTATCGAACGATCGCTAAGCAGATTGCGCAATCCTGCGAAGATGTCTCGCTGCTCGTCGAGCAGTTGTCCAGCGTCGCCGAGAGCTCCCACGATCATACGTCCCGCGTCGCTGCTACGACGGAAGAACAGTCGGCGCTCACGGAACAGATTGCCGCCTCTGCTGACAGCTTATTGTCATTGAGTCGGGATATGGAATCGATGCTGACGCAATTCAAGGTCAACTCGAACGACAGCAACAAGCAGTAATTGCATCATGTCCTTCGTCATAAAAGAGTGTGCTGTGGGAAGGATAAGGGTGGAGGTGAGCGGCATGCCGCACAATAAAGCGGAACGCATTCATCAACAGCAGAACAAATCAAGCCAAAAAGAAGAAAGCATCACGCTTAAGCCTGAGAAAGCGGGCGCCCGACCACCAAGCCTCAACCGCATTCCTAAGCAGGAAGGCTAGTTGATGGGAATTCATTTGAATTCATTCATTGCAGCATACTAAACCATGACAAAGGATGTGTATAACAATGGCACACAAACAGCAAGGGCATTCCAGACAAAACACGACGACACGCACTTCGGACGCCAACAACGCAAAAGGAAAAAACAAAAGCAAATAGCAGCAGGCTTTAGGCTGGAGGGATTACGATGCTCGACAATATTGAAAGTGATTATAACTGTGCGCAAGTAAACGACGATCTGCCCCAGCTTATAGCAGAGCTCGAGTCGTTGCGCACAAAAGCCATCGGCGGCATGTCCGATGAGATCGAGCAGGAAATGAATCGCGTGGAAAACCAAATTCATTTTATAAAAAACAAATGCTCTTTACACTAGCACGACCAGCGTAGGTAAGGAGAAAGGAGCTATCCCAAAAGTAGTTAAATCTCTTGAGGGACAGCTCAGTTCATTAAAACAAAAAATGGTGGGGCAGGTTCTATTCTGCTCCACCATTTTGCGTTTTTATACGGCTTATGCGTAAATAATGGGAAGGCCCTTTACCTTGAGCCCCTTTTCGTTTTTTAAAATGTAATTTAACAGTTCGCCCTAACGCCTACAGGGAGGGCACGATGGTGGCGGCAGACTGTGCCGCGGCGGTGTGCTGCACACCGTACACATCCGTATTTGTAGCTGTATTGCCCGCGCCTTGCTGCAATTGATACATTTTGTAATAACGGCCTTTTAGCGCCATCAGCTCATCGTGAGATCCGCGTTCGGCGATTTCACCCCGATGTAGAACGAGAATGACGTCGGCGCTGCGAATTGTGGACAGACGGTGAGCAATGATGAATGTGGTGCGTCCGCGCTTCAGCACGTCTAGCGCCTCTTGAATGATAGACTCCGTCTCCGTATCGATATTGGCCGTTGCTTCATCCAGAATAAGAATGGCCGGTTGAAAGGCGAGCGCCCGTGCGAACGAGATTAACTGCCGCTGTCCGGCAGACAGTGTGCTTCCTTTCTCAACGACGGGTTCGTCGAACCCGTTAGGCAGCCCTTTCAGCACACGATCA
Organism: Paenibacillus sp. MER TA 81-3; assembly: GCF_023713585.1. Classification (NCBI taxonomy): domain Bacteria; kingdom Bacillati; phylum Bacillota; class Bacilli; order Caryophanales; family Paenibacillaceae; genus Paenibacillus; species Paenibacillus sp. MER TA 81-3. Next base: position 128,145 of record NZ_JAMAWB010000008.1, read on the forward strand.
GCCCCGACAGCCCGCAATGCGTCCTCTACTTGTTGACGCGAAATTCGCGGGTCATTCAAGCTGACGTTGCTCGCAATCGTCCCGGTGAACAAATACGGGTCCTGCAGCACAATGCCCATATGCTCGCGTATCCACTGCTTTGGCACGCTCGTTATCGGTGTGCCGTCAATGCGGACCTCGCCTTTTTGCGGATCATAGAAGCGGAATAGCAGGTTCATAATCGAGCTTTTTCCTGATCCAGTATGCCCGACAAGCGCCACCGTCTGACCCGGCTTTGCTTCGAACGAAATTTGTTTCAATACAAAGTCTTCTTTATAGGCGAAGGAAACTTGATCGAACTCGACATGACCTTGGTAACGAGGCATAGAGCCTTCGGAGAGCACTTCGCCCGGTTCATCCATCAACTCGAATACGCGGCCCGCCGAGACGAGTGATGAATCCAAGCTGGCCAACTGGTTGACCATGCCTGTAATCGGTTGGAACAAGCGATTCAACAGGTCTGAAAATGCATACAGCACACCGAGTGTAATCACCCCAGAACCACTCAGCGACGCTCCTCCGAAATACCACAGCACTACCGCAAAAGAAATATTTCGCAAGACGGTAACCAAATTATGAGACGTTAATGCGTTCAAATTCAACATCTTGTTCTGATTCGCCAAATATTCTTCATTCCAATTTTCGAATTCCTCCATCGTTTCTTTCTGACGGCGGAACGAGCGAATGACCGGGATCCCTTGAATGGATTCGTTAATCATTGCATTGATGGAGCTCAATCGCGAGCGTATCACTTTGTTATATTTTGTTGCAAATTTACGGTAGAGCACAATCCAAATAATAATAATCGGCAGCACGAACGTGCAAATCAATGCCAGCTTCACATCCAGAATGAACAGTGCCACATAAATACCTGTAATCGTAATGATACCTGAGGTGAAGCTCTCCAGCACCGAGACGAACAGATCCTTCACTGCCTCCGTGTCATTCGTTACCCGGGAGACGACTTTGCCCGCAGGTAAATTGTCGAAATACGGGATTGGCAGACGCTGCACGTGCGCATATACATCGCCCCGCAGCTTGCGGATGACCCGGTTCGCCGCCGTCTGCAGCCCCAGTATCTGGCCGAAGCTCATTATGACGCTAACGAGCAGGAGACCGACATATAAAGCCATATTTTGAATAATGCCGATAATTTCAGGCTGATAAAACGTTAAAAGCTGCTGCAAGGTCATTGCCGTTGCAGGGGACGACCATGTGGCAGCTCCCGTGCCAATCGTTAATGTACCCCCTTCGTAGCGACGCTCTCCCGCAATAGCAGGGACAGAGCCGTCCACGAAGATGAATTGCTTGCCAACTTGTAAAATACGGACCTCTTTGCCTTTCGAATCCACTTCTGCAAAGCGATCCTCTCGCTTGAAGTGGCGTCCTTCATAAGCAATTGCGCCCTTCGCATCAGCAGACGTTTCATAGTAAGGCTTTTCGATGCCCAGTATATGTTTATCAATTATATTTTTTGCAATAAACGGACCAGAGAGCTGTGCAGCAACGGTTAAAATCAGCATGAGCAAAGCGATGATGAAGCTCGCTTTGTACTGCAAAGCATATTGCCACAGGCGCTTGCCGACATGTTTCGGATCGGTCGTCTGTTGTTCCACTTCCATATACGAAGTCCTCCTATAATTATAATCCGGATTCCAGCTGCTGACGTTCGTATTGTTCTTTATACCAACCGTCTTGCTTCAACAGCTCTTCATGTGTGCCTTCTTCAATGATTTTGCCGTCATCGAGCACGATAATCCTATCAGCATGCTCCACGGCGGACAGCCGGTGCGTCGTAATAAGCGTCGTCTTGCCGGAGCGCTGCTCGCGGATGTTGGCGATAATATTGGCTTCCGTGCGGGCATCTACCGCCGAGAGCGCATCATCGAGTATCAAGATTTCCGGCTCTTTAATGAAGGCGCGCGCCAACGAAACACGCTGCTTCTGGCCTCCGGACAATGCGACGCCTCTCTCGCCGACAAGGGTCTCCACTCCGTTTAAGAGAGTCGGGATGTCATGGGTGAAGGAGGCGGTGTCGATGGCGTTCATGACATCGTCATCGCTGCCGCCCGAGCAACCGTATAATATATTTTGCTTGACTGTTTTGGAGAATAATATCTGCTCCTGCGGCACGTAGCCGATCCAACTATGAATGCGATCGATCGGAATCTGCTCGACCGGAACGCCGTTAATCCGAAACTCGCCGTCGCCCATCGGATATTCGCGCAGCAGTTGCTTGACGAAGGTGGACTTCCCGCTGCCGGTCCGGCCGACGATGCCAAGCGTCTGTCCTTTACGCAAAGTCAATGACACATGAGCCAAGTTGTCTGCCGTCGAAGCCGGATACCGGAATCGGTAATTGCTCCAGGTGAGCATTTCCGGAACGGCGACATCTTTGGTCTGTGCAGCATCTTGAACGTCTGGAGTATAGAACAGCACTTCATTGACCCGGTCGAGCGAGGCGTTGCCGCGCTGCATGACGTTAATCAAATTACCGATGGCGAACATCGGCCATATCATCATCCCGAGATACATATTGAACGCGAGCAGTTCTCCGAGCGACAGCTCGTTATGAATGATGAGATAAGCTCCGTAACCCAATCCGATCATGTAGCTCAAGCCGATACACAGCCGAATTGTCGGATCGAACAAGGCGTCGACTTTGGCGACTTCAATATTTTTTTCATATACGTCCTGGGTAATGCCGCGGAAGCGCGCCTCATCGGATTTCTCCTGCACATACGCACGGAGCACCCGCACGCCGCCGACGGATTCGAGTACCTGATCGTTCATACCTCCGAACGCATTCTGAGCAACCGTATAGCGTTCATGAATCTTTTTGCCGAACACGTTCATGGCCACGGCAATGAAGGGAAGCGGCAGCAAGGCCGCCAGTGTCAGCTTCCACTGGAGCAGGAACATAGCGAACAGCACGACGACCAAAAATGCGGTCGAGTCTGTCAAAGTAAGCATGCCAAATCCCGTCGTTTGCGATACCGAGCGCAGATCGTTCGTGGCGCGTGCCATCAAATCACCGGTACGGTGTTTTTCGAAAAATGGAGGAGTCATCTTGAGAAGATGACGCATCAGCTTGGAACGAAGCTTGCGCTCGACCAAGTTCGCGCCCCCAAAAATTTGGTACATCCATACGTATGTGATTCCATAAATAACGACCATGGAGATAAGGATGTAGGATAGGTAACGCAATAGCGATTCCGCCGTAATGACTCCATATACGATGTCGTCGATGGCTTGCCCCAGCAGCCGAGGCGGTATCAGTTCGATTACGCCAACCACTATTAGCATCGTCACTCCGATGATATATCTCGTCTTATGTTCTTTAAAGAACCAACCGAGCTTGCCTAGTACAGACAGCATGAAATTTCACTTCCTTTGTCTCTTTAGAGGATAATATGTAAAAATAAAAAAGGTATATCGTTCGTAGACGATATACCTCTGGGTTACGCAAGGTGTATGTTCGAGCGATATTAGCGCCCGTCTTGTTCATATGAAGTGATCGCATCGCTTCGCCTTGGACTGTGTCCGAACAGGGCTTGCGAGGCACGCCAGCGTATGCTGCGCGCAAAGGTACACTTCATGAGAGAATCACGATCCGGTTCGATGCTGGTGCATTATGCTTACGAATGATCGTTTCTTCCGGCAGGGCTCCAAACATATGAAATTAGTTGATGGAATACATGATTCCGTTGATTGGTATCAAATAATTTGCGCATGGAGTTCACCCGCCTTTCTGAAGTAATGTTCACTGCGACGATGTTTCCGCTCAATAAATTGTACGAAAAAGTCGCTTCTGTTTGTTGATTCTAGCATCGTTCTTCAAGCATTGTCAACTAATTTTTGCATCATTTTTACACCTTGTGCGTTATATTCCACGTAATCTTGTCTGCGTTCGCACCTTATCGAAACGAGGTGAAGACGGCATTAGCCTAGCATATGACGGCGCGTTCAACCTCATTCCATCAGTAAATAAAAAGCCGCCGCTCTACAAAAATTCGATGATATCGCGTTCCACGGCGGCATCGCCGCCAAGCTGCTCTGGCCGTACCGCATTAAGGTGACGTCCTGTCCCGCAGCAGCGAGATGCCGCGCCAAGACCGTCGCCGCGGTTATTGCCTTTACCGACGAGTACGACCCAATGTCATCGCGCCCATGCGGTTATTTCGCTCTTTTTGAATCCTTTATCCCGATTGTAACGCTTCCATTCATTTGCTGGCAAACCGGATTCGTCGTATGATGTGTGAGGGCGAAAAGCGGTTCATGGAAAGAAAAGGACGCCCCGATCGAACCGTCCGAAGCGTCTTGTGCGTACTGTTTTACGATTCCTATATTGCAATGATTACGATTTGCCAATGAATAACGATAGAATCCCAGCGGCAATGAGCGGTCCGACTGGCACGCCGCGGAACAAGGCGACGCCGAGCACCGTGCCGACCAATAATCCGGCGACGATCGTCGGGGATTGGCCCATTAGCTGAGCACCCCGTCCACCTAGGTAAGCGACGAGCATTCCGATGACGACAGCCAAGAGCGATTTCCAGTTCACAAAGGAAGCCAAAATCGTCTCGACGGACATTTTTCCGCTTGCAATCGGCGACATGACCCCGATCGTTAAAATAATAATTCCGACGGTGAGCCCGTATTTTTCTATCCAAGGGAACAGGCTGTTCAGGTTGGTTACGCGCAGCAGCAGCAGCACGATCATGGCGATCGTAATGGTGGAATTGCCGCTAACAATGCCCAAACCCGCCATTCCGAGTAATAGAAGTGATGAGATATCAAGCTGTGACATAGTTCGCTGCTCCTTTCACACGTTGACAAGGATATCATATTTTCCGCCAGATTGAAATGAACCATACTATACATAAGAGGTGCATCAATATGAGCAAAAACTTATTACTAACGGGCTTTGACCCATTCGGAGCAGACAGCATCAACCCTTCATGGGAAGCGGTACGCTCCCTCCATGGACGTACTATTGGCAGTTACCAAGTACACGCGGTGCAGCTGCCGACTTCGTTCGCGCGTGCAGGAACTGCGCTGCGTGAAGCGATGAATACGTTCGCGCCAGATGCCATGCTCTGCATCGGACAAGCGGGAGGAAGACCGGATATTACATTGGAACGGGTAGCCATCAATCTGATGGATGCGCGCATACCGGATAACGACGGAGCACAGCCGACAGATGACGAGGTCATGCGGGGCGGACCTGCCGCGTATTGGTCGCGTCTGCCCGTAAAAGCGCTGCGCCAAGCATTGCGTGCTGCCGGCATACCATGCTCGATCTCATATACAGCGGGGACATTTGTCTGCAACGCGATCTTCTATACGTTAATGCATGAGCTTCATATTGAGCCTGACGGTTCAGGAAAGCGCGGCGGCTTCATCCATATTCCGTATTTGCCCGAGCAAGCGGCCGTCCATCCCAATGCCGCAAGCATGTCATTAAGCTCCATCACCCATGGCTTGGAAACCATCATTTTACATCTGGATGACGTTGAAGATACTAACTGTAGCGCCGGGACGTTACATGGGGCCTAAAGTAGGCTATAATAGTGCGTGTTCAAAAAAGACTTTTTGAACAGCTTTTATATATTTTGAAAATTGATTTCGTGTTGCCCAACGGGCAGAAAGGAGTGCCGACGTGCACGGTAAACCTTCTAACATAGATGACGAGCAGCTCTATTTAACGCGCGTGCTGCAGTTGATGGACCGACAGATCGCCGAATTGGAAGCGACCGTTGACGACCGTCAATCCGAAATTGTAGAAATGAAACGCCATTTCTGGGATGAGGTGACCGTCGATAAAGACGAGATGTTCGAAACGTATGTCAGCATCATGCAGCAGGCGAAGGACTTAGCGAGTCATGAGCGCGTTCAAGCGCACGCTGCCAAGTGGATGAACAAACTGCGCAAACATATTGATACTCCCTATTTCGGACGTGTCGACTTTGTGGAAACGACGGACCCAGAAGTGCTGCCAGTCTATATCGGCCTTATGTCCGTAACGGATGAAGCGAGCGGAGAGCATCTCGTCTACGATTGGCGCACGCCAATTGCGAGCCTCTTCTATGATTATGCCCCTGGGCCAGTCCGCTATCGAACTCCGGCAGACATGATTGAAGGCGAGATGACGTTGAAGCGGCAATATTTGATTCGAGGCGGACGATTGGAAGCCGTGTTCGATACCGGTATTCAGATCGGCGACGATATGCTGCAAGAAATGCTGAAGCGTAGCGCAGATACGAAGATGAAGACCATAGTCAGCACAATCCAGCGCGAGCAGAATGCGATCATTCGCGATGATGCGCATGATGTGCTCGTCGTGCAAGGTGCGGCAGGCAGCGGGAAGACGTCGGCCGCGATGCAGCGTATTGCCTATTTACTTTATAAATATCGCGACAGCATGCGGTCGGAGCAAATTGTGCTGTTCTCACCCAATGATTTGTTTAACGACTATGTATCTAACATTTTGCCAGAGCTGGGCGAGTCCAATATGACCCAGACAACTTACCAGTCATATATCGAGCATCGCCTTGTGACGGAACGCCGTATTGAGGATATTTATGACCAGAAGGAGCGGCTCATGGGCACTGCTTCGCAATTAGTGGGTGAAGACATCGCCGACATAGAATCGGTAGCTGCATGCTGGAAAGCGTCTGCCTCTTACAAGCTGGTGCTGGATACGTACATGGATTCGCTCAAGACAGAGGGAATGCGATTCATCCGCTTTGGTACACCAAAACGGACGATCATCTCGGCGGAGCAGCTGGCGGATCAATTTTACGGGCCGCTTGCGGATTGGTCCCTGCCGGCGCGCATTGATAAGCTGAAGGATTGGGTGCTGACCGAGCTGAAGGCTTGGGCGGAACGAGAGGTGAAGCGCGTATATCGCAAGCTGGCAGCCCAGCCTAATTATTTGGGAACGGATGATGAGCTGCGGAGCATGAGCAGGAAGCAGGTCAATAAATGGCTTAAGCTCATGCGCGTGCAAGCCAAGAAGCTGCGGTTTGTCGAATGGGAAGAAATGTACTTGGACCTGATGCGAGGGTTGCCAACCTGGACAGAGCAAGCCGGCGTAACTGTTCAGGAGTCTGGAGCGGCCACGGATCCGATGGCATCGGAGCGATATGCTGATGACATCGGCAAGCGCACGGTGGAACGTTTCGAAGCAGGTGTGATCCCGTTTGAAGATGCTTCACCGCTGTTATATTTAATAGAGAGCGTGGAGGGCTTCGACACATTTAACCATATCCGGCATGTGGTTATGGACGAAGCGCAGGACTATTCGCCGTTCCAGTATGCGCTGCTGAAGCGTTTGTTCCCGCGCAGCCGCTTTACGATATTGGGGGATTGGAACCAAGCGATCTATGAAGCGAACCGTATGAGCTCCGTCGCTTCGGTGGAGGAGATGTTTGCGGACAAGCAGGTTGGAGTCATCCGCTTGACGAAGAGCTATCGTTCAACGCTTGATATTATGGAGTTGGCCCGTACTGTTCTGCCTTATGGGGAAGAGGCGGAGCCATTCAATCGCGAGGGCGATAAGCCCGAGCTTCATATGCTGTCTGATGAGTCGGAACGATTGCAGTATTTGGATTCTTGCTTGCAGAGGATGAAGGCAGACAAGCTGTTATCGACAGCGATTATTACAAAGGATGAAGCGGCGGCAGAACGCGTGCACGCGCAGCTGCATGCTCTCCATCCGCAGCTGAAGCGCGTATCGAAGCATACGAAGCAGTTCGTATCCGGGCAATGGGTAGTGCCGTCTTACTTGGCAAAAGGCCTTGAATTTGACGCCGTCATCGTCTACGACGCAGAGGAACAGACCTATGGACACGAATCGGATCGGAAGCTGTTCTATACGGTATGTACGCGCGCATTGCACCGGCTGACGTTCCTCGTGGTCGGCCAGCCGACCTCGTTCCTGAATAATTGGTTATCTGCTATAAAATGATAAGAAGCGCCTCGTCAACGTAAAGCATTACATTCAGCCCATGTTGACAGGCGCTTTTCCTATTCAGGCGAGAGGTTGCAGGATGGCAGCAGGGGAAGTCCGGCTTGCTTTCCGCAACGCCCCCGGATTACTTTACATGAAATAGCAGATCTGATCGTACAGCACGTGTGCTTTCTTGCTGTGTGATCCGTGCGTCATGAGGGCCAGGTGATCGATACAGACGTCGCATAGCTTGCCTTCAAGCTTTCCGCATTTGGTTACTACCGTAATGTGCTCGCCCAGATGTTCCATAAGGTGTTCCATGAATTTCGGTCTTACATTCGTCACGTTGGCGGATGGCATCGGAGGAAGGCATGGCTTCGGTTTTTTCATGGCAGCTGGCTTCACCATCGGCATGGTCATGGGCATCGGCTTGGGACAACAACCATGATCAGGATAAGGGTAGCCACTCACGGCTTGGGGTCCATAGTTGGACGAACGGACATAGTGTGTCATCGGTGGAAATCGCTCCTTTTGGAATGGGATTATGACATGGATAGCATATGCCCTGTTCCGCAGCTGTGCGTGGATGAAAGCCTAGCATAACATGAAAAATCGGGGGCGGCATGCCCCCGATACGTTGTTTATTCTATTTCAATAAATCCTCGATCGAATTGATATCCATATATTTCGGTACAACGAGACCAATCTTCGTTCCGTCCAGATTCGGTCCCAAGTCGTCGATCTTGTCTTTAAATTTGTCATAGTAATCTTTGTGCGTTGTCGGCAGCCATGCCGCGACGATGGCGTCTACATCGCCGTTGGCGACGCCGGTCCACATCGGTCCGGCTTCCACCTGAACGAGATTTACCTTATATCCGAGTTTCTCTTCCAGCACTTGCGCGACAACATGCGTGCTTGCGATTTCCGAATCCCATGCGACATATCCTAGTTTTAGCTTCTGACCTTCGACAGGCTGTGCGCCGGACACCCACGCTTCAACTTTGTCTCCGTTTGCGCTAACCCATTCCTTAGCTGCTTCTTTTGGATCCTGTCCGTCATGAACGGCAACCATCACTTTCGCCATATCATCTGGGGTCCATTCAAATTGGTCCAACACCCTGTAAGCCTCAGGCTGATCTTCCTTCAGACCTGTGCGGGCGATCGTATGGATTTGCTCGTCTCCGCCGTATACGCCTTTTGGATCCTCTAAATATTTCAAATCATATTTGGCGAATTTCCAGTGGGGTGTCCAACCGGTTATAATGATTGGCTCTTCTTTCTTCATCGCTTTAGCCAAAGCGGCGGTCATCGCTGCTCCCGAGCCTTCAATAAGCTTCCAATCCTTCAAGCCGTATTGCTCGATCGCTTGTTCGGTCGCTTGCATAATGCCTGCGCCAGCATCAATGCCGATAATTTTGTAATCGACTTGAGCGCCTACGCTGCCCGTCTTCGTGTCTTCATTCTTTTTGGAGTCTGACGAACCCGATGAATTAGAGCAGGCGGCTAATGTCCATCCGATGACGACGATAAGTCCCAATACCATCCAACGTTTCATTGAGTTATGCTTCATGCACAATCACGCTCCTTGTTTTTGAGTATTGCGTTTCTTCAAGCTATGTTGGGAGAAACGGTCAATAATAATGGCCAGCAATACGACCGCGAGCCCGGCTTCAAATCCTTGGCCGATCTTGAGCTGCGTCACAGCCCGGTATACTTCAGCCCCGATGCCTTGAGCGCCGATCATCGATGCGATTACGACCATGGACAAAGACAACATAATCGTCTGATTGACACCGGCCATCAAGGTTGGCATAGCTACGGGCAGCTGGACTTTCCACAGTGTCTGCATCGAAGTGGATCCAAAGGCGGAGGCGGCTTCCATCATGTCATGGGGAACTTGCCTAATCCCTAGCTCGGTCAGTCGAATTGTAGGAGGAACTGCAAAGATAACAGAGGCAATAACACCGGGTACAATACCTAAACCGAAGAATGTTACCGCAGGCAGCAAATATACAAATGCTGGCATCGTCTGCATGAAGTCAAGCAGCGGGCGGACGATGCTTGATAATCGGTCCATTTTGCCGCATGCGATTCCTAATGGGATGCCGATGATAACGGACAACAGCGTCGATATAATAACGAGCGCCAACGTGTTCATCGTAGGCTCCCAGTAACCTAGCGCTTCAATAATAAAGAGACCAATGAGCGTCAACAAGGATAAGGACCACCGTCCTACCCAGAACGCCAGTAAAGTTAATATGATAATAAATACATAAGCAGGAGGCCATAAAAATAAGCCGGATATTCCGTCTACGCTGCCTTCAATCCCGGTCGACATCACCTGGAAAAAACCGTCCGCATACGTTGCCAGCCAATCTACGCCCTGCTCGACCCATTCACCGATGTTGAGCCGCATCAGGCTTCACTCCTTCCGTCTCTTCCGCGATGGCGCCGTTCGGCATATTGCCTGCCAGTGCGCCAAGTATGGCTCCGCGCACAATCGCTCCAAGCAGCTTGCCATCCGGATCGACAACTGCAATCGGCAGCTTCACTTCTCCAGACAAAGCAAATAAATCATTTAGTACGATGTCTGGCGAGACTACCGGAATGTCAGTCGTCATAACATCCTGCAGCGATTGTCCACTGCGGGCCGCTTCGCTCGCCTGCTCGGCCGTAACGACTCCTTGAAGAGACTTATCCTTTCCAACGACGAACAACGTGGAAATTCCGATATCCCGCATCAATTGCAGAGCGACACGCGGACCGCGGTCGAGGGATATCGTCTCCGGTCTGCGCATAATATGAGCAGCCGTTAACACTTTAGATAAGTCCACGCCTTCAACGAATCGCTCCACATATTCGTCCGCCGGTTCCATCAGCATTTGCTCCGGCGTTCCGATCTGCACGAGATTGCCATCTTTCAATAAGGCAATGCGGTCTCCGATGCGAAGCGCTTCATCCAGATCATGCGTAATAAAAATAATTGTCTTATGCATCTTTTGCTGCAGGGCAATCAGCTCATCCTGCATGTCGCGGCGTATGAGCGGATCGAGTGCACTGAATGCCTCGTCCATGAGCAATACGTCCGGATCGTTGGCCAAGGCCCTTGCGAGTCCGACACGCTGCTGCATCCCGCCGCTCAATTCGTCGGGATATTTGTCTTCCCATCCGTTCAGACCGACCAGACCGAGCGCTTCGCTTGCTTTCTTGTAACGCTCATCTTTCGGCATGCCTTGAATTTCCAAGCCGTAGGCCGCGTTCTCGAGCACGGTACGATGGGGAAAGAGGGCGAATTTCTGAAATACCATTCCGATCGTTTTGCGTCGGACCTGTCGTAAATCCACATCATTTAGCTTGGAAATATCGCGATCCTTCAACCAAATTTCACCTGCGGTCGGCTCAATCAGCCGATTCAGCATACGTACGAGCGTGGACTTCCCGCTGCCCGACAGTCCCATAATGACGAATATTTCGCCTTCTTCTACCGAGAAGGACACTTGATTGACAGCTACGGTCGCTTGTTTTTCTTTCGCAAGCCGTTCCCTTGACCACCCTTGCTGCAGCAGAGTGAACGCTCTTTGTTCTTGTGTGCCAAATATTTTCGTCACTCCATTGACGTTAATGATGGACACTCGCTTCACCTCTCTTGCGTGTTTGAATAGTGAGAGTAATCACTGCTTCTATTGTATCCTTTGGAAATTTTAGAGAACAACCTTGGAAACAGTTTGTATAATACGTTCAGAAAAAACTGTACAAACTTATCCGTCCATATCCTCCCGTATCCTGAATATTCCTACCCCATTTGGTGCTTTACTTTTCGTTTGGCCTCCCATACAATGTTTGTTGGAACCTTGGAGAAGACTTTTTATCAAGGATTTACAATAGAAATACGCAACAAATATAAAGTGAGCAGACAGCGGTTTCGAATCGATAGGAGCGCGTTGCATCTTTTACGATTCGGCACAGGAGGATTGGCATATGGCAACGTTCGCACAGTTGACGGAGTACCAGCAGAATATGGTGGAGAAGGCTCGCAATCGTGTCATTGAAGCGATCGGACAAAATATGGATTTGTACGGAATGACGCATTCGACAGGTCATTTATACGGATTGCTGTTTTTTAGCGACCATCCCATGACTTTGGATGAGATGGGAAAAGAAATGGAAATGAGCAAAACAAGCATGAGCACGGGTGTTCGAACGCTTGTCGATATGAAAATGGTGCACAAAGTATGGGAAAAAGGAAAACGCAAAGATTTGTATGAAGTCGAAGCGGATTGGTATCAGACATTTGCCGATTATTTCAGTTTAGAGTGGAGAAAAGCGGTTGAAATGAATCTGTTGGCGATACGCCGTTCGATGAGAGAGCTTGAAGGGCTTATGAACGAACATCTGGATGATGATACGCTGGCTGTCATTGTCAGACGGGATCTAACGAAGATGCACGAGGCTGAAGCTTATTATCATTGGTTGGAGCGGTTAATCGAGACGTTTGAAACCGGACAGATTTTTGATTTTGTACCGAAGACTGCGGAATAGAAAACCTGGTTGGAGCGGATAATTCCGCTCTTTTTTATAATTATTGAAAGTATAATTCCCCCTTTTACGTTTGAGCATCTCTAAGCTATCACTCCTGTACACTTTTCCTGTTTCGAATTGCTCTTTTGTCCACTCTCCCAATGAATCAGATTGCGTATTTTGGTTCGGTACTTATTGATCTAACGGGTTATTGGATGGAAAGTGGATGACTAAATGTTCTTTTGGAGCGGGCGACGCAGAACGCGTTTTTTTTCGTGGTCTGAGGTCGAGGCAAGTTGAAGTAAACGCCGTTGGAAAATATACAGTCAAATGTACGGACTCGGTGGCTAAACGGCGTGTGAACTGTAATTTGTCCAATGGATCGGGCTGTTTTCCAGCCATCGGAGCGGAGGGAGTGTCAATCGATTGGATGAACTCCAATGGAACCAACCGTAAAGAGCTCTACGTCGCTGTTTTATTGGATCAAATCCAATGGATGAGGCAAGGGGTACCCCAAACTATCCTTCTTGCTTTTTTCGAATTGAGCAGGAGGTAGGCCAGACGAATATCATCGAACACCACTTATGTTGGTCTCCACTGCAAGTACTAACGGCTTGGGCGGTACATATTTGCAAGCTTATTCGGACGAGTACTGCTACCGTTGCAATCTTGAGCTCGAATGCTTATGAGGATGGCAGATTCGGTATTGTTCGCAATTTTCTGAATAATTGGGATAGTGGCCGAAAGGTCTTTATGGCAAACCTTCTCTAGAAGCGCGAGCGGTTTCAAGCAAATATCTTAAATGGACTGTCTGAACAAGGCCCTTCTGCATGAGACGATATAACGAAACTTTAAACGCGGCCGCTCATTTTCGAAAGGGTCGATAGAGGTTTTTCTTATGTTTTAACCGCTTTAATATTGTATCTTGTTCGTAAATGATATATTATATATATTAAATTATAATTAAGGATGATTCGGATGAGTTATGATTCTCGTTCCCCGCTCTACATGCAGGTTCATCGCTATATTGAAGAGATGATTCAAAGCGGGAAGCTGCAAAGCAATGACCGTATTCCAACGGAAAAAGAGCTCATGGAGCAATTTCAAGTCAGCCGCATTACCGTAGTGAATGCGCTTGCAGCTCTTGTAAAGGAAGGGTGGATTTATCGCGTTCCTGGTCGCGGCAGCTTCGTGGCGACTAATCTCCCGCAGAGTGCGGGCCTTCGTGAAGAGGAGGAACAGAATGTTCCGAAGATGGCTTCTGCTTCACGTACAACGGGTATCGTGCCAAGAGATGCGGCAGACAGACGGCTGGTTGGTTTTCTTATGCCGACGCTTGATGATTATTTTGCAATTCGTTTAATTAATTCCATTCAGAACACGCTGCAAGAACGAGGCTATTCGATTATCGTCGCGTTCAGTGGCGGGTCTAAAAGCCGCGAAGAGCAGCAAATTCGTGAATTCATTCGAATGGGCGTCAACGGTCTGCTTCTCTTCCCGGTCGATGAGGACACGTATAATGAAGAAATTCTTTCTTTGAAGGTGAGCGGCTTTCCGTTTGTGCTTATCGATCGCTATTTGCCTGGGGTGGAGACACATTACGTCTGCTCTAATAACCGGAAGGGCGCGCAGATGGCGGTGGAGCATTTATGGGAGCTTGGACATCGCGATATTGCGATTTGTACGGATGCATATCGGGAATGTGTGAGTGTGCAGGATCGCATTACAGGATATATGAATGAGTTCGAACGCCGCGGGGCGATGATTAATCCGGCACTTATTTTGACGGACTTCTCGATCCCGGTGGGCACAGAGGCGGATGAGTCGGTGCTTGCCCGCTACATGCGGAGCCGGATGGCAAGTGCATATATCGCGCTGCATGGCAAGCTGGGCATGCGCATGGCTCAGATTGCGACACGTATGGGACTTCGCGTACCAGAAGATATTTCAATTGTAACGTTTGACGATCCGGAACATTTTGAAGAACGGGAGACGTTCTTCACCCATGTGTATCAGAATGAAGCGGAAATCGGTCGCCGCGCCGCCACCATTTTGGCCGATATTATGGAACAGGGCGCGCAAGAGGACGGAAGCCGAGACTTGACTTACCAGAAGGTAGTGCTTGAACCGGAACTGGTTGTCCGCCGCTCTACAGCACCATTTCAAGAAACATAGCCGTTCAGGTATATACAACAATCGCCAACCTCTGCCGAAGCGGGGATTGGCGATTACATATCATCGTTATTAAATCTGTACAAGCGACAGCACAGCGAAGAAGTGAGCCGCTGAACCCCCTAGCACGAATAGATGCCAAATCATATGATGAAACGGGAATCCGCGCCACACATAAAATATCGTACCTACCGTATATAGTATGCCTCCCGTCACTAGCAGCGTCAGCCCAGCTGGCGGCATCGCCGCCGAGAGCGGTCCCCATGCCCACACGATGAGCCAGCCCATTCCGATATAGAGAAGCGTCGACATAAAGAGAAAGCGCTTCGTAAAGAACGCCTTGAACACGACCCCGCCGGCGGCGAGCGTCCATACGACGGCAAAGAGCGTCCAGCCGAGCATCTTCGGCAATGCAATGAGAACGAGCGGCGTGTACGTTCCCGCTATAAATAAATAGATGGACGCATGATCGAACGTTTCGAACAGATCCTTGACTTTGCCTTCAGGAAAGCTGTGTACTAAGGTGGAGGATGTGTATAGGAGCAGCATGGAAATTCCGTAAATGATAAAGCTGACGACATGAATTGCGTCACCATATAACGCAGCAAATACGATGAGCAGTGTCAAGGCTGCGACACTGAGCACGACGCCGACGCCATGGGTGATCGCATTGGCGATTTCTTCGCCGCGAGAATAGGTATGCGTGTTGGCCATTGCGTTCTTCCTTTCTTTCCGAGCCATTCTTTATCCTTATTGTATAAGAGTATAAGGTGTCCTGCAAATGAGAGGAGGGTTTCCTATGCACAAATCCGTACTGGGTGTAATTATTGGCTGTTTTACTCTGGTCGCTCTATTTGTTTGCTATTTGTTCGTGGAGGAATTGGCATTTTTGATCGGAATAAGCATTATTGTCGCGTTGCAGAGCGTAATCGTAATGAATGTGTCAGAAAGTGCAAAGCTTGAGCGAGCCGCAGCTAGAAAGGAGCGTGAAGAGAGAATTAGGTGCAACAATAAGCGGGTTATCGAGCAATTAAATGCGGACCAGGAAAAATAAAAACAGCACCGTCGTCTATCCCTTTGCGGCATAGCTTCCGGCGCTGCTCGGCTCTCTTATTCGGTACGATTTGGGTACGCGGTTTGCGCGTCCAGCAATTGCGGATCAATTCCGGATTCATGTGTCCGGCGCGTTCGGCCTTTTGGCGCGATCGTTTCGCTTTGCTCATAATGATCTTCCCCCTATATACTTGTCTCTTCATAGCGTAAATTACAATGTGGAATAAATCAAGGCCATTTGGTCCTGATTCGGTTAATATAGTAAGAAAGCAGTTATTTCAATAGACATAGGAACTGATTCTCTTATCGTAAACATAAGGAGGAGACAAATATGATCATCCGCACAAATGAGCAAGAAATCATATTTATTCAGCAGCATGACCATGGTTTTCTTTCTGGTGAAATGGCGCGCCACTTTAATCCACAGCTGTTGGGACGCACGGAGCGCTTCGAAGATGTCGTATTAGCGGCTTATGAGCATGATCGCAGTTGGATTGGACTTGACAAGACTCCGATCTGGTACGATGCAGAGCAGGTGCCATATACGTTCATGGATTTTCCACTCGCGCTGAAGCTGGCCTTCTACCGGATCGGGCTCGATGAGATTGAAGCGATGAACCCGTATGCAAGCCTGCTGTGCAGTATGCACTTTGCGTCCTTCTTCCATCTGGAGGAGCAGCAGGAAGTGGTTGGGTTCCTGCGCAAAGAACGTGAACGGCAGAAGCGAGTGCGAGAACAGCTTGGCGAATTGCCCGAAGATCTTATTCATAGTCACTTCAGGCTGCTGCAATTTTGCGACGATTTGTCGCTGTTCGTGTGTCTTAATAAGCCTGGGGTGAGCAAGGAAGACGAGTTCCCGTGGTATCAGGAAGGCTTCGAACGGACGGAACCGTTCAACCGAGATACAGGCAAGCCTCTCGTTGCGGAGTGGGTGAGCGAGAAAGAAATTCGAGTCGCTCCATTCCCGTTCACGGTGCCGTTTACAACGATATTGAAATATAAGACGGTAGCAAAAGAGAACATCCACAAGCTAGGTATCGATAAAGCGTATCACGCAGCTTCGTGGCTGGAGCAGGAAATTACGTTTGTTCAATAAGTTGAACCAATAAAAGTTGACCCAATAAATTCACCCAGAATGCCAATTTTTTTGTCCCTATATTGAAGGAATGCTCATAGGTTGAAACGTCTTATCAGGGACAATGGAATAATGTCATTTAATTAAAGAAAATAGAAAAAAGAATTTGAAAGAAAAGGGTGAATCGCATGATAACAAGAAGAAATGCGGAAGCAAGCGTATTTATCGGATTAGGGCTGCTTCTCGTCTTATTTTCATGGAGCGGCTGGGGGAATTTACGGCTGAGCGACCCCGGATTTATTTTCGGCTATTTCTGGCCGATTCTATTTGTAATTCCGCTGGGAATTTTGTTTCATGTTATGTATTTCGTCTTTTTGCATAGACGGGCACCAGGGCTGTTAATTCCGGGAGGTATCTTGCTCGTCAGCGGCGTCGTATGTCAGATTTCAATGCTGTTCGACGCCTGGGAGTATATGTGGCCTGGATTTCCTTTGGCCGTCGCATTTGGACTGTTCGAATTTTATTTGCTCGGCATACGCAACAAATGGCTGCTTATTCCGGTTTACATTTTAGGAAGCATGTCCTTGCTTTTTTTCGCTATCTTTTCCTTCGGCGTATTTACGAGCTCTGGCGCCGGCAGCGGTACGCTCGCCTTGCTGTTGATTGTAGCCGGCATTGCGCTGATGTACCGGCGCAAACCTTCATATGAATATTGATGAGGTTCGAAGCGGCAGCGGGCTTGAGTAGTTCAAGCACGATGCCGCTTTTGTTTTGATTGCCCCGACGGAACGATCCGACACGTCTTGACATCCACCTGCGCTGTAACTATAATTGTTACAAGAAAGGGTGAGCAGCATGAAAATTAGCAGCCGCTTTAGTGTAGCCGTTCACATTCTGTCATTGTTGTCACTCGAGCCGAACGCACATCATACATCGGAATGGATGGCGGGCAGTGTTAACACGAATCCAGTCATTATCCGGCGCGTCACGAGCCAGCTGAAGAAGGCAGGCTTGGTGGCAGTTCGTTCGGGAACAGGTGGTGCCACGCTGATGAAGCCGGCAGAGCAGATCTCACTCCTCGACGTGTACCGGGCGGTGGAAGCAGTGGAGGAAGGCGAATTGTTCGGCTTCCATGAGCATCCGAATCCGCAATGTCCAGTCGGCGCCAATATTGAATCGGTGCTGCAGCTCGTAATGCTGCGTGCGCAGACTGCGATGGAGCAAGTGCTGGGGGAAATAACGCTCGACCAACTTTCAGCCGAGTTGAAGCATAAAATAGACGAGAAAATGTGCTAATTTTTTTAATGTAGTTGTAATTGATTTGGTTACAACTAGTTGAAGTTATTCTGGCTGTTTTATCTGCATTATAACGAGACGAGCACATGAGCAAAAAGGAGAGGAAATGATGGGCAAGTCGATTTTTCTAAGCCACGGATCACCGATGATTGCGGTGGAGAATAATGAATATACCCGCTTTTTGGCGGAACTGGGTGCAAGCTGGACTCCCGAATTTATCGTCATATTTAGTGCCCATTGGGAAAGTGACGACTTGACGCTCTCCTGCACAAATGAGACATACGAGACGATATATGATTTCTATGGATTCCCGGATGAGCTGTATCGCGTTCAATATCCGGCCCGCGGATCTGAGCAAGCGTCCGCTCGGTTGGAGGAGCTTTTTACCGCCAGTGGGATACAAGTCCAGCGGGATACATCGCGAGGACTTGATCACGGCTCATGGTCGCTGTTAAAGCACATGTATCCGCAAGCGAATATACCAGTCGTCCAAGTATCGGTCAATGCGTATTTGTCAGCTGAGGAGCAGGTGAAGATTGGAGCAGCTTTACGTGAACTCCAGCATGAAGATGTGCTTATCATCGGCAGCGGAGCTTCCGTCCACAATTTGCGCACGTTGAAATGGGGACAAAAGACAGCGGAGACATGGGCTCTTCAATTCGATGATTGGCTCATCGATAAGGTGGAGAGTAAGAAAATGAACGATTTATTTGCTTACCAAGACCTGGCGCCGCATGCTTCATTAGCGGTTCCAAGAGAGGAGCATTTTGTCCCGCTGCTGATCGCATTGGGAAGCTCTAATCCGGACAGCAAGGCCAAAGTGCTGCATCGCAGCTATGATGTAGGAACGCTCAGCTACTTGTGCTTTGAATTTTAAGCAATTGCATATAACGCACAGGCATATATCTGTCAATGAATGACGATGATGCTTGTGCGTTTTTTTGTGCTGTTAGATCGCGAAGTATCATCAGCTGTGGTTGAACTTGGGCAGAAGTTGCATTATATTCAACAACAGGACTTGATTCAACAAGTGAACAACGAATGAAGACATAGAGCGGCGAGGGGAAGCAGCATGGCTAAAACAACAGTAGTCCGGCGCAATGTGGGCGTGTTCGCCCATGTGGATGCCGGGAAGACGACGACGACCGAGCATATGTTATATGAAAGCGGGCAAATTCGCGCTGTGCTCCGCTTCAAAATCGAACCGGGCCCATGCGGAAGCGGTCTGCAGTACGACTCGCAGGTTCGTGCCGAGAATTTACTGCCCCAATATCAGAATGAAGTGGCGCGCCGCGTTCCTCAGGCTTTGCAGCAAGGGCTGTACGGCTGGGAAGTCGTCGACCTGAAGGTGACTCTTATCGAAGGGGAACACCATGTATGGCATACGCACCCGCTCGATTTTGCCGTAGCGACGCCGATGGGCATTATGGACGGGCTTGTCAATACGGAAACGATGCTGCTGGAGCCGATGCTGCAATTCCGCATTACAGTGCCCGAAGAGTTCGGGGGAAAATAATGAATGATCTTGTGCAAATGCGCGGTGTATTCGAAGCCCCGGTTCCGCATGGCGGGCGGATGACGCTGGAAGGGAGGATGCCGGCGGCCACCTCGTTAGACTATCCGATCAAGCTTGGCTCCATGACGAAAGGGCGCGGCACGATCGCAACCTTTTTTGACGGCTATGAACAATGTCCGCCGGACATCTCGGTTACTTGCCCGCGGCGAGGAGTTAATCCGCTCGATCAATCCAAATATATATTAAGCGTCCGCAAGGCGCTGCAATCATGAACTGGCTTCATGTCACGAATCGGAAGCGGTATGGGTAAGCGTGTCATCTTCTAAAGAGGGGCGCGCTTTTTTTTTGTAAAGAAAAATTCACATAAAATTTATTTAAAATTTAAACTATCGCTATTCATTTTTGTCGAATATTGACGATATATAGCTGGTAAAATTGCTACTACAGCAGACATACGGTACGTGTACACCGGCGACAACGCAAGGAACAGCCCGTATTCAACCTGCTCATCAGTCAAAAGGGGGCTAATCTATGAGAAACAAAAGTCTGGTATTCAAGTCTGTCGTCGCTATGACGGTGCTTCTCGCTGTCATGTCAGGTGTGTTCACGACCTTCTCTTACATGATGGAACGGAGCATTTACAATGGAGAACTATCTTCTCTCCATACGACCCTTACCAAACAAATCGAACTCGAATGGGAGGGCATCGCCGGAGCGGCCGAGAAGCTAAAATCGTTAGACGCATTGCAATATGTCAAGGATCAGAGTATTGCATGGATACATAATAGCTTGAATGGCATGATTCGGGACAATTTCATCAGCAATACGTATTTGCTCTTTCCCGAAATGATCGAACAGGATGGGAAATCGTATTTGAAATTGCTGCAGGGGAGCCAGTCTTTCATTGACACGGGCATAAAGCCTGGTGACAACTACGAGCTTCCGCCCGAGCTTATTCAAGCGGTTCAGGACATGAAGGAGACGGGCACCGGGCTTAGCGATATGTACGAGGATGAGGATGGGGAATGGATTACGGCCTTTAAACCAATCCAGAACAAACAAAATCAAACCGTAGCGATTTTTGCCGTCGATTTCAATAATGAAACAATTAATGACGACCTGAACGTGATGCTGTGGAAAACAGTTGGAGTCGGAGCGGCTACCGGTGCCATGTTTATTGCTATTATTGTCTTGCTGATCCGCCGTCTCATCCTGCCGTTGAAGCAATTGTCCGAGCTGTCGAAGCGGGCGGCGAACGGCGATTTGACCGTGACGATCCCGGTCACGTCCAAAGATGAGATTGGTGTTCTGTCAGACAACTTCAATGTGATGATGATCCACATTAAGCAGCTTGTTGCGAATGTAAAGTCTACGGCGGACCATGTGGCTGAATCGTCAGATCAACTATCGATTATCGCGGAGCAAACGGCTCAGTCGAGTCATGAAATATCCGGATCCATTCAGGAAGTCGCCTCCGGCTCGGAGACACAGCTGCAGGGTGCGGAAGAGAGCAAAGCGGCGATGTCGGAAATTGCGATCGGCATTCAACGGATCGCCGAATCAACCGCGACGGTATCAGAGCTCAGCCTTGAGGCAGCAGGTGCGGCGCAGCAAGGTAATGAAGTCGTGCAGCAGACGATGAAGCAGATGAATCATATCAACACCTCTGTCCACCGTTCCGTGGAGATTACGAAGTCGTTAACCGAACAATCGAAGCAGATTGAACAGGTTGTTGGCATTATCGGCAATGTAGCGACGCAGACGAATCTGTTGGCGCTCAATGCTTCCATAGAGGCGGCGCGAGCGGGCGAGCACGGACGGGGCTTCGGTGTGGTTGCGCAAGAAGTGCGGCAACTAGCCGAACAAACGAAGGCTTCGACAGAGCAAATCGCCGAAATGCTCCATTCCATCGTGAAGTATACGAGACAGTTGGCGGAAGCGATGGAAAACAGCGCGATTGAGGTGCAGGAAGGGGCGAAAATCGTTCAGGTCGCAGGCGATAACTTTCAACTGTTATGGACATCTGTGCAAGATGTTACTGAACAGGTTCAAGAAGTGTCTGCCGCAGCTCAAGAAATGTCCGCTGGCAGTGAAGAGGTGGCGGCTTCCCTTGAGAATCTGGCGGAAATTGCAAGAAGCTCATCAGAAAGTTCGCAGAGCGTGGCCGCTTCTTCCGAAGAACAATTGGCAATCGTCGAAGAAATTTCGGATTCTGCAGTCGTGTTGAATCGGAAAATGAAGGAATTGCAAGAAGAGCTGCGCAAGTTTACTTTGTAGTGATGAAAGTCCCTGCTCCATTAACGAGCAGGGGCTTTTTTCGCGAATTGACGGGAAATTGCTCATTGGTACTTCTGACCGCGTTCAGTATACTAGAACTCAGGCTTTACAAATCGATCATATTGAATGAGGACACAACATGAATGACAGCTCGATATCTGAACATCCCGTAACGTATAAGCAGATGCTTGCCTTTTTCCTGCCCTTAGGATTCTCTTCTACTCTTGTTACGGTATCCCACGTTATTATTAACAGTACGCTTGCAAGGTCACCGAATCCGGAATTTATTATTTCTACCTATGCCATCGCATTGAGCCTGTACAGCTTGACGGAGCGGCCGGGTATTCTGCTTAGGCAGACCTGCTCAACCTTGGTTCGGGATCGGAATTCTTTCCGGGCGATGACCTCAATCAGCAACTATGTGTTGGCCTGCATTATGCTGCTCAACACGATTATTGCATACACTCCGCTCGGTACGGTCGTATTTCGCCACTTCTTCGGTGTGGAGGAGGCAGCCTTAGAGCCGACGCTTGGTGTATACCGGATATTAATGTTCGTCAGTATATTTTCGGGAATCCGCTGCTTATATCATGGCATCATTATTTATAATATGCGGACGAAGTGGCTGACCATCGGGATGGTAATCCGTTTGGCTGCCATGTATGGTCTGTCGCTGTATTTTATTCGGACGGGTGTGAACAGCGGCAAGGCTGGAGCTATCATTTTTTTGTCGGGGATGGCTATAGAATGTCTGGTCGCTTGGTTGGAGGGACGCAACTTGTTGAGACATAGCATTCCCGATAAGGTGGAAGGTCACGCCATTACGAACCGATCCCATATTTTCAAATTCTATAAGCCGCTATTATATTCATCCTTTATTGCCGTTCTGATCGGACCATCTATCAATGCCATGCTGGGGAAAACGGCGGAACAGCAGCTTGCGGTTGCTTCGTTTGCGCTTGCGAGCAGCATTAACCTGCTTGTGCTCAGTTTTTTTACTTATTTGCATCAAATCGTGCTCAATTTCTATGCGAAGGATAGCAGGAAAGTCAAACGCTTTGCGTTTACACTCGCCTTTCTTCCCGGGTTGCTGACGGCTCTGCTCAGCTTCACACCGATTGGACCATGGATATTGACGCAGGTGATGGGGGCGAACGAGGAATTGATGCGTGCGAGCCTAGACACGCTGCGGGTCCTCATGCTGTACAGCTTCATTTTTCCGTGGATCGACTATGGCAACGGAATCATCATGATGCGCGGACAGACGAAAATGATGATGAGATCTCAAATGGGGAACGTCGTTCTTACGATTGCGACTCTCATCTTATGTGTCTGGATGACGCCTGGATGGAACGGCACTATCGGTGCGCTTGCCCAATCGCTAGGAGTGGCGGCGGAGTTGACAATCGTCATGATTGTCGTCAATTCGGGAAATACGCCTGTCCGCCCGGCTCGCGATAAGGGCGCTTCTCTATAAATTCATGCATAAGGATAAATGAGGTAATTGACTTCGCCTTTTAGGCTGTATTTATTATTTGGCGGGATAGGAGTCGGGTTTCTTCAAGCTTTACTGTTCAAGGTGCTGCCCTATTCTAGCTATGGTGTCTTGGACTTTATGTTTTATACGATTCCGTTAAGCGCGGTTGCTGGTTATTCCTTTCTGCTAGGAGTATGGCTGACGCTTATATCCAGCGATATCAAGTATTTGCCGTATGGCCTTTGGGCGAAAGCCGTTCTGATTTTGTTTCCCTTTATGGCCATTAGTGTTAATTCCCTGATCTCTGTAGCTGTATATGCTTACCTCGGTTATCTCGCATTTAAATACTCGGCCTCTTCTTTTGCGGAGCAAGCAGCCTGACTTATTCATTGAGTTCAAATATACATACGGCCCCCAATTTTTGGGGGCTTTCGCTGTTTATCCGCAGCCCATTCAGATAATGCAATAATAGGCTTGCGATCTCTCCATTAAGAGGCGTTCCTTTGGACAGAAACGGTGTCTGGACAGAGGAAGTAAATCCCTTAAGGCGAGCTTTGCAAGCTGAACTTTCTCAAAGCACCACGTTCCCTTCATCTCCTCCACAAGCTCGAATGCTTCCACTACAGTTTTCCCTTTTACCTGATCCAGCCGCCGCGACCAGTGAATGAGATCAAAGTGCGGAGCAGTATGATAAAACAGTAACTTGCCCCAACCAACGGCGCCGTTTGCGCAGGAAATTTTCAATACCAACGTTAGCGGCCTTGAGCCGCCTTCCAATCCGTGTCCGGACGACACAGATATTTGATACAATTCCAAATTGCTAATGATTCGTTCCGCTTGCTGCTTTGCCATGTTCATTCCCTCCAGGCATTGTCTTGCGCGCAGCGAAGCCATCATGACTGATTGCCGCGGGTTGCTGCGGCATAATTGAACAATCAGAAAGAATGATGGTGTACGACACGTATCTTACTCATTTCCTTTATGCTTTGTACAATGTGAAAACAGTTAAAAAACCGTATATTTTCATCGAATCGGCTGGGAAATTGGTTTTATTTACAAATAGGAACTGTTTATTTCGCGATTTTACGGTTGTTTCTTCGAAAAGCTAATGTTTTCTGAAAATGCAGAAACCGCATCACGATTTCTGCGCAAAATGGGTGAAGGGAGACTGTGCTCATATGATGCGCCCTACAGAGGAAGTATTCTGAAATACCGAGCAAGAACGAGATAATGAACGCGATAAATGGATTTAGAAGTATAAATCGATTTTGGCAGACCAAAAGCCGCCGTTTTCTAGTCATTTTTGGAAATTTGGCTGCTTTACAAAGTAACTGCCGAGACGTAATATACGTTCATGAATTAAATTATCCGTTCAGCATTCTGAATCGCTTAATTTCTGCACAGCAGAAAGCGGGGGAACCAACATCTGATCGAATTCCGATGTGAGAGTCGGAGAACGGTCATGGGGTGAATCCTGCGGAATTGGATTCTATGGGTCTAATTCCGGGGTAGGGCAACTCTCACTGCCCGAATCCGTCAGCTAACCTCGTAAGCGTAGGAGAGAGGATGAGGACTCGTGATCGATTAATCGGCCACAGGGTTTATGCCTCTGTGGCTTTTTATTGTCTTCTCATGAAAATAATGAAAATCATAGCTTGTACCTTTTCAAATTTATCGCTTAATTTCTGTAAAGCAGAAAGCGGGGGAACCAACGAGCTTGGGCGCATAGTTGACCGAGCTCACGGGGTGAATCCGACAGTTCACTGTCGGTAGGGCGACTCTCGCGCCCGAATCCGTCAGCTAACCTCGTAAGCGTACGGAGAGAGGCAACGATCGTCGTGTGTGACACGGTTTAATAGACTGTGCCCAGAAACCACGAGAAAGTTCCTTTTCTCGCAGGTTTCTTTTTTATTGCCTTTTTTGGGCGTGAGAGCACGATTGCGTGTTAAAAACAATGCTAATGAAGAGAGGTTGTCACATGTCTGATCTATATATGATTGCTGCTCTAGCCCTTGTCTTTTCCATGTTCTGCGGATTTTTGGCATGGTGCGGCAAAGTTGTCGAACAAACGGGAGGAGACGAACGATGATGTTCCTCACCATTTGTATCGTGTTTCTGTTCCTGTACTTAATTTACGCGCTGATTCATCCGGAAAAATTTTAACCGAACGACGAACTTATACATTAGAGGGGGAGCCTATCCATGGGGATTTTGCAAATTGCGGCGGTTCTTATTCTGCTGCTTCTACTTGTCAAACCATTAGGGAGCTATATGTACCATGTGTTCTCTAATCAACCGAACCGGACCGACAAGCTGTTTACACCGTTCGAGAATGTCATTTATGGCATTGCGGGTCTGAAGAACCGCTCCGGCATGTCGTGGAAGAAATATACGCTCAGTTTGATTTTGACCAACATTGTGCTGGTCGTGCTAGGATATATCATTTTGCGAGTGCAGAAGCTGCTGCCGCTGAATCCGAACGGCATCGACAATATGGAGCCGACACTCTCGTTCAATACGATTATCAGCTTTATGACTAACACGAATTTACAGCATTACAGCGGTGAATCCGGGCTGACCTATTTCTCGCAAATGGCGGTCATTATGATGATGATGTTCACGTCAGCGGCCACCGGTATCGTCGTGGCCATCGCCTTTATTCGCGGGATTACGTCCAAAGGAAATACGCTTGGCAACTTTTTCGTTGACTTTGTCAAGGCGCATACGCGCTTACTGCTGCCACTCGCAGTTGTTGTGACGCTTATTCTTGTTGCATTGCAAGTTCCGCAAACCTTCGGGGCTACGGTGCAGGCGACAACGCTGCAAGGAGACGTGCAATCCATTGCGCGGGGCCCGGTTGCCTCGCTGGTGTCGATTAAGCACTTGGGTACGAACGGCGGCGGATTTTTCGGGGTGAACTCTTCTCATCCGTTCGAGAACCCGAACCCGCTTACGAATGTGATTGAGATATTATCGATGTGGTGCATCCCGGCTGCATTGACTTACACCTTCGGCAAATTTGCCCGCAATCAGAAGCAAGGGTGGGTCATCTTCGGTGCGATGAGCATGCTGTTTCTCATGTTTTTGTCGCTGGCCTATTATGCGGAAAGTCAAGGCAATCCGGCGATAAACGCACTTGGCATCGATGCTGCGCAAGGCAGCATGGAGGGGAAGGAGGTGCGCTTCGGCATTGCCCAATCCGCCCTATTCACGACCGTAACGACGGCAGCTACGACCGGCACAGTCAACAATATGCATGATACATTAACGCCGCTCGGCGGCTTAGTGCCGCTGGGGCAAATGATGCTGAACTGTGTGTTCGGCGGAGACGGTGTCGGCTTGGTCAATATGTTGATGTATGCCATACTGGGCGTGTTCTTGTGCGGTCTTATGGTCGGGAGAACGCCGGAATTTCTGGGACGCAAGATTGAGGCCAGGGAAATGAAGTTGGTGGCGATTGCTATTTTGGCCCATCCGTTCATTATTTTAGTTCCAACGGCGATCGCTTTCCTGACCGATTTGGGCAGGGGGTCCATAACCAATCCGGGTTATCACGGCATCTCTCAAGTGCTGTATGAGTTTACGTCGTCGGCAGCAAACAATGGATCTGGATTCGAGGGGCTGGCAGACAACACGCCATTTTGGAATATTTCTACGGGCCTGGTTATGCTGTTCGGACGGTATATCTCGATTATTGCGCTGCTCGGTGTAGCAGACTCGATGGTTAAGAAGCAGTGGATACCAGAAACGATCGGAACGTTTCGTACGGACAATGCGCTGTATACGGCCATCCTCGTCGGAACCGTGTTCATTATCGGCGCACTGACCTTCTTGCCCGTGCTTGTATTGGGACCCATTGCGGAACATCTGACACTCCGATAGTAGAGGTTGTTCAATAATATCCCTTTTGATCAGGAACTAGTAGATGAGGTGAAACGGAAATGAACTCAGCCAACAAAAAATCGTTGTTAACCGGCGAATTGATCAAGCAAGCCGCGATAGATAGTATTAAGAAGCTCAATCCCGTAATCATGATGAAAAATCCGGTCATGTTCGTGGTTGAATTGGGAACGTTCGTCGTTCTTCTCATGGTGCTTCTGCCAGAAGTTTTTGGCGCGGAGGAGCGTATCGGTTTTAACGTGACCGTGTTCTTTATTTTGTTGTTTACCGTGCTGTTCGCCAACTTCGCAGAGGCCCTCGCCGAAGGGCGGGGCAAGGCGCAGGCGGATTCGTTGAAGAAGGCGAAGAAAGATATCGTCGCGAACAAAGTAGTCGGCAATGGAATCAAGGTTGTATCGTCGGCCAATCTGCGTAAAGGGGATATCGTCATCGTAGCGCAAGGCGATATGATTCCGGGTGACGGTGAAGTTATTAAAGGTCTGGCTTCGGTTGATGAATCCGCGATTACTGGTGAATCGGCCCCGGTCATCAAGGAAGCGGGCGGAGATTTCAGTTCCGTCACCGGCGGCACTCGGGTCGTCAGTGACAAGATTACGGTGAAGATTACGAGTGACCCGGGCGAATCGTTCATGGATCGGATGATATCGCTCGTCGAAGGGGCGAAGCGGCAGAAAACGCCGAACGAAATCGCATTGAACACGTTGCTTATCAGCTTGACGCTCATTTTCCTCATCGTTGTCATGACGCTTGCCCCGATAGCGAATTATTTAGGAATCGAATTGGAAATTCCAGTGCTCATTTCCCTGCTTGTCTGCCTCATTCCGACGACGATTGGCGGGCTGTTGTCCGCTATCGGGATCGCCGGGATGGACCGCGTGACCCAATTCAACGTACTGGCGATGTCCGGTAAAGCGGTGGAAGCGGCTGGAGATATTAATACGATGATTCTCGATAAGACCGGCACGATTACGTTCGGGAACCGGATGGCAAGCGAATTCATTCCTGTCAGCGACCAATCGCTCGCTGCAGTAGCAGAATGGGCAGCGATCAGCTCGGTGAAGGATGAAACGCCGGAAGGTCGATCGGTCATCGAGCTGATGAAGAAACAACTGCTTTCGTATGAAGCCTCTCTTGCGGAAGGCGGCGAATTTATCGAATTCAAAGCGGAAACTCGGATGAGCGGCATCGATTTACTGGACGGACGCCAAGTGCGCAAAGGGGCGGTTGACGCCGTGAAGACATGGGTGGCTGCGCAAGGCGGTGTCATTCCCGCCGACTTGGATGACAAAGCGAACGCGGTTGCGCGGGAGGGCGGCACGCCGCTGGCAGTCGCTGTCGACAATGTCATGTACGGCATCATTTATTTGAAGGATATGGTAAAGCCGGGCATGAAGGAACGGTTCGACCAGCTGCGCAAAATGGGCATCAAGACGATTATGTGCACGGGCGACAATCCGCTTACCGCTGCCACGATTGCACGGGATGCAGGCGTGGATGATTTCATTGCGGAGAGCAAGCCGGAAGACAAAATTGCGGTCATTCGCCGCGAACAAGCTGAAGGAAAGCTGGTCGCTATGACCGGTGACGGGACAAATGATGCGCCAGCCTTGGCGCAAGCGGATGTGGGACTTGCGATGAACAGCGGCACCGTGGCGGCGAAAGAAGCGGCGAACATGGTCGATCTAGACTCCGACCCGTCCAAAATTATCGAAGTGGTCGCAATCGGCAAGCAGTTGCTTATGACGCGCGGCGCACTGACAACCTTCAGTATTGCGAACGACGTGGCGAAGTATTTTGCCATTATTCCGGCGATGTTTACACTTGCAATTCCGCATATGGAGGCTTTGAACATTATGGGACTAGGTTCCCCGACTTCGGCGATTTTGTCAGCGTTAATCTTCAATGCGGTCATTATTCCGCTGCTCATTCCGTTGGCGATGAAAGGTGTAACGTACAAACCGATGAGCTCGTCGCAGCTGTTGAGCCGCAACATCATCATTTACGGTCTGGGCGGAATTATCGTTCCGTTCATTGGCATCAAGCTTATCGATATAGCCGTAAATCTATGGATATAGAGAGGAATGAAAAAGGATGAAACCAATGACAAATCAAACGACAGAGGACGTTTCTGGAAGTTCTTATCTATTTTCGATTGTCAGAATCGGCATTTTGTTTATTATTATGTGCGGATTTATTTATCCATTAGTAAGCACCGGTCTGGCGCAGCTCCTCATGCCCAGCTATGCGGAAGGGAGCTTCATCAAGAATGCGGAAGGCGGAATTATCGGATCAGAATTAATCGGGCAGAAATTTACGGATCCGCATTATTTCCAAGGACGCGTATCCAGCATTGAATATGTGGCAGATGCATCGGGATCGAACAACTACGGTCCGTCTAATCCTGAACTAGTGAAGCGGGTGCAGCAATCGGTTGCGGATTGGCAGAAGAGCAATCCTGATGTGCCGGTAAGCGAGCTGCCGGCAGATTTGATTACGAATTCGGGCTCAGGATTGGATCCTCACATCACTCCAGATTCGGCGGAAGTGCAAATTCCGCGAATAAGCAAGCTGACGGGAATTCCAGCAGCCGAGCTCGACAAGATCGTTGCGCAGCATACCGAAGGGCGCTCGCTTGGCCTCTTTGGCGAACCGCGGGTCAATGTGCTGAAGCTGAACCTGGCTCTGGATGAGCTGATGAAAAAATAAAGCTGCCGCCCTGCTTGCGTACCGCCCCGCTTCACTTCTGTAGAGCGGGGTTGCTGCAATAAACGGCAGGCACCGCAGCGTGGGTGTATGATGATAATAAGTCGTGGCAGTATGTGTGAACAATTACTGGAAAGGAGGAATTCAATGGACAGCTTTCGCCGCCGCACTCCGGAAGAGATTCTTGCCTCCATTTCCGACATCCGGCGCGGGAAATTAAAAGTATATATCGGTCCGGTCAGCGGCTCGGGGAAGACCTATCATATGCTGCGCGAAGGCCAGATATTGAAGAAGCAAGGCATTGATGTCGTCATTTGCGCTGTCTCTACGAATCAAAGTCCGGAAACGATCGGGCAGCTTGGCGATTTGGAACGGATACCGAGCATACACTGGCACAAAAGCGGCGTAGAACGCAAAGATTTGAACGTCGACTCGCTTATTGAACGGAACCCCGAAGTTGTGTTGACCGATGGCCTTGCTCACCGCAACCGCAAAGGTGCCCCGTTAGCGACCCGCGAGGAAGATATTCGCTGTTTGCTGCAGCATGGAATCAGCGTCATCACTACAGTTAACGTGTATGAGTTGGAAGGGGCGACAGAGATCGCCCGCCGCTTGACCGGCATTGCGGTGGAGGAGACGGTGTCGGCGGATGTGCTCAATCTCGCGGACGAAGTGAGATTGATTGACGTCACGCCGGAGACGATTTTGACGAGGGTGTCTGAAGGCAATCTAGGATATCATTCCGATGCCTCGCTGTTCCAGCGAGGGAACTTGGGTAAATTGCGGGAATTGGCACTCAGACTTGTAGCTGAAGATGTGAATGAGTCTCTGCAGAAGCACAGGGAACAGTTAGGCTTGGCAGGGCCTTCCGGCACGGCTGAACGAATTTTGGTATCTGCCCAGTACTATTGGAACGGCTCCATTCATGTCCGCCGCGGACAACAGATTGCCAAGCGATTGAATGGCGACCTATGGGTTGTATCCCTTGTGAATCCGCAGCGGCCGCTCACGAAGGACGCGGCAGCATTCAAGCGCTCTATATTGAAGCTGACCGACAAAATCGGGGCCTCATTCGAAGAACTGCATGTGCCTTCACGCAGAGCCATTCCGAAGGTGCTGGTCCGGTACGCGATAGAGCATAATGCCACGCGTATCGTTATCGGCCATTCGAAGCAGACGCCTTGGCAAGAGTTCTGGCGGGGTTCGATCGTCAACAATGTATTGACACGAATCCACAACATCGACGTTTTTTTCGTAGCTGACCGCTCGAATAAGGAAGGTGAGCGGATTCTTCCCACGAAGCGCAATGAGCAGGAGTCGGAACGCGATTGGTACCGCAGGCTGAGCAATAAAGAAATGGAGCAAAAAATTAAACAGATGAAGCGAGGGACGTTTAAAGTGTATATTGGCGCGGCCCCTGGTGTTGGAAAGACGTACACAATGCTGCGCGAAGGGAACGATTTGCTGCGCAAAGGGATCGATGTCGTCATCGGTCTTCTGGAAACGCATGAGCGTCAAGAGACGATGGAGCAGGTGGGAGATCTGTGCGCGATTCAGCGTCAACAGGTGCGTTATCGCGAATTTGAGCTCGAAGAGATGGATACGGAAGCGATAATCCGGCGCAATCCCGAAGTTGTGCTGGTCGATGAGCTGGCCCATACGAATGTGCCGGGAAGCAAGCGCAAAAAACGGTATGAAGACGTATCAGCCATCCTGGACGCAGGCATTTCGGTCATCTCTACGGTCAATGTGCAGCATTTGGAAAGCTTGAACGACGCGATCGAACAAATTACCGGGGTCCGGGTTCGGGAAACGGTGCCGGATAGTATTTTGAATATGGCAGACGAGGTGGAGCTGATTGACGTAGCGCCGAAATCACTGCAGCAGCGCATGAGGGAAGGGAAGATTTATGCACTGAACAAGGTGGATCAAGCATTGAACCACTTTTTCAAGACCGGCAATCTCATCGCACTACGCGAGCTGGCGCTGCGGGAAATCGCGGACGATGTCGATGAGAAGCTGGAGTCTTGGGATCGCAACGACTCCTTGCGCGGTCCATGGCGAAGACGAGAGGTTATCTTCGTCGGCGTGACAGCCAGCCCGAATGCGGAACGGCTTATCCGGAGAGGGTTCCGCATCGCCTATCGCTTGAAGGCGGAATGGATCGTCACATATGTCCATGACGAGATGAGCATTCCCGAATCGCTGCATCCGCGGCTGGAGAGCTTGCGAGCATTGACCAAGCGTCTGGGCGGAACATTTGAAGCGCATGTGACCCATTCTCCGCGGAACATTCCGCTGCTGCTGCTGGATAAGGCCAACGAAAAAAAGAGCACGCAAATCATTATCGGCCAGTCGCAACGCGGATTGCTGCATACGCTGCTGCGCCGATCCGTAGTGGGTACAATTCTTCGTTCAGCCCGCCATATGGATGTGCTCGTCGTTTCCGATTTTGTCCCAAATCACAAATAACACAACCCATCTAAAAATAACAAATTTACCTTTCGGAAAAACGTTCAACCAACTCGTGCTGGAGTTGAACCGTGGGGATAACATTCAGGAATACCGGATTCAATATTCAGATGAAGGCGAACAATGGCGGGATGCATTTATTAAAAATAATGCGGACACCTGACTTCTGGGTGGTCGTAGACGATCCGGAAGAGTATCTGAACGCAGATGTTGTTGCGAACACAGCCTTATCCCACCCCACGATGAAGACGGAAATCGGGCTGCCTGCAGTTATCGCTTCAGGGGATGCTTATCCAACCGTTGCCGTGCGGTCGAATGTGTATGGCAGCATGGGTGGCACACTGTTCCGAAATCGTACGGAGGAAGTGCTTATAACGGATGCAATTCTGTTAATTGCTGGTGCCGGATGACGATTTCAGTTACCATGGACGAAAGAAAGCTGTTACTCCTTATTCCTGCGTGTTCTTCAATAGTTCGATGAAGCTGCGCGCGCTCTTCGAGACATAATGATCCTTCAGCCAGATGAGCGCGGAGGATGCAGGCTGTGATCCTTCGATCTCCAGCGAATGAATGCCGGAGAATGGCTGCAGGCGCAACACGGATGCGGGTACGACGGCTGCTCCGAAGCCGGATGACACCAACGTCATTAACATCGCAATATCAGAGCATTCGCAGACGATGTCTGGCGTCAGCTGTCGGCGCGCAAACTGTTCCATTATCGTGTAATATACCCCAAGTCCTTGCGTGCTCGGCAGAATAAGCGGCCGATGCGCAATATCCTCGAACGTCACGGATGCAGAGTTGGAAGCAGGAGGATCTGAAGTAATATAATAGAACGGCTCTGCAGGCAAGTGCAGGACGGTGAAATCGCTCAGCTCGAGCGGAAGCCAGACGATGGCAAGCTCGAGTGTCCGTTCCTTGACCATGCTGCACAGCTGGGCTGACTCGTTCTGCCGGATCGAGTACGTGATATTCGGGTAGGTGGTCCTGAAGGAGCGCAAGAGCGCAGGCAGACGGACATTCGATAGCGTGTTCACGCCGATGGTCAACTGGCCGCGCAGACCGTTTCCGATTTCCTTCACTTCGGCCGCCGATTCATCCATCCGTTTCGTAATATGCAGCGCATGACGATACAGTGACCGCCCCGCTTCCGTCAACTCCAGAGCCCTTCCGTTTCGCAGCACGAGCGTTACGCCGAGCTCGGTCTCCATTTGCTTCAGCTGCTGGCTGAGCGGGGGCTGGGCTATATGAAGCCGGTTCGCCGCAGCCGTAATCTGCCGCTCCTCGGCAATCGCAATAAAATAGCGCAATTGTCTAATGTCCATTGTGCTGATGCCTCCCTTTGGCGCATGAACCGCGCCATACTGACCTATTTCATGTATTTTCATATCCTCTTCATTCGTATTTTTAATATAATATATGTTTTTCCTATATAACAACTCGCATCGGCAAAATAGCAAAAACTGTCCAAACAGTCTCAGCCTGTTTTTATACAATGAAGATATCTTGTTGAGCAGGAAATAGGAGGAGATAGGATGAAAGAGATAACCGGTTATTTTACGCAGCTGAAAGGCACAAGTGAGGAAGCAGGCAGGCAGCAAGGAGTGTTCGCCGTGGAACAATCGGCCTTTATGCGCATGGCGGTATTGCCGGAGCGCATGCCGGAGCAGCGGCTGCACGAGGCAATCAAGCTTCTGGACCAGTATTGCCCAGGCATTAATGACGAAATTCACGGTGCAGCTGAAGCGATTGGCGTGGAACCCGGGCGGATGGCCTACTATGCGGGCACAGACATACAAGCGGGCTGCAGTCATTGCGCCGTGCTGCCGGGCAAATCGGCGGACGGCCGGACTTACGTGCTGCGCAATTATGATTTATCGCCGGAGCTTACGGATATGCGGCTTTGCTATACGGACATTCAAGGTCTGTATCGGCATACAGGATTCTCCGCATCGTTGTTCGGGCGCACCGAAGGCATGAACGAGCATGGTCTATGCGTCACGTTCTCGGCTTGCGGGCAGCCAGTAGGTGAAGTGCAGGGCATGCGGCCTGCGAAGGTGCGCGGATTGCAGTTCTGGGCAGTCGTGCGCACGGTGCTGGAGCAGTGCCGGAGCACGGCAGAAGCGGTGGATGCGATTCGGGAGATGCCAATCGCCTCGAACATGAACCTGATTATAGCAGATCCGTCAGGGACGGCTGCGCTCATCGAGACGTTCGATGGCAAGCTGGCGGTACATGACACGGACGGGAGCTCCAGTCAGCCGTATGTTACTGCGACGAACCATCCTCTGTTTGCGGAAGTGGAACGGCTCGAACCGCGCAAGTTGAACCATTCCGTCATCCGTCACAGACTGCTGAATGACATGCTCGAGAAGCAGGATTCGGTTGGCAAGCAAGACTTGAAAGCGATGGTAGAGACTGAGTATCCGCACGGCCTGACCGTGCACAATTATCGCCAATGGTTCGGCACACTGCATTCCATCCTCTTCGATCTTAAGGAGCGTTCGATGGACGTTTGTTTCGGTTCGCCGCTTATGAACCCGTGGTATACTTTACGGATGGGGGAACAGCTTCCTTTTGCGAAGGTGAATGTACAGGTGGAGCATCGGGAGGCAGGTCCCGACTTCTGGAAGCTAGTATAACGAAAAAAAGGAGGCACCGGCATGGATCTGTCCTTGATAGAAAGTGCTGTTCAGTACATTGAGACTAATCTGAAGCAGCCGCTTCTTGCAGAAGATGTGTCGCGATCCGTACATGTCTCTTACTATCATTTTCACCGTATCTTTCATGCGATGACCGGAGAGACGATCGGGGACTATATTCGCAGGCGGCGGCTGACGGAAGCGGCACTGGAACTATTGGCCGGACAGCGGCCGATTTTGGACATCGCGCTTGATTATCAATTCGAATCGCAGGAGGCGTTCGGCAGGGCATTCAAGAAAGTGTTCGGTTTCACCCCGAACGGATTTCGCCGCAAAAGCGCTCGTCCTGTCGTCAATGAGAAGGGGGCGCTTGTCGGTCGGCGGCTGCAGCACCGTTTCGATAACATCAGCATTGAACCGGAACTTACAGAGCTGACAACCGCGATTTCCCTTGTCGGCCTGCAGGGACGAACGAATTTACGCGACAACCGCATTCCGCTGATGTGGTCCGAGCTCGTTCGGCGGCGGCAGGAGTTGACGAATGCAGGCGCAGGCGGTACCGCCTACGGCATATGTCAGGCGATGGACGCGATGCCGGTGCACGATTTGACGGAAGATACGGAGTTTACGCAATTCGTCGGCTTTGAAGGCGCTGAATGCGGCGATATCCCTTCCGGCATGTTGGTATATACGATTCAATGTGGAAAATATGCGGTGTTCCGGCACCGAGGGCCGACTGCCTTGCTAAGGGACAGTTACGAATACATTTGGGGAACATGGTTGTACAGCACGTCATACGAACTGGATAATCGTGATGATTTTGAGATGTATGGGGACGATTTCCGCGGAACAGAGAACGAGGAGTCCGTAATCTGGATCTATATTCCGGTGAGGTAGCTTGATTCATTATGTCATGTCATTGCTTAACTTGAATAGGAATACCGCTGGACCTGGCCATTCGGCCAGGTTTTTATTTCCAGTGTAGAAATTATAAAAGAGCCGGGCTTCCGTACAATGGCCCTTAGCTCCATTCTCCCATACAGTCAGAAGAGAACGAGGATAAGTCCCGTGCCGTTTCGTATATCATTCCATGAAGCGGCCGATTGTGTTGGCGGTTAACCAGAGTCGTCCGTAGGCATGCCGCCTACTGAAGGACGGGGAGATTGAAGCAAAGGGTTGGATGAGCGAATCCCCGTCAGTCTGAACGCGCCACCGCACATACGGAACGTTTGTTTCATCTTTGAAAGACCTTGATAGGGGTATTTACATTGATGAAGTATACACAATACATATGCAAAATAGATATTTTAAATATTTTTTATATACTTTTGGGCGTGGTAGCATGTAATCAAGCAAAGCAATAGTTGATGATAAATAGTGAGAGGATGAATGAGGATGGAAGCGAAATATTGGCTGACTGATGTATCGTTAGAGCACAGCTTTCGATATGAAGCTGGAGTGATTGCGGGTACGATGATCGAACCGAGCCATTTGCTTATTGAGCAAGGACGCATCTCTAGAATTGTTCCAGCCAGCATGCGCTTAGATGATGACTTGCCGCGACGGAGCGCCCGCGGTCTGCTGGCGCTTCCTGCATTTGTCGAGAAGCACTGCCATTTAGATAAGACGATATTGGGTGATAAATGGAGAGCCGTACGACCGGCAGCGAACATTTTGGAACGGTTCGAGATCGAGAAGAACGTGCTGCCACACTTATCTACCACGTTGAAGGATAGAGCGCGAATACTTGTTGAGAGGCTGCTTAATGCAGGCTCCACTCATATCCGCACGCATGTGGACATTTACCCGGAAGTCGGCCTGCGTCATCTGGAAGAGGTGGAAGAAGTGTTG
This sequence comes from Paenibacillus sp. MER TA 81-3, assembly GCF_023713585.1. Lineage (NCBI taxonomy): Bacteria > Bacillati > Bacillota > Bacilli > Caryophanales > Paenibacillaceae > Paenibacillus > Paenibacillus sp. MER TA 81-3. The sequence continues at coordinate 165,090 of NZ_JAMAWB010000008.1, forward strand.
GCGCAGTACGATGACAGACTGACATACGAAATTGTCGCGTTTCCGCAGCATGGACTGCTGCGCACGGACTGCGGCGAATTGCTGCGTGAGGCGCTGCGGCGCGGAGCGGGTCTCGTCGGCGGCGTCGATCCGGCCACGGTCGACGGCGACATGGAGACGTCCCTGCAGACGATGATGGACATTGCAGTGCAGGGTGATGCGGACATTGATCTGCATCTGCATGATGGCGGAGCAGTCGGCCTGCAGACGATAAAGAGGCTGTGCGAACTTGCCGGGGAAGCAGGCTGGCAGGGCCGCGTGGCGGTTAGCCACGCCTTTGCGTTAGGGGATGCGGCTGGTCAAGAAGCGGATGACATCGCACAGATGCTGTCCGAGTATGGGGTTACCATTGTGACAAGTGTTCCGCTCGCCCGCACGATGCCACCGGTGAATTTCTTGCATGAGAAGGGTGTATCGCTCGCAGTCGGTTGCGACAATATATATGATTCGTGGTCGCCATTCGGCACCGGGGACATTCTGGAGCGTGCCGGGCGGCTGGCGGAACGATTCGGTAGAGTGACGGAACAGAAACTTGCGGAGACGCTAGGCTTTATTACGGGAGGGAGAACCCCGCTTGATAAGGAAGGGAAGCGAGTCTGGCCCGCAGCAGGAGATGAAGCAAACCTCGTATTGGTAGACGCAAGCTGCTCGGCCGAGGCGGTGGCGAGAAGAGCGGTTCGGAAGGCGGTGCTGTTCCAAGGGCGAATTGTGGCAGGCATATTGTAATTCTATGTGCTGATCGGCCGAAAAGCGACAACATCCACTTAAGCTCAATGCTTGAGTGGATGTTGGATGTTGGTGGGTATTATTCCGTTTTGGAGCAATGCTACCAGTTCGAACCGCCGGATGAATTGTTGTTCTTGTTGCTCCAATTGGAGCCGCTGGATGAGTTGCTGCTATCGCCCCAGCTGGAGCCGCCGGAAGAATTGCTGCCACCGATCCAACTGGAGCCGCTTGAAGACTGGTTGTTGCGTTGTTGCGCTTGACGTTCCCGTTCTCGTTCCCGTCGTTCGGCTTCACGGCGCCTCTCTTCCTGTCGGCGTTCCTCCCGGATGACCTCATCGTATGCCCGGTCCATCGCCGTGATGATGCCAGCCAATGTAGCGGCGCTCCGGGCAGCTTGATCGTAGGCGCCTAACCGCATGAGATGACTGATTTCGTTGTTCACGCTGGAATATTGCGACTGATACGGAGACACGTTTATTTTGCGTCTGACCCGCGAATGGACGGAATGGTAGCGGCTTTCCAATTTATCGATTTCGCGCTCGGCGTTCCGCTTTTGAACGGCTGCCCGTTCGATTTCCCCTAAATATTGCTCCGCCTCGGCCACGAACTGATTGCTGACTTCGGCCAAGAGAACAAGATCGTATGGCTCGTCGGCGAACAACTGCTGCAAGCCGGATTGCAATTTCGCCAAGCTGTTTTCCTGACGGCTCCACACATGCACAAGTCTGTGCCGGGATATCGCCTGCCGCCCTTTGGCATATGCGGTTTCAGCCGCAGCCTGCTTCCGTCTTGCTTCCTCCAGCATGCTATCGAGCTTGCGTACCAGCTGAGAGTAATGCTCAGCCCGTTCATCCAGTTCCGCTAGCGTATGAAGCATCTGGTCAAGCTCTTTCCGTGCCATCTCATATTCTTGAACTTCCTCATCGCACCAGTGCTGCACTTGACGCAGCGACTCTGCGATATCTGCTGTGTACGGCACCTTATCCCGATAATCGTGCCATGCCTGTTCCCAATGCTTCGTCCGGTACATCCGCCGGACCCGTTCGGTCAGACCTTGAAGCTGTTCGTCCTGCTGGGGATAGCCGGCAAGCTTCGATACGATTAAAGCGATATCGCTCGCATTTTTGATTTTCAAATCCGCCTGCCGTTGCGTCATTTGGACGGCTTCGATTAGAAGCTGGCGCATGAGTTCCACCTGTCGCGCGACTTCAGGCATTTCCCCCTGCTGCAGGCAGGCGAGCATTTGTTCATTTGCTTGGCGCGCCTGCTCGACATTCCCGTACGGATCGATTCGAACAAGCTTCAGCCTATGTTCCTGTATAATGTGCTCGAAGCGCTGTCTGCTTTCTCCCATTTCATTCGGAAAGCTCCGATATAAATCGGCAAACGAAGAAATCGAGGAGACATCCTGTTCCAGCCGCAGCAGCGTTTCATTGGCATGGTTGACCCGATGCTCCGCGCCGAGCGGATCGAAGATTTCCAGCTGCTTGCTCTGTCCAAGCTCGGCTTCGATCGCATCCTGACGGATTCCAAGCCCCCCGAGCGGCCAGCCGCGGTTCGCTTGTTCTGCGGCCAGCGCCGTCTTTAGCGTGTCCAAGCGGCTGTCCGCATCGGCAATCGTCTGCTTCAACGTGCGATCCACCTCTTCGATGTGAGCGATCTGCTGGGCGAGCTCCGTTGCCTGCCCTGTCATTTCGGCCACCTCGGCCAAAGCCGACTTGAGCTGCTTGCGCAGGCGTGGCAACAACCATTCCTTCATCTGAATTCGCAAGAGCGCTTGCTCTAATGCATTGAGCTGGATCAACATATTCGACAGTTGATTGTCGATAGACTTCGCGGTTTGCAGCGTCTCTCCTTGAGACAGGCCGACAAAAGGCTGGATGCCTTCCATTCCATGATTGGCTTGAACCATTAGCTTTGGAAGCTTTTTGCGTATCCCGCGCAGGCGCAGCGCCTGAAATCCGATTTCAGCGAGAGCCGCTAGCAGAAGCAGGGTGACGGCAACTGCAATGACCAAGCTCCAATTGATTTTGGCGTTAACGGCAAGTTCGGGCTTCACTTGTTTATCTGATGAAGGCGAAGCAGGCCCGTTGTTCCGCTCCGTTGAAGGCTGCTCCACTGAAGATTCGGCTTGTACCGCCGATGCCTGCTCGTTCGCGCTTGGCTTGGCCTCTGTTCCTGTTTCGCTCGCAACGGGTTCCACCGGCTTCAACGCGTGGGTTGCCTTCATCAGTTGAATTGATGCTTTTGCGAAATTGCCTTCTTTGGCATGAGGGATGAAGTTCGCATCGACAAATTCTGTCAGCTTCTGATCCGTCTTTCCGTCGCCATTCAAGTCATTCGGAAGCGCATCGATCTTTTCTTGCAGCATGGCGTTGTTGAAGTTCATTTCTATGCGGCGGTCTTCCTTGGACAAGAGAAGCAGGATGTCGTCCGTGCCAAGGCCCCATTTCGTGTAGACGTCTGTCGCATATGAAGCGGGATCCGCTCCGCCCAGATTGGCAATTGTCAGCACATAGAAGGTGTACAGCTTGCCTTGGGCCGCCTTTTCAATTTGGGGTATCGCTTCTTTGGAAAGCATTTTGGCCGTATCCTGTATGAGCCCCTTTTTGGCGGGAATGTTGGCTGCCGCGATGATGCTTGGAAAGGCGAGACACATCACAATCATAAGCAGGAATAGGCGTTGCGCATGTTTCACAATCAACCCTCCAGTTATCCAGTTATATCGTGCAAAATGGAATGCAGTATGATACCAGTATAACGGATTTACGGATATCGTTGAATGAAAGTTCCTGTTTTTCGCAAAATGACACAAATAAATTGGAGGGCAGATTCATCAGATGAGAGCAGAACGGGCTCGTCGAGGGAGCGTACCGTGTAGATTTTGGATAATTAGGGGAATACAATAGAAAAGAACAACTTGTATATTTAACATTCACGACAGATATGGGATGTGTTGGAGTTGAGCATGGCGGAGGTGTATAAAAAAATACGGCGCGGCGAAACGTTTAAAACGATATCGGATCTAGACTTTGCTCATCTGAACATTAAAAATCCTGCCGAATTGGCCGCAAATTCGCCGGTCATGCAGCAAGTGATCGCCAAACAGTGGAACCGAATTCAAATGACCGGCAGCAAAGAAGCAAACAAAACCCGCCAATAATGGCGGGTTGCTTATCTAATGGCTTTCAAAATACGAGTCACGCTCGGATCATCCTTCGGGACTTCGACCATTCGGACGATATTGCCGCTTACGGAATGGTTTCCGGCGTTCGCCTTGGCCTTATTCAAGTTCTCTAATGCTCGATTATAGACATCCTGTCTATTAATAGGAGAAGCTGTTCGTTGAATCATCATCCATCACTCCTTACCTCCATTATAATCGGATGACAAAATCTGGTCAATGCGCTTGTGGAGGTGTCGTTGCCGGTATCGTCACCAACACCATGAACTCGATGCTTTCCACGTAAGTGTCGATCGTGCTGTGCAGAAGCTGAAGCAGATGCCGGTCGAAGATATCAAACTGGGTGGAATGACTGCTGATAACGGTGACGAGGCGATCTTGCCTGTACGGATAGGAGTATACCAAGTAGTTTTTCCGGAGTAAATTGTCGTTGTCTGTTTTGTTGCGGATAACGGCCTGCCTCTCCTCTGCGGATTGCTCCGCCAATTCTTTCATTTCATGAGGAAGGTCCTGCACATATAGTTGGAACGAGAACCCGGTGTTGAACACTTTCAGATATCCCGCTTGAATTTCCTCAAGAAAATAAGTGAGCACCTCGTAGTAGTTGATCGTGTTGTTGTGCAAAAAGCCCCATGTTTTTGCTTTCGCGTCATCGCTGCAAAGGTAGGACATCAGGTTCGCTTTGGTTGCGTTGATGACAGCCAAATCGACAGCTGCGTTTTCCTTCCTTTCGACTTCGAATTCCAATTGGAACAGCTTAAATTTCTTCAATTTTAAAAAGTCTACCGGAATGATGAGAAATAGCATCATCCATACCATTAAATAAAATAGTGTTCGAAATATGATCTGATTAATGTCGGAGGACACGATTGGTGTAACGACGATGTTCAGCCATGTCTCATTATCCGTTGCTACTATTGGCTGCTTGGAAGGAGACCTCCCGGCAGATGTTTTGTCAGATTGGGACGGTTCGGGGGCGGAAAACGGTTTGCTATCTTGGTGAGGACCATGGAATCCGAGCTGGACGAACGAAACGAATAGCTGGTGTGGATGATCGGTACGAAGTACATAGAGTGACCGAAGGAGAATATAAAGTTGGGAAGTATGCACTCATGATTTGCTTGAAGATGGATTATGTATCATCGACCGAAGAAGTTATTTCATTCATTGAACGAGGTTTTTAATCGTGCAGAAAATCAAAGAAATACGAAGAAAACGGGGGATCGTAAATGTTGCGATTTGCCCGTTTTTTTGTGATGTTCCACGGAAGAAAATTCGCCGCTCAAGGCTGAATTTGCACGAATACGGCGTTCGAGAGGCTAGACTATTTCACAAAATCCGGGATTTTGTGCACAGTCTTTACAACCGTCTGAATTCCTACAATATGGTCAGTCCGTTTTTTTGAAAATATTTTTAATTGAAGAAAATATTTTATCAAAGAAGTTACTTAGATATTTTTTGACTAGAAAACCTACCAGAGCAAAGAATAGTGAAATACCTATTATAAAAACAAATAGTTTTAGTCCTATTTCTATAAATTCCATTTAGATACAGCAGCTCCTTTTCATTTATGATTATATACTTGCTGGACGAGTTAACACAAATCGCTGAAATGGAATCGTGTTGGAGGCGTATTTGAAGCGAGAGGAGTATAGTCATTTCCAAAAGTCTATTTACAATTTATTTCAATTAACTGAAAAATATACTAGTAAATATGTACATAGTATGGTGAAGTGGTAAAAAAAGGAGGAGGGTAGTCCGATGGTAAGAAAATCTATTAGTTTATGTATCGCTCTATGTCTATCTATCGCTCTAATTTTACCGGTTGGTGGACAGGCGAGCGCAAGTGGAGCACTATCAACGGACACAATTGTAACTGAAGAGAATGTAAACCAAGTTATTGAATATCTAGGATTAGATACTAGAGATCTAAAAAAAGCTGATGCTGCTGCTTTTTCAGATGATCCGTTACTGTTACTGTCGGGGAATTGGAACAAGCCCTTAATCAATTAAAAAGAAGTTACATCAACAGAAAACCCTAATGCAATAGCTCCTCTAGCTTCGTCTGATTTTTGTACTGGATTAAAAATGTTATATTATACAACTAATCTTGGTGGATCGTTTGAATTATCTTATGAAGCAAGTGCAAATTACTCGTGGAACAAATTTACTGCTGTCAATAATGCGACCGTTTCAGTAATAGATAACGATGATAATTTATTAACAACTTTCACAATAGCTAGTAGAGATGTTGGAGCTAAAGTTATTGATGACGGCAAAAAAGTTGAACTGAAAGCTAAAGTTAAAGTAGATTCGTGGATATCAGTTGGAAACATAGGACTTGTTAAGGTAACGACAACAACAGTTAATACAACAAAGGAATGGACTACTGCACAAGCAGGAATCCCAGGTTGCATTTAGTAGAATATCAAGCGCGTATCTAAAAGGGCTGCTGCTGGCAGTCCTTTTTATTGTTTGGAGAACCCACGCGAGTTATTTTAGTATATCTGCCGTTCTTGGACTCCGAAAGGATCTCTAGGAACATGAAGAGCTCCCATTGTTGGGAGCTCTTTATTATTTTCGATTTACTTTCCTACTTGATCATGTAGACTCTTATGATTATCAGATATGTATCTGCAGATGACTTTAAAATCCGTGGTATTTGGGAGCTTTTCTATCATTTTCAATAAATCAGACTTATCTATCCAATTAATCGATTCCTTCAGCTTTAATACCTCATCAGGCAAATACTTTGACCAGGAATCAAGGTACGCCTTTAGACTGATATCATCATGATCTTGAATGAAATCATATTCGGACAGAAGTACACATGTATGGTCGGTGAAAAGAAGTATGTTGCCCATCTTCTTCAATATTGTCTTTCCTTCAGTATCATTCGATAATGTAGGAATATCGAATTTCTTTAACAAAGATGTGATTTCATCACTCATTCAGTATTGTTCCTCTCTTTAGAACATAACAGTCCCAACGTTACCCTTTTCGATACGTTCCATCAAACATCTCCATGAGAAGGCTTAGTGGTACCTCCAATCTTTGACCCAAAACCCGATCCAAGATGACCCAATAATAAAAGGGGGCGACCCTACATTTTAGGTAGAAGCGCGTTATAAATGGAAGAAGTTTTATTATTAAATAAATTACTTGGGTCTCAAAACCAACGCCCATCCTAATATTAGCGTGATTCCGATTCCGTACAGATAAGGTGCAAGTGTGTTCAACCATTGCCATATCGAAGGCTTCGGTTCCTTGCTCATCGCAGGCTCCATCTCTCCTTTTTCAAAAAAACAATGATCTTCTTCCAAATGAATACGTTAGGGTCAGCATATCCTATTCAACATCTGATGTGGGAATTCCTTCTATTTTAACAATGGGTAACTTGGGTAAGATTCAGTCATACCATGTTGATACTCGAAGAGGAGATCAGACGTGAATCATTATCTGCCTCCTCAATCATTCAAATGTTTATTGGAACGGTTTAATGTTCCTGCATTTAGGAAACGTGCTGCAGCCAAAAAACTCGCCTTTTGGTCCCTTTCTAGTGACCATAGGGTGGCCGCATCTATCACATGTTCTCGTTGCTTGAGGTATTTCTTGCAGGATCTGTTTGGGTTCAGGAACAGCCCCGGGATTCATTTTAAGAATCATTGCTACTAGCTCTTTGCGATTTATTAATCGTACTCCGTTTGCTTTGGCTAAATTAACGGCAGCTTCCGTATAATTGCGATTAGACAGTACCCACGCCTCGGATGCGCCATAATAATTCATTGAACTATGTATTTGTTGAACAGCGTCTATACCTACATTTTTGCTGTATCGCTTTGCTTGAACAACAATTTTCCGGCCGTCTCTCGCAATGACAAGGTCTGCTCCATAGTCACCAGCTGCTCTTGTCACCTTAACCGAATATCCCTGTGATTTAAATAGAAGTCCGAGATAGTGTTCAAATTGCCGTCCATCCATTTGATCAATCTCAGCAATTCCGGACTTTTTTAATCGTTCTGTCTTGTTCACATGCCGTACAATGAGAATGGCGACCAACATGCCAATTGCAATGATACCCACGACAGTGGAGATATTTATAGACTTCGTATAATAATAGGTTCCTACAAAAGATCCAATGCCAACTAATCCAAACATTGCTTTTAAAAATTCTTCTTCCTGTTTGGATTTGCTCTTTCTAGCCACTTCCTCAACTCCTGATCATATTATCGGCCGCGTTGGATTCTAGGCTGCAACTACCCAAAGTGTATTGGAACTTACACCTTATCCCTTGTTCTTAGTTGCTTTCAATTGCAGGAATGGCTTCAGGTCGGTACCTATACCTCGTGACAAGTCTATCGTTAACGTATCCTTATGAAAATGACAGACAATTTTTTGACAGGACGGAGTCGCTAGCAATCTGCAGGTTATTACAAAGGTAGCGTCATCTTGCCATGTGCCGCTGGCGGCGATAGGTTGCCGGATTTCTTGATCCGTTATTTCACCTGCCAACCAAGCGCCGATTCCGCATGTCAACTGCTTCTTTGCTCCCTGTTCATGCCATGTGATCTCTGCCGCATCCTCTTCAAATTCGAACTGAATCGAATCCCACTGCATCTCGTTATCATTGAAGATGTAGAGAGCACCAGACACTGTTGTTGACAGTTCGGACCTACAGATCGACGTGTGCGGAGGAATAGCGAGCGTCGATAGCTTGGCAGTCAAAGCCTGCTGTTCCTTAACGTCAGCCTGCATCGCTCCTTCCCTGCATGCGGGAAGCAGGTGGTCCCAGACTTGATTCAAGACGGCTTGCATATCACTTAGACCGCTTGTAATGGCAATTACGGCATCTTGCTCGGGCATGACGATGACGAACTGTCCGTATGCGCCATCCCCGCGATATGCATCATGCCGGCAGCGCCAGAATTGATACCCGTATCCTTGCGTCCAGTCACTGTCTGCGCTCTGACCGTTCGAAATGTGGCGGGAAGTGGCTTGTTGAATCCAAGCTGCCGGAATGATCGGACGCCCGTTCCATAGCCCTTGCCGCAAATACAATTGACCGAACTTGGCAACGTCCTCCGTGGTCAAGCTCAAGCCCCAGCCGCCTGTGTTGATGCCGAGCGGACAAGTCTCCCACGCAACGCCGGCAATCCCGAGCGGTTCGAATAAGCGGGGTTGCAAATAGTCGACCAACGTCTGGCCCGTGCGCTTCTGCATGATGGCAGATAACATGTAAGTAGCATCGCTGCTATATAGGAACTGAGTGCCCGGCGTATGAGATAACATGCTCTCAAAATATGCTTTGACCCAGTCGCCGTCTTTCGAACCCCTTATATTGGGCGCATTATTTGCGTCATGCCCCGTGGACATAGTCAACAAATGACGCACCTGCAGCTTTCCGAAATGTTCCTTCACTTTAGGAGTTACTTCTTCTGGAAAAAACGAAATAACCGATTCCTCCACAGAGAACAGACCTTCCTCCACCGCGAAGCCAATTGCCGTTGAAGTGAAGCTTTTACTTAACGAGAACAAGGCGTGCGGGTGATTCGCGGCGTAAGGTGCCCACCATCCTTCCGCGACGACATGACCATGGCGCAGGAACATGAAGCTATGCAGTTCCAATTGCTGTTGTTCTATATGTTCAATGAAAGAATGGATGGCCTTCGATGATATACCTTGCTCTTCCGGATTGCTGCGGGGCAAACGGTGCTGGGTAGCAAGCATGACATTTCCTCCTCGGGTTCTCTATTTTCGTTACGATAATCCCATGTATTTCCTGTTTTAGGTTAAGCCCAGTATAAGCCTCACAGGATGGATGCTCAATCATCATTTAGACAGAGTCGCTTCGCTGTCGAACGCGAAAAGGACGCCCCTGTTGATTCACAATATTAGATGCTAAAAATAATTCTTTTTGGGTACATGAAACGACGAATCGGGTATGGAGCCCTGTTGGTGTCCGCAGTATACTTTTGGAAAAGACAGGAACTCCGCAGAATCTCTAAGAATCGGGTCGATTAAGGCATGGGGCTGCCTGCCATTATCCGCTGCAGGGCGCGGCTCTATCTGCCGAGCGGATGGCTTTATTGTCAACGAGCTTATTTTACATATATCGCGGGAGGACTGGAGATGGCTGAACAAAAGCAAATGAAACTGGGGGCGCTGCTTCTGGCAGAAGGCGGCAGTGCCAGTGGCTGGAGACATCCAGATGCAGGTACAGAGGGCGGTGCCAAGTTTGGAAGATTCAAGGAATGGACGCGGCAAGCGGAAGCTGGCAAGCTGGATTTAGTCTTTATTGCAGATGTGCTGTATATTACCGGCAAGAGCTTCTCTGCCAAAAACGCTGATGCCATATTCACTACTCAAAGAACAATGGAGGATGGAATTGCCTTTAAGAAGGAAATTGCGGAGCGTGCAGCTGCTCAAACCGTTCCGGCGATCAGGTCCTCATATTTAATGGAATTGGACCAATCATCGGACGGACGGAGGAAGAGGCAGAGCGCAAATACGAGCAGTTGGCTGAATTGCTGGACATTGACAAGGCGCTGGAATACCTGGGATTGTATTTCGAGCATCATGATTCTACACAATATGCGCTGGACGAACCGTTTCCGGAAATTGGCAATCTGGGCAATGACAGCTTCAAGATCAACGCGCTCAAAATCAAGCAGGATGCCAGAGACAACGGCTAGACATTGCGGCAGGTTGCTGTGCAGGTAGCGACGCCTCGCGATCCGTTTACAGGAACAGCGGTGCAAATTGCCGATCGCATGGAGGAATGGGTGAAGCGGGAAGCAACAGACGGGTTCCTGCTGTTCGAGACTGTACCGAACGGACTGGCTGATTTCGTAGAGCAGGCCATCCCGATTCTGCAGGAGCGGGGATTGTTCCGCACGGAATACGAGAGCAGCACGCTTCGTGGCCATCTCGGTCTTGCCATGCCTGTAAACCGCCATAACGTATAAGCCATTGAATCAGGATAATCAATATTCCACCTAGACTCTACCAAGATATAAAAAACATGCCGAATGGGGAGCGTGTTTTTTGTGTTAGTGGAGAGCTCTATAGGGGGCGAATCTCGGATTACGCTGATCGCGATTCACAACCATTGAATATGAAATTACCTTACTTTGATGAAACGTGGAGGCAGTTGCTCAAATTCGGTTTTGGATAGAGCGCGCGCTTAGAGACCCATGAGCTGCATAAGACGGCATACGCGCTTACGATTGAGACTCCGAAATGTGCCGATCACATCAATATGTAAAAAGAAGGGACTACTAGGGGGTTACAGAAACTAAAATCACCTTCAAATCGTTGCATAAACATCGTTCAGAAAAACGATTTGAAGGTGATAGAAGCTTAGCCTTGTGCCTTATTCAATAAACTTTCAGGAACAACGTTGAGATCAATTCCAAAGACGATGGGAAGCAAATAATAAACGGAAAGGATAATAATGATGGTGGCAAACACGTTCACGGAAAAACCTGCTCGGACCATGTCAATAATCTTTATTTTCCCCGTACCGAATATGATTGCATTGGGCGGTGTGCCGACAGGCAGCATGAAGGCACAGTTAGCCGCCATGGCACAAGGTATCATAAGAGCGAACGGATGAATGCCGAGGGCCATCGCCAACGCTGCCACAACAGGCAATATCATCGTTGCCGTTGCTGTATTCGACGTAATTTCTGTCAGCATCATAATGAGAAGTGTAGCGCATGAAATAATGACAATGAGATGAAAGCCATCGAGCATGGTCAACTGTTCTCCCATCCAGGCAGAAAGGCCGCTGGAACGGAATCCGGCCGCGATCGCCAGGCCTCCTCCAAAAAGCAGGAGCACTCCCCACGGAATTTCCTTTGAATCACTCCAATTTAAAATACGAGAGCTTGTTTTTGCTTTAGCTGGAATCATAAACAAAAGGGCGGTTGCCATAATAGCAATCATCCCATCTGAGATACCTGGTATTTGTATGATCAACCCATTTTCTACCCATAAAAACTCACGAGAGATCCACATAAAAGCAGCGAATACAAAGACCCCACCAACCATACCTTCTTCAAAAGATATCTTGCCAAGCTTTCTGCGCTCGCCTTGAATCAAATCTCGTCCACCTGGAAGTTGTTTGATCGATGTATTGAACTTCAGTCTCCCCAAATAAAACCATGTGAAGAAAAGCATTAAAATGACGACGGGGACGGCAAACAGCATCCACTGGGCAAATGAAATGGTAATGCCAAATAACTCATTCATTTGGGCCACAAGAATAATATTGGGCGGAGTACCTATTAATGTTCCGAGTCCACCGATCGTACCTGCATAGCCGATACCAAAAATAAGGGACTTCTCAAATTTCGGCAGATCCTCTTCTTCCGGCTTTCCTTTCAATGCACTGGCAATCTGAGCCGTAATCGCCAGACCCATCGGGACCATCATCATCACAGCTGCTGTATTGGACACCCACATCGACAAAAATCCAGTTGCGGCCATAAAACCAAGCAAGATGCGCTGTGTGCTAGTACCGATCATGGAGATAATAAAAAGAGCCATTCTCTTATGCAAATTCCACTTTTCCATCGCTGTGGCGATGAAAAAGCCGCCCAGGAATAGAAAAATAATATCGTTGCCGTATGATGATGCGACCACACTGCCTTGCATCGCTCCTGTGATAGGAAGCAGTATGAGTGGCAGCAGTGATGTAGCCGGTATAGGAATCGCCTCTGTAATCCACCATGTGGCAATCCATAACGTAACGGCGAGCACAGCTTTCCCTTCTGCAGAAAGTCCGTCTGGTTGGAAGAATAACATCGTTAAGATAAACAATACAGGTCCTAGTATAAGTCCAATTAACTGAGCTCTTGAATACGGGTTATTAGGTTTTTCAGCTTCGTTATGTTGATCGGCTCTCTTGTCTGATGCTTGTATAAATCCGGTTTTTGCTTGCTTCCGATCAGAGAAAACATACACGATGTCTTTCGTCCGCTTATGCTGTGCCCACAGGCTGCGCCAAGCTGATAAAGCTAATTGTTTCATAACCTCTCTCCTTTATGTAAGCGCTTTCCATTGTCCTGACAGATTTGTCTTTCCGTATCTGTTTTTTACTAATGTTAGGTTATGCAACCATTCAATTTTTCCATTCCTCCCATCTTCATATATGTTCGCTCAATTATTTTAAAATCATTTTACTCATTTTACCATAGTAAAATGTAAAAATCTTCTTATGGGCAGAGGAATCTTAAGAAAAAGTTTCGTTTCTATTCTCAACTGAGGGGTGCTTTTATGAAAATTCAACTTGTAAAATCCAAAAAATTACTTTTAACGACCCATGCTGGAATTAGCCGGAGAACAGGAATATGTTCCTCTGGACATCGATCTCTCACCATTTTACAACTCAGGTACGAAAAAAGAAGGCGTGTCCGCACGTATAAAGGGTACTATTATGAACCTATAAAATGTGGTAACTTGTAATTTGTAGATAGTAGGATGTAAAAATAGATGATATAGATGCAGTATTGGTTCATTCTCTAGTGCGAATGTATAGTGCACATGAATTTACGGGGGGATTCGCACCGTAATTTTTCCAAAATATAGGTGTTTCTTCTTGCTGTATTTGTAATTAATTTTAGATTTGATTTTTTCAATCGTTTAATTGATTATTTTGCTCGATTATATAGCGCGAATTGAGAGTTACTATCAAATTTCGCTGTCGCATCCTACGCGGATGCGTGGATTGAAATTTTTTCGATCCGCCGCCCGTCTTTCACAACCCTAGTCGCATCCTACGCGGATGCGTGGATTGAAATGAGATTAAATGTCCTCATAGTGTCATACCTATTGTCGCATCCTACGCGGATGCGTGGATTGAAATGCCTTTCTCCGGGAGCCTGATCGCAATATTTCCGCCGTCGCATCCTACGCGGATGCGTGGATTGAAATTCATATACAGCCTCGTCGAACAGGACGAGCTTGGTCGCATCCTACGCGGATGCGTGGATTGAAATGGATAATAGATATCCGTCTTTGTAGTAACCTCAGACAAGTCGCATCCTACGCGGATGCGTGGATTGAAATCGCGCCCGATATCTGTCGACGGAAAGACGTATGAGTCGCATCCTACGCGGATGCGTGGATTGAAATTCCGATGAATCATAGATATAATCCAAGTTCATTTCGTCGCATCCTACGCGGATGCGTGGATTGAAATAAGATTGTTGATGTATTCGATGCTTAAGTAATTCGTCGCATCCTACGCGGATGCGTGGATTGAAATGAGATACACGCCTGAGGTCGATATATAGATACAGTGTCGCATCCTACGCGGATGCGTGGATTGAAATAAACCGGATGACTGGGAAGAAGAGCAGCGGATTGTCGCATCCTACGCGGATGCGTGGATTGAAATCTTACAAGAACCGACAATCTGGAAGATGCCAAGGGTCGCATCCTACGCGGATGCGTGGATTGAAATTCACCAGGAAGGTTGGGGTCGTCCGATTCAAAGTGTCGCATCCTACGCGGATGCGTGGATTGAAATCTGATACTAAGACCAAACTCAAGAAAGCCGTATAGTCGCATCCTACGCGGATGCGTGGATTGAAATGGTATAGAGCAGGTCGAAAACCGGATGATCGCGCGCGTCGCATCCTACGCGGATGCGTGGATTGAAATGATTCGGCGGCAAGTACATCCCAGTAGTCAACTATGATGATCATTTTTCCACCGAAGAAATGGTAATCACAATCTCAGGCAAAGTAAATGGTGACATGCAAATCGAGAAAATAAAGTGCATTGTAAGTAATATTAGAAAAAAACAAAAAATAATAAACGTTTGATTCCAGAGCTTATCATCACGACAGCAGAGCAAATTATTTATAGACGGACATATCAAAATTATTTTTGCTTTGGTTACCCAACAATTTCTTATATACATAAGGACATCGTGAAATTATTGACGCTTGTCCAAATACTTGGGATTGGGTCGAGATCCATACTAGCAAAAAAAATGCGCGGCGAAGAGGGATTAGTATACTCATTACTAGCAAGCCCTGTTTTATATAGAGAAGGGGGGATATTACTGTTTAAACTTTCAAGCCCATCCGAGAATGACATCGATAGAATATTAAGCATTTTTGAAAATACTGTATATCATGTGGTTCAGAAAGGTATTTCTGACGGTGATTACTTAAGAGCAATTAATACAATAAAGAGTCATATGATATTCAGTTCGGAAAATAATCAGTACCGAATGCTAGAATCGGGTAAGCGTTTACTACTAGGCATAGAAACAGAGAAACATTTTGATGTATTTGATTTTGATAAATACTTCGCATTATTTGAAGAATTAACGGTCGAAAACCTGAATACTTTTGCAAGTAACTAACTCCACGATGAGCCTTCTTACTCAATACTCCTATCGAACTGAAGAGAAGGAAGTGAAATCATGTTCAAAAAAATTTATGGATTTACGGTCTTGAATTTAAAAATCCTCCTGTCAGAGAAGGTTGTTTTCCTGTGGACGGTGGCACTTCCTGTGATTATAACGCTTTTTTTTCAAAAAAGTACCACGGACAGTCTATCGATTCATGATAGCAAGATTTGGTATATGAAGTGGTTCTGGTGCTATATTATCATTGCATCGTTTGTAAATGGAATTGGATTACAGCTTGCCCGAATGCGAGAATATGGGCTGTTGAAGACGTACGTTTTAATCTCCGGGAGTAAATCTCCATTTGTTATCGCTACTTTTCTGACTCAGATCATATTTAGTTTGCTTAGTCTTTCGCTTTATAATTTAATTGTGGGACTTTATTTCCATGTATTTTCCATTGATCTCATCGTCCAATCATTTTTATTAATATGCGTAAGCATCCCTTTCGGGCTTTTTACTCTTTTACTAACCGTACTTCCGCTGAAAATAGGCAATCTTGGTACTGTAATTAACATCATTCTATACCCATTATTTATTTTGGCCTTTAAAGACGAACATTTATCTTCTATTTGGAACCTGTTAAATCCGTTTAGCTTTGTATATCAAATGAATAAGGCTATTAGCTTTGGTACGGTTCATTTTTCGCTAATAGCAGTTGGTTTCCTCTATTTACTCGTTGGAACGCTATCGTTCAAAAAAATGAACCTCATCTCGTATGTACAAAGATAAGGAAGGCAGGAGGGATGGTATGAAGGCAGAACATATTACCTTTACATACAAGAAAGCAAAAAGGGTTTTGTTTGAGGATGTCAGTTTTCGCCTGCATCCGGACAAAATTAACGTGTTGGTCGGCCCGAATGGGGCGGGGAAAACAACATTGTTCGACTGTATATCAGGCATTTTGCGTCCACAAGCTGGCAATATGGTTTTTCCTAGGATGGACGATATTTTATACGTTACACAATCCGTTTTTTTCTCACCGGAATTGAAAGGGAAGGATTTCCTGAAGTTTATAAAGCGGATCGGCAATCAGCCGGCAAGCTCCCAACCCTTGGATTACATGAAATCTGAAGATGAAAGGGAGAAGGAATTATTACTGAAGCTGTGGGATCTGAAAATCGGTAAAATGTCGGTTGGCGAGCGGAAATGGTTGTTTATTATGATGCTTACACAAATCGAGAGGGAATTATATTTGTTGGATGAACCGACGAGCGGAGTCGATCCGACGTCAAGAAAAAGGATTTTCAATCTAGTTAATCATTTAGTAGCACGGAAAAAGATAGTGGTGATTTCCACGCACCAATTGAACGAACTGTTGCATCTTGATTGCCACATGATCCTTCTTCATAAAGGAAAAATCCGCTACGAAGGGAATATTGACAAATGGTTGGAAATGCATGATACGGACGACCCGGATCATGCGTTCGATTTAGCTACATCTTTGTAAAGCGTTAAGGAGAGCATAGAATTTGAGAAAACCAAGAGGATCCTTATGGCAGGGATCCTTTTTTTTATTGTTGAAAAAAGTTTTATTTTGTAATTTTCCTAAAATTGGGATCGATAGATGGGAGGAAATTAATGATAAATTTGCACCAAGAGCAATTATTTAATGAAAGAGTCAAACGGTTAGGAAGAGATTGTGGCAACGATCCGTTTTTGGAGAAGTTGGAGTTGGCCATATTTTAGGACTTATCTCAGGAGAGTTAGCGTCATAGGAAGCAAACGAAGCAATCTACTTTGGCTCGTGGTGAAATTGATTTTATATCAAGTATGCATTATCGTGTAAGTAAAAGATGGAAAACTGATTGTATCTGAATGATGCTTGCTTATGTTCGAATGTTGATGAGAAAATCATCCATTCATTCTCAAAATTCGCTGTCGCATCCTACGCGGATGCGTGGATTGAAATAAACATCACGCGGCGATTCGTTGAATCTATGACGGCGTCGCATCCTACGCGGATGCGTGGATTGAAATGCGTAATACTCGATGTTGGCCGCCGACGGTGCCGAGGTCGCATCCTACGCGGATGCGTGGATTGAAATGCCGATGGCTTAGGCTGCTGCTTCGGTTTGAGCCGTGTCGCATCCTACGCGGATGCGTGGATTGAAATTGCTAGCCCAAAAAGGTGAACAAAATCAAGCAAAAGTCGCATCCAACTCGCATTCGTGGACCGCTCAAGCGCACATTGAGCGTCGCATCTTGCACGGACGCGTAGAAAACATTATGAAACCAAAAAAAGCATCTACCCCCGTGTCAAAAGATGACGTGGGGGTGGGATGCTTGTTTTTTTGTAGAACATACGTTCTCCGACAGGCTGTTGTCACTTTCTTCAACCATAATAGAACTTAGAGTATCAATACGAAGGAATATGAGGATGTACGCAGCTATGAATACGACAGTTAGCGAGCAGCAACAATTGCATCCAAATGTGTTGCTATATTGGCGAATTAACGTCTTTTCTCTGCATTGAAGCGGACTGCGCTGGCAATCATTCCTATCATCGTTTGTTTGATGTGGCTGCCCCAATGGAAGTGGATTATATATGTTTCTGCTTTTTATCTTTTGCTTCATTGGAGCAAGGACTTATTCTATATCATATATGGAGTTCGCTTCAGCTATGCCCGAAGAAGTTACGTTCTGACAAAGGATGAAATTGTGATTCGGTGGGGCAGCATATGGTCCGTTAATTCATCGGTTATTCCGCTTAGCCGTGTTCAGCATGTAGATATTGAACAGGACGTCATCCAGAAAAAGCTGGGCATATCGGAAGTCGTTATCGTAACGGCAGGTGATGCGACTGGCATCGTCGGTTTATTGGAAGATGATGCGAATAAACTGCGGCGCCAGGTCATTGAACTGGCGAAAATAGGTGAGACTGATGCGTACAATCCATAGACAGCATCCGATCAAGATTGCCGTACATTTGTATCGAACGATCCGCTATATGATCATCCCCTATACTCTCTTGTTATTCAGGGAGATCAAGCCGGCACAGGCAACAGCCTTATTGGGTATATGGGGTGGCTGTCGTCATTGGTCTATCTATCTTGCTGTGGTCTATTATTTCCTGGTGGAAGCTTCTTGGCATTATTGCCTTGTGCGTATTCACGTCTTGGTTGTTGTCTTTGGTCATGATGCAAATTCGCTATCACAAATGGTCCGTTATCCGAGACAGTTCCTATATTCATATCCAGTACGGATGGTATGAGAGGAAATCAACCTCCCTCCATACTGTGAAGATTCAGTCGATCCGGGTCAAGGAGCAGTTGTTTAGTCGTTATTTTGGTTATGTGTCCATCTGGATGGATTGCGTTGGGTATGCAGGGGAGAAGAAGGTAAAACTGCTACTGCCCGCGATCCACAGGTCAGAGATGCATGCTGCATTGGAGATGCTGTTGCCCGAATTTACAATCGTGAACCCGCAGCGCAATTTACCAGCGGGAAAGGCGATATATTTTGTGTGGCTGCCGGTCATTGCTGTAAGCCTTGTCATCTTAGTCGCCGCAATTTTGTCTCCGTGGGCATGGTTGACGATCCCGTTCGCGGCAGCGATATATTGGCGGGGGAGCCGAAAATATTCGGGAACGCTATGGGAAGTTCATGGCAATCAATGTGTGATCGCGAAACCGGGTCTTACGCGAACCACAGTCTATGTACAGCGCAAAGCGGTTCAATCGATAACCTCTCGTCAAACTTGGATTCAATATTTATTCGGTATTTTCCAGATTGAGCTCGTAATAGATTCGCCATCGAAAGCAAAGGAATACGTATTTACCGGCGCTTCCCAAGAGGATGTACAACACCTAATAAAATGGTATAAAAATATAGGCAATTCCAAATCTCTATACATTGTTAAAGAGGAAGAGGTTGTTTAGTCCTGTTTATTTGCAGGAGTAGGCAGGTAGACCTATAGATGATGTCGAATATCCAATATTTATAGGATCTTATGATAGCATCTGGAGGAGAGTACAACGATGTCGGATAAAATGATTCGGCTGATGAAAATGGTCATAGCCATACAGGCGAACCCTGGCATATCGGCGCAGGAACGGGCCGACAAATGCGAGGCTTCCGAGCTAATGCATCATCCTGAATATAAGTTCCCTAACATATAGTTGTCACCATGTGTGCGGTACAGTAACTATGAGCGTTGTAGAAAGGGGTGCTGAAATGCAATCAATTGCTCATATTCGGGCGAGCGATAAGAAGGTGCAAACCGTGGAACGGCATTTGCTGGAAGTGAAGACGCTGGCGGAAGAGTACGGTAAAAAATTGAATATTCCTCATGTCACCGGGCTGGCGGGCATGCTTCATGATATGGGGAAATATACGGAGAAGTTCAGGACATACATATTGGAGGCTGTAAGCGGAGCCGAGGATCGGCTGCGTCGGGGGGATGTTGATCATTCTACGGCCGGAGGGCGGTTGCTTTATGATCGTTTTCATGCGGATGCGAAAGCGCCTTATAAAGCGATTTTGGCTGAGGTTGTAGGCAATGCGATTATTTCGCATCATTCCTATTTGCATGATTTTCTGGATCCGGATTTGGAATCTCCTTATTTGAGGCGGGTTGCTTGCAAAAAGTTGGAGGAGTTTGATCAGAGCGTCGAAGCCTTTTTTACACATGTCATGAGCGAGCAGGAGTTCCAGGGATATGTGGATCAGGCCGCTGCGGAAGTGGAACAATTTCTGGCCAGAGTACCTGCCAAAACTATAGAACTGAAGCTTATGCTCCTGACGAAGTTCGTATTTAGCGCATTAATTGATGCTGATCGAACGAACACGAGATGGTTTGAGATGGGAGAGCCGGACGAGCCGGAACGGAACACTAAAGAATTGTTTTCAAGTTATTATGAAAGGCTGATGGAGCAGATTCATTCTTTTAAGAAAAAGAAGGACGCCCATACGCCGATTGCACTGTTGCGAAGCGAAATGTCCGAGCTATGCGAACGTTTTGCCGCGAAGCCGTCTTCTATTTATACGTTGTCGATTCCAACTGGGGGCGGCAAGACGCTGGCCAGCTTGAGATATGCCTTGAAGCACGCGTTAACCTTTGACAAAAAACGGATTATTTATGTCGTCCCTTTTACGACGATTATTGAGCAGAATGCAGCTACGGTACGAAAAATATTGCAAGATGAAGCGAATATCCTGGAGCATCATTCCAACGTCGTAGAAGTCGAGGTGGAGGAAGACGACGAGGATCAGGACGGGCTGGCGCTGACTGTGCGGCAAAAGGCGAACCTGGCTAAGGACAATTGGGATGCGCCGATTATTTTTACGACGATGGTGCAATTTCTGAACGTGTTTTTTGCGCACGGGAGCCGGAACATACGGAGGCTCCATAACTTGTGTGATGCCGTCATTATATTTGACGAAGTGCAGAAGGTGCCTACGCATTGCATTTCGCTGTTCAACCAGGCGCTGAACTTTTTGAAGGAGTATGGCGGCTCCAGTATCGTGCTGTGTACGGCGACGCAGCCAGCGCTGCAGTTCGTGGAGCAGAAGCTGGAATTGGCAGAGGACGCTGAGATGATAAGCAATCTCGATGAGGTAATTGATGCGTTCAAGCGTGTTGATTTGATCGATAAAGCTACCGAGCGGGCCTGGAGTACGGAAGAATTGGCATGCTTTGTCCAGGACACTATTCAGGAAGCAGGCAATATTCTGGTCATCTTGAATACGAAGTCGGTCGTTAAGTCGTTGTATGAGCGGTTGGAGGCGATGCGGGAACAGCATCAGTTCGGCGAGGACGAGGAAATCTTTTTGTATCATTTGAGTACGTCGATGTGTGCCGCCCACCGGTCTGCCATTTTAGAAAAAGTAAGGGCGCATCTTGAGGCCGAGGAAAAAGTGATTTGCGTCAGCACGCAGTTGATTGAAGCCGGAGTAGATGTCAGCTTCGAGTGCGTTATACGCTCCCTAGCCGGATTGGATTCGATCGCGCAAGCGGCGGGACGGTGCAATCGGCATAGGAAGGATGAGATCCGGAACGTCTACATTATCGACCACGCGGAAGAGAATCTGAAGCATTTGAAGGAGATTCAAATTGGCAAGGAACTCACACGCACGATGCTTGTCGATATGAAGCGGGATGCGGCGGCGCATGGAGGCCATTTATTGTCGCAGCAGGCGATGGAATTTTATTTTCAGAGGTTCTATATGAGGATGGAAGCGGATTTGAATAATTTTGTACCTAAGCTGTACAAAAATATGACGGACTTGCTATATGCCGGACGGTATGAAACGGACAGCTATTTCCAGGCCTATCACAAGAAGAAGGAAGAGGAGAAGGCGAAGGACACATGGCTGCCGCTAGTTCTCGCCAATAGCTATGGCACCGCGGCGAAATATTTTCATGTTATTGACGATTATACCCGTGCTGTCATTGCTCCCTATGGAGAGGGAGGCAAGAAAGTGATTGCCGACCTGAACGGAAGCGGCACGATCGATGATTTGACGCGTCTGCTGAAGCAGGCGCAGCAATTCACGGTCAACCTGTATGAACACGATCTCCGCCAGTTGGATCGCAGCGGCGGACTGGAGAGTTGTCTGGACGGAAAGGTGTTCGTATTGAAAGAGGGAGCCTACAGCGAGTATTTTGGAGTTGAGCTGAACAGCGACAGCGCCATGGGATTTTTAGGTTGTTTCTAAAAGAGTGAAGCCTATCTTTTACAGATAGGCTCCTAATAAAATACTATATTTTTCAATCCGCGCTATTCTAGCGACAATATAAGCTATTATAGCATAACTAAGGCATTTGAGAATGCGGACATTTTTTGATTTTCTGTTCAGGTCTGAAACAAAAAATTCATATAATATTTTATTAGATTAATATTGACCCTGTTAAGAAGAGAGTATAGTATAAAAGATGTAGGAAAATTATGGAAAGGAGGCGGCGCGTTGATACGCAACAGCATTGAGTTCGAAGTGTTTGGGAATTACGCGTTGTTTACAGATCCGTTAACGAAACTGGGCGGGGAGAAGATGTCATATCCAGTCCCGACGTTTCAGGCCTTAAAGGGAATTTCGGAATCTATTTATTGGAAGCCGACGATTCTTTTTATTGTGGATGCAGTTCGCGTAATGAACCCGATTCGGATGGAGTCCAAAGGAGTCCGGCCGATTGATTATGGAGGAGGAAATACGCTTGCGTACTATTCCTATTTGAAGGATGTTCGCTACCAATGCCGGGCTCATTTCGTGTTCAACCCGAATCGGCCGGACTTGGAGTATGATCGCGACGAAAATAAACACCACAATATTTTGAAGCGCGCGTTGCGGGCGGGAGGACGCCGGGATATTTTCTTGGGAGCAAGAGAATGTCAAGGTTACGTAGAACCATGCGAGTTTGGCGCAGGAGAGGGCTTCTATGACAATTATGGCGAACTTCATCTCGGAACGATGGTGCACGGCATTAACTATCCCGACGAGACAGGAAGGCAGCAGATGGAGACGAGGTTATGGAACCCGGTCATGAAGGATGGCATCATTGAGTTTATCACGCCGGAACAATGCAAGCTTGTTCGCCCTGTGGCGCAGATGGAGCCAAAGCGGTTCGCGGCAGGGGAGAACGAGGCGGTTGAGGAACTGGAGGCTCGGCTGGAAGCGGAGGGAAGCCGATGAGCTGGTTGCAGCAATTATATGAGACGTATGAGTTGAACCTTGATCGGGTCGGGGTTGTCGAGAAGAAGCATAACGGGCAGGAATTTACGCTGCTTCCGATTTCTCATACGACACAGACGGCGCATATTGAAGTTCGTGTTACGGAAGACGGAGAATTCCATTCAGCCATCGTCGTTGACAAGAGCGATGCCAGTACTTTGATTCCGTGCACAGAGGACTCCTCCAGCCGTTCGGGGACTGCCGTATTTCCTTATCCGTTGCATGATAAGCTAAGCTATGTGGCTGGGGACTACATTAACTATGGCGGACAAGCCAAGAAAGCGGATCAGTTCAAAGCCTATATCGAAAAGCTGGAAGAATGGGCTTTATCGCCATTTTGCCATCCTCATGTGGCCAGTATTTTTACGTACCTGAATAAAAAAAGGCTCGTTCGCGATCTGGTCGAAAAAGAGAACCTGTTGTCCCTCGATGGGAACGGGTGTCTGCTTGGGAAATGGGATAAAAAATACGGTGACGAGAAACCGCCGTTGTTTGGCGTGCTCAATGGCGAACAAGAAAGCGCATTCATTCGTTTTACGGTCTACTCCCCGGTTCGGCCGCTTAAGGAAGTGTGGAAAGATCCGGAGGTCTATGATTCGTTCATCCGCTACTATAACAGCAAGCTGAGCAACAACAAGCTGTGTTATGTGACGGGTCAATTGGTGCCAGGTACGGACAAGCATGCGAACAAAATACGAAATCCGGCAGACAAAGCGAAGTTGATCTCGGCCAGCGATACAAGCGGCTTTACGTTCCGGGGCCGGTTCAGCAGCAGCCAGGAAGCGGCGGGCATTAGCTATGAGGTATCGCAAAAAGCCCATAATGCGCTGAAATGGCTGATTAACCGCCAAGGGAAAATCATTGATGGGCGCGTATTTCTCGTGTGGTCGAACGATGCGGTAGACGTGCCGGGTCCCGGAGAGGATACCTTTGCCCTATTTCCGGAACAAAGCGCGGCGCATAAAAGGGAGTCTTTCACGAACGAAGGGCTGGCGCGGGACATTGGGAGCGCCCTGGCTGGGTATGGAGCAGGACAGAAGCTGTCGATTACGAATCCCGCTGTGAACCTGTTGATTCTTGATTCTGCCACGACCGGGCGCATGGCGGTGCTCTATTATCGTAATCTGGACAAGAAGCATTATTTTGAGAAGCTGGTGGAATGGCATTCCAGTTGTGTATGGCTGCACCGTTATCGCAAAGATGAGAATGGTGATTATGTTCAATTTTTCGGCACACCGGCGACGAAAGATATTGCTTATGCCGCTTACGGTTCTTCAGCCAGCGACAAGCTCATAAAAGGGCTGATGGAACGCATGCTGCCGTGCATGGTCGACGGCGTCAAAATTCCGGCGGATATTGTGAATAGCGTCGTTCGCCGGGCGTCCAATCCGGTGGCGATGGAGAAGTGGGAATGGGAGAAGACGCTGAGCATTGCTTGCTCGTTAGTCAATAAAGCTTATGAGAAGGAGGGGTTCCAGGTGGCGCTGGACAAGGAGAATACGGACCGAAGCTATTTGTTTGGGAGATTGCTGGCGGTGGCTGATATTTTGGAACGGCGTGCGCTAGGTTCGGAAGAGACGCGCGCAACGAATGCGATTCGCTATATGAATTCGTTTGTGCAACATCCAGAGCGGACATGGAAGGTGATTCAATCGAGTTTGCATCCGTATCAGATGCGCTTAGGGGCGAAATGTACGGATCTGTTGAGATTGATGGGTGAAATTATAGATAAATTCGAGTTTAAGGATTTTGATGACAGGTCTTTATCCGGAAAATATGTGTTAGGGTACTTTAGCCAAAGACATGATTATTACCAAGGTAAGAAAAGTGAAACCAATCAAAATCAACAATCCAACGAAGGAGCGAACGAACAATGACAATTCTCGATCATAAAATTGATTTTGCGGTCGTATTCTCAGTCACGAAAGCGAATCCGAACGGCGATCCGTTAAACGGCAACCGGCCGCGTCAAAACTATGACGGTCATGGTGAAGTGTCGGATGTGGCGCTGAAACGGAAAATTCGAAACCGGCTGCAAGATCTCGGCGAGCCTATTTTTGTCCAGTCCAATGATAGAAATGATGATCAGCTTAAAAGCTTGCGCGAGCGCGCAGAAGCAAACGAGGCACTGGCGAAAATATTAAAACAAAAAGACGGTTCCGGCGAAGAGTTTGCGAAAATCGCTTGCGAGCAGTGGATCGATGTCCGCAGCTTCGGCCAGGTATTTGCCTTCAAGGGCAGTGGAGATAAAGGGGTCTCTGTTGGTGTGCGCGGTCCGGTGTCGATACATACGGCAACGAGCGTTGATCCGATTGATATTACGAGTATGCAAATTACAAAGAGCGTCAACTCGGAGCCAGGCAAGGAGAGAGGGTCGGATACGATGGGGATGAAGCACCGCGTAGACTTCGGCGTGTACGTATTTTACGGCAGCATCAATACGCAGTTGGCGGAAAAGACAGGCTTCACTACGGAAGATGCGGAGAAAATCAAGCAGACGCTTGTTACACTGTTCGAAAATGACGCTTCTTCCGCCAGACCGGAAGGAAGTATGGAAGTGCACAAGGTATATTGGTGGGAGCATAGCTCCAAGTTGGGTCAATATTCATCCGCGAAAGTGCACCGCTCATTGCATGTCAGCAAAAACAAGGAAGAACCAAAATCCTTTGAAGAAGACTATGACATTACGCTGAACGAGCTGGAAGGGCTGAAGGTTGAGATCATCGATGGCCTATAATGATGAGGACAACTACTTATTGCTATCGGGCATCCAGCATTTTCAATTCTGCAAGCGGCAATGGGCGTTGATTCACATAGAACAGCAATGGGAAGAAAATGTGAAGACGATCGAAGGGCAACATCTCCATCGCAATGCAGATCAACCGTTCACGAGGGAAAAGCGCGGCGACAAGCTTGTCGTTCGCGCTATGTCTGTCAAGTCGCATGAATTGAAATTGGCAGGTATCTGCGATGTGGTCGAGTTCGTACAAGACAGCTGCGGAGTAGAGATTCGTGGGGCTGAAGGCAAATATATCGCTTATCCTGTTGAGTACAAGCGCGGCAAGCCGAAGACGGATGAATCAGATGTATTGCAACTGGCTGCGCAAGCGCTCTGTCTGGAAGAGATGCTGTTGTGCGATGTACAGACCGGATATATTTTTTATCAAGAGTTGAAGCATCGAATTGAAGTTCCGCTTACGGATGATGTGAAGCAGAGGGTCAGAGTTGTCGCAGCGGAGATGCATGATTATTACAAGCGCAACCATACACCCAAAGTAAAAGGCGGGCCATATTGCAAAAACTGCTCGCTGCAGTCCATCTGTCTCCCAGCTCTGATGAATAAACGGACGGTAAAAAGTTATATTGAGGGGAAGATCAGGGATGAAGCGTCTTCTTAACACGTTATATGTAAACCAGCCGGACGTTTATATGGCATTGGACGGGGACAATATTGTGCTGCTGAAGGGAGAAGAGAAGCTGGGTCGTCTTCCGTTGCACAATCTGGAAGCTATCGTCGCTTTTGGTTATACAGGAGCAAGTCCTGCGTTGATGGGGTATTGTGCGGATCGGAATATAGCGATCACCTTTATGACGATGAGTGGGCGGTTTTTGGCGCGTGTCATTGGACAGAGCAAAGGGAACGTTGTTCTGCGAAAAAAACAATATCTTGTCTCCGAGAATGAGACTTCGTCAGCCCAAATTGCACGCAACTTTATAGTGGCCAAAATTTTCAATCATAAATGGATGATTGAACGAATGACGAGAGACTACCCGCTAAGGATAGATGTCGCTCAGTTCAAGGAGATTTCCGGGCAGTTATCATCCCTTATGCTGGAAGTGAGAGAGTGTGAGGATCTGGAGCGGTTAAGAGGCTTGGAAGGACAGGCTGCGGTCAGTTACAATAAGGCGTTGGGTCAAATGATTCTGCAGCAGACAGACGATTTTTATTTTCGTTCCCGTTCACGCAGACCACCGTTGGATAAAGTGAATGCGATGCTGTCCCTTGCATATACGTTATTAGCGAATGATATGGCAGCTGCCCTGGAAGCGGTTGGGCTGGATGCATATGTTGGGTTCCTGCATCGGGATCGTCCGGGACGGGCTTCACTGGCGTTGGATGTTATGGAAGAATTGCGGGGAATCTATGCAGATAAATTTGTTCTAACGATGATCAATAAGAAAATCGTGAACAAAGATGATTTTTATACAAAGGAAAATGGCGCTGTTCTTATGACAGATGAGGCCAGGAAGAAATTTTTGACGGCATGGCAAAATAAAAAACAAGAGAAAATCATGCACCCGTATCTAGGTGAGAAAATAAGCTGGGGCTTAGTGCCACATGCCCAAGCATTGTTGCTGGCGCGTTATTTGCGCAATGATCTGGATGAATACCCTCCATTTCTATGGAAGTAGGTGTTTAGATTGCTAGTGTTAATCACATATGATGTAAAGACAACGACCAGTGCGGGCCAACGAAGGCTGCGCAGAGTCTCAAAACTGTGCCAGAACTACGGCCAGAGAGTTCAAAACTCCGTCTTTGAATGTAATGTAGACGCTGCTCAATTCGCCAGCCTGAAGATTCAATTGGCGGATATTATAGATCAAAAGGAAGACAGCCTACGCTTCTATCAATTGGGGAACAACTATAAAAACAAGGTTGAGCATATCGGCGTAAAAGAATCAATTGATATGGAGGGGCCACTAATTATCTAGTGCGAATGTATAGTGCACATGAAATCCCCGGGGGATTCGCACCAAGTTTTTTCTATAATATAGGTAAAATCCATTTTGTGGTTTGTCACAAAAATGAAAAAGACCTACTTTTAGACTGATTCTATAGGTATTTTGATTAATTAAATCATATTAAGAACGAAATGTGATTGTCACAATCATTTTTCGCTGTCGCATCCTACGCGGATGCGTGGATTGAAATTACAGCCATCTCAGGATGAATCCATTTGAGCCAGGGTCGCATCCTACGCGGATGCGTGGATTGAAATGTCTTACCCGTCACTGAATCTTTGTATGACGTAGTCGCATCCTACGCGGATGCGTGGATTGAAATTACTGGAGCTGGTGACCAAACGAGCACATCAAGGATAGTCGCATCCTACGCGGATGCGTGGATTGAAATCCAAGCGCTTGGGATTATGAGGGGGTGGCCAAGTCGCATCCTACGCGGATGCGTGGATTGAAATCGTGATGGCAAGAAGTCTATAGAAATAAATGATCAGGGTCGCATCCTACGCGGATGCGTGGATTGAAATGTTTTGACTTGGAGGAGCACGCAAAAAACAAAAAGTCGCATCCTACGCGGATGCGTGGATTGAAATACATTTAAAGGAGAGATAGCTATGAGAAGACATAGTCGCATCCTACGCGGATGCGTGGATTGAAATCATTATGGGTGGCTATATCTTGGAATAGAAAGGTGTCGCATCCTACGCGGATGCGTGGATTGAAATGTTACCAAGCGGAAATGTTCGATTGGTCCGCCGAACAAGTCGCATCCTACGCGGATGCGTGGATTGAAATGATCAGACAACGGGTTTGATTGGGAGAAACATTACAAGTCGCATCCTACGCGGATGCGTGGATTGAAATATCATAAATCTTGCGTAAATACGGGAATTTCTCGTCGCATCCTACGCGGATGCGTGGATTGAAATTTCCAACGATGACACTCCACCATGGGAGCAGCCGTGTCGCATCCTACGCGGATGCGTGGATTGAAATAAACTGTTACTATGGTGAAAATGTATGAAGATGTCGTCGCATCCTACGCGGATGCGTGGATTGAAATTAACAAGGAGGTTGAGAATGGTATGCCACGGAAACAGTCGCATCCTACGTGGATGCGTGGATTGAAATCTTACCAATCATTTTATCCTAGCCTTAATTTCAGTCGCATCCTACGTGGATGCGTGGATTGAAATACTAGTGCGTAAACCATTTTAGTCACCCTCCTATGTCGCATCCTACGTGGATGCGTGGATTGAAATGGAACATGCGACGGAATTATGCTATACCGAACGGAGTCGCATCCTACGTGGATGCGTTTGATTG
Source organism: Paenibacillus sp. MER TA 81-3 (assembly GCF_023713585.1). Classification (NCBI taxonomy): domain Bacteria; kingdom Bacillati; phylum Bacillota; class Bacilli; order Caryophanales; family Paenibacillaceae; genus Paenibacillus; species Paenibacillus sp. MER TA 81-3. Next base: position 194,201 of record NZ_JAMAWB010000008.1, read on the forward strand.
AAATCGTGTCTATAAAGATCGGGCGGGGGAACTGGGCGGCGTCGCATCCTACGTGGATGCGTGGATTGAAATTATGCGCACAAGGTTAATCAGTTGAGTACGTGGAGGGTCGCATCCTACGTGGATGCGTGGATTGAAATTAACTTCGTTGAAAGTTGCATGAATTGAGTAGAGGTCGCATTGGACTACTGTCAATAGATTGGACACAAAGAATCGAGAGAATTACGCAGCTGAACGGTACATACGTTCGTATTGATTGGGTGTAAAATACCCAATTGAGGAATGGATTCGTTTCCCATTGTAGAAGCAAGCAATGTACTCAAAAATCCGAGCCTTAGCATCTTTGCGGGTCTTGAACTTCTCTAAATAAACGAGTTCTTTCTTCAGTACACTGTGGAACGACTCGATACAAGCGTTATCATAGCAATTCCCTTTACGGCTCATGCTGCCTTTCATCTTATACGTTTTAAGCCGTTCCTGGTACTCCTGAGAAGCATACTGGCTTCCGCGATCAGAGTGATGGAGAACTTCGCCGCGTGGCTTTTGAACTCGGTAGGCTTGATCTAGCGCCTTGATCACAAGTGACTTGGTCATTCGTTCATCCATATGAAATCCTACGATTTTACGGCTGTGTAAGTCCATGACACTGGCTAAATAAAGCCACCCCACATCGGTTGGGATGTAAGTGATGTCTGTCATCCAGATCTGGTTAGGCGCACTCGCTTGAAACTGTAGGTTCAGCACATTTGCGGCGACCGGCAAGTTATGTTTGGAATTCGTAGTCGCTTTATATTTCTTGACCGTACGAGATTTAAGGTCCAGTTCCTTCATGATACGAGCAACAGTTTTCTCGGTTACCTCTATCCCTTGCTTCTTTAGGGTTTCCCAGACTTTCCTGCTTCCGTAAAGATGCTTGTTGTCAAGAAAAATGCGGCGAATTTTCTTTTTCAGCCACTCATGGCGTTTGCTACGCTTGCTTTCTTTTCGCCGAGTCCAATCATAATAACCGCTTCGGGAGATTCCAAATACGGTGCACATCTTCACGACACGGAGCTTGAAGCGGTGATCATGAATAAATTGATAGATCAGCGCGGTCTTTTGCAAAGTAGTGCATCGCCTTTTTTAAGATTTCGTTCTCCTCTTCCAAATCACGAATCCCCTTCTGAAGATCACGCATGGCCTTTCCTTCTTCTTGAATGAGTCGAACGGTTTGCAACTTGAATTCTTTGTCGTACTTTTTCGTCATGTCGGACACCTCGATTAAGAATGATTTTATTTTCGCATTCTCGGTTCTCCGTGTCCAATATTGAGTCTAGCACCACATCCTACGCGGATGCGTGAATTGAAATTTATTTGCGTGATGCGGAATAACCGCGAACGAGAAGTCGCATCCTACGCGGATGCGTGGATTGAAAAAGCATGGAGCATTACGATTCCGCCATGACATGAATGTATTAGAGACTCAACCGCAGTCACTTCTGAGCGGTGCGTAAACAGCAAGCTGATGTCCCGAGAGACAAGAGCTTGCTGTTCTTTGCTTTCCATGATGTTATTGAAAACATACCTTTATAATCTGATATTATCCCCGTATATGAGATATCTTTCAGACTCTGCTGCAAACATCTTCAAACTGAAAAATACTTTTCAATATTAGTTTGGTGAGACTGTATCGCTTCCATTAAAATGCTTTCTATCGTAATCTGTGGTGTTCTTTGAATGAGAGTTACTCTAACCAAGATAAGGTGTTTTCCAAAGCTCCCAATGAACCTCAGCTTCCTCAATCGTGCCCTGTTCGACTGCGTCTCAGCATACCCACTATAAGAAAGTTGGAGTTTGCCCGAGGCTTGTATAGTTCCTTGAGTGAAATTTTTGTTAACAGTAAAATTACCAGAGTATGGAGCGGGTATCCTGATTCAGTCTGGTAATCTGTGAATTTTCAACAGCAACATGATTAGATTGCATGAACAGTGGTGCATATTTTGCTGGAAAAGTGTTTGGAATAGGTACACATTCTCCTGTTGGTTTACTTTGGAATCTTGATGAATCGTATTCTACAGCGTGTCTCAAATACGAGACTTACACCGTATTTACAACGATTAAGAGATGAACTTGACTTAAATCACCGGACTTTTAAAGCGATTCATTTTCGTACATGCACTTCTAGGCCGCCGCCCACATACAATGTATAACTGTGTTGGGAGAAATACAGAACGTCGTCAGACATCTGGAGGTGGCATGGCATGACCGGATTGTTTGCGACGATTGTCTTGTTCATCAAGCAATTGTCGCTCCTTGTGTCCTACGTAAAGAACAACGCCTTCCCGCAGCCACTGGCCGAAGAGGATGAAATGAAGCATTTGCAGCTCATGGCAGCAGGCAACGCTCAGTCGCGCAATACGCTTATTGAGCACAACCTCCGATTGGTGGCACACATTGTGAAGAAGTTTGACAACACTGGCGAAGACTTGGAAGATTTGATTTCCATCGGCACGATCGGACTGATCAAAGCGATTGAGAGCTTTCAACCGAATAAAGGGACGAAGCTTGCGACGTTTGCCGCGCGCTGTATCGAAAATGAGATTTTAATGCACCTGCGCTCACTGAAAAAGACACGCAAAGATGTATCGCTCCACGATCCAATCGGGACAGATAAGGAAGGGAACGAAATTACATTAATTGACATTCTCGGAACAGAAAGTGATGAAGTGGTCGAAAAGGTACAGTTGAAAATTGAAAAGAGTAAAATATACCGCAATCTGGATATATTGGACGAACGGGAGCAAGAAGTTATTCGGGGACGCTTCGGTCTGGATGGAGGCGGGGACGAACGCACCCAGCGGGAGATTGCCAAGGAATTAGGCATTTCACGCAGCTATGTATCACGGATTGAAAAACGGGCGCTCATGAAGCTGTATCATGAATTTTATAAAAATAAAGGCCGAATTTGACCGAGTCCCTGCCTGATACCAACCTGAGGTGTCAGCGCGGGGGTTTCCTTTCCCAGCGCCGTTATTCACTTCCTGCGAAAGGCTTGACGTAATCTTCTTCCATATCGCGTCTCCCTTGGACGGCTGCCTGCTCCAACTATTACTTGAGAATTGAAATTTGCTATAATGGGCAAGTAATTGCAAGGCAAGAAGCATTTTGCTGCAACGAGGGGAGACAACAACATGAATGCAAGTCAGGATGAAAGTAGTGAAATAAAGCAGGAAGGCAAGCCGACATTGCCGCCGCTTCCGGAATATCGGTGTATGTACATTAGCGGAGACGCTCCGGATTGGACCGGGATCGCAGCGATAGAGCTAGCGGATGTGGTGACTGGAGCAGTGCCGCGGATGCGCACCGCCATCCGATCGTGCTGGACGGATACGACACTGCATATCCGCTTTGAATGCGAGGATGATTGCGTGGTCAGTCCGTATACGAAACGCGACGATCCTTTATTTGAAGCTGACGTGGTCGAATGCTTCATCGACACGGCCGGTGAGGGCCGGGCTTATTACGAATTCAATCTCAGTCCGCATAACGTCGTATTCGATTCATACATAACGAACAATCCAGGCGAGCCGAAAGTATTCCATCCGGAATGGGATGCACAGCAATTAGGTACATCCGTCGCTTATGTATCTCAGCCTGAGCGCCGGGTCATTTACGAATACGCCATCGCATTTTCCGATTTGCAGGCTACGCCGCATACAGGGACGGAATGGCGCATCAACTTGTTCCGCATCGACGAGGATGAGCTGGGAACGCGTGAATATACCGCTTGGTCCCCGACCGGCGCCGTCAACTTCCACGTTCCCGAACGGTTCGGCAGATTTCGGTTCACACAGGAATAGGAATGAAGTGTCTCGTCCTCTGGCTCATGCGAGCGGGAGCGAGGCACTTTTTTGATCTTAGAGATGAAGTTCTCAATTTTCCTCAAGCCGCTCAGCATTCAATTCAATAATATTTTGATCCGGATCGAGGATGAAGATTTGCGGGAAACCTGCTTTGCCATACGGTTTTGCTGTGTAGGTTATCCCGCATTGATCAAGCCATTTTTGCGTATTTTCATAACTGGAAACTCTGAGTGCAAAATGTCCATCCTTTGTGTCGATTTCACCTGTACGCAGTGTCTCCCCTTTGTAGACGATGAGGTGCAGCTGTTGATCTGTTGTGCCAATCGCGTACCAAGCGCCTTCAAAATCAAAGGCAGGACGAGGGAGTTCCTGCAGTCCAAGAATCCGTTCATAAAAATCCTTGGAGCGGCGTAAATCCCGCACATTCAAACTAACGTGATGAATGCCTTCAATTGTGATCATGTTAACCCTCTTTTCCCATCAACGATGTACAGTTGTTATGTAAATAATTGATTATACGACCCAATATATGACCAAAAATTTAGCTTGATCCCCACGTCTACAATAAAGCGATATACAAATCAAGGCAAGCGGTTTAATAATGGTGCACCAGCTTCTTTTGAGTGTACATGGTTGACGCTGAACATACGTATTTAGTCGCTTATGCTCATTCTCCCATGCGCTCAGGGAGCATACTGCTTAGAGATTGACCCGTTCAGGAATGAGATCACTACAGAGCTGAACGCGGAAAAAATCAGAGAACGTGATAGGGTGACGAATATTGAACTTATGCCTTCAATCACATGGGTGTGTTTATATAATTCCCTCTGTATTGCCCGTAATTATAAATGAAGTCCCAAAGAGCCTGTTCACTGACATAAGGGGATAGTGGGCAAAGGGAGGAACCGAAGAGAGTCGTAGTTCACCGAAGATAACCGCAAGCCTCCGATATGCCGTTAACGCGTCTGACGTGGCACTTCCTGATGGTAGGGGAGAATGGAGCAAAGAGATCAATGCAGAACATAACCCCCCCTGAGGAAGATCCTCGGGGGGCAATTTGCATCGTTGTTATGGTGTATCGACCGTTGCCAGCATTGCTTGGATGCTAAGCGCATCTGTTGCTTGTACGATATTAGGCTCCGGCCATTTCCACCGTTAAACGCACCCCGCTTGCGGGGTGCATAAACGAAACGGTAAAGGTGGAGGATGCAGCATCCCACTCCCATTCATGAGGATGCTGCTGCCCGTTCCGTTCGACCGTCACCCGTTCGGGAGCGACCGTGGCGGCAAACCGCAGCACAGCGCGCACACCCTCCGGCCCGCGCACGGTGTAGCGACAGGTGCGGAGCGGCTCTTCATTCGTGCTGCTGTCGGCAGGCAGCTCCGTTACCCGTCCCGCGGCCGCTACCAGCACGGGGCGCTCACTCATTGCCGCGTACGCATGATTAAGGTCGACCAGCAATGCTTGATCGCCCGGCTGGATTACTACGTGCGCACGTACGGCGAGTCGGCCGTCGAACAGGTCGACGAAAGGCCCCTCTAACCGGACGGGTTCAGCGCTGACGCTTTCGTCCAGTACGGCGGCCGCCACGTAAGGACCGCGGCAGGCGATAAGCGCATGGCTGCGATCCCACCGCGCGTCAGCGCCGTGAACGGACTGCAGCGCAGCCAGCACCGTCTCGCGCAGCCGATCCGCTCCGGCTTCTGACGAGGAGAATGCCGCCGGATGCTCATGTAGATAGGCGAACGCGCCTTTGCCGACATGCGTAATCAAGGCTTCACCTTCTGGTGGCGCTTCCAGTGGCACGCCTATCGTCTCTAAGAGATGGTGAGCCGGATTGGCATACGAATGCTGGCCTTCACTCCACCATTCGCGCACGCCATGATATGCATCGCTGCCATCGCCGACATACAGCAGCACGCCGCCTGCCTGCACCCATTGCGTCAGCGCGCAGCTTTCCTTCTTTCTGTACTGTTTCTGTTCCATTCTTAGGTTGAGCATTTCGAATATTTCGACAATATTGAGCAGGACGATTCCAAGAGTGAAGCCGACGCTTGATCGCATTGTACACCAATTTACAGATGAAATCCTCCGCCTGCAACGCAGCACGCTTCGCTTACCGAGGAGAGATGGGATGAACGCTTTCTTCCCTCATGCATACACTAACCTATGCCCATGCACTTTGATGCGGCACAGACGATTATTGGAGAGGATGGAGAACTTTGAAGCCGAATGTTTCGTCATTTGACTGTCTGGCCCTTGTGCTGTTTGTGCTGCTTGCCTTGTGCTGCCTCCTGTTGCTTCATATACAAAATGTTACATTTTAACGATTGGCATGCCTAGACATATTCCGAATCGAAAAGACAAATACTGTGATGGAATGAAATAGAACCATAGTATAGTTTGACGCAGGAGGTGGGGGCATGGCAGCTTCAAGCAAATCCCAGTCCGCAAAATGGAAGCTGGGGAATTGGACCCTGTCGGAGCAGGAGTACAAACAAATTGCCAAACAGCGTGAGCCGTCCCGGTCCGTATTCAAAAACTGCATACGGGCTTTTTTGGTCGGCGGCACGATCTGTCTAATCGGACAAGCCATACAACAGATGTACATGACGCTCTTCCATATGAGCGAGAAGCAGGCAACCAATCCGACGGTGGTGACGTTGATTTTGGTATCGGTCATCCTGACATGCTTCGGAGTGTATGACAAAATCGCGCAGTGGGCCGGAGCGGGTTCAGCCGTTCCCGTCACCGGATTCGCTAACTCGATGTGCTCGGCAGCCTTGGAGCATCGCAGTGAGGGACTTGTGCTCGGCGTTGGGGGCAACATGTTCAAGCTCGCTGGCTCCGTCGTCGTGTTCGGAACGGTGGCTGCTTTTGTTGTGGCGCTTGTCTATTACCTGTTCGGTCTTCAACACTAAGGCGAAGACGGACATTCGAGCAAGAAGAAGGAGGAGGCATTCCGATGCAAGTAGGACGCCGTACGTGGCAGTTTGCGAACCGTCCGGTCATTATCGGCACCGCAACTGTCGTCGGGCCGGATGAGGGAGAGGGGCCTCTCGCAGCCGACTTTGATTTTATTCATGATGATTTGGACATGCAGGAGAAAAGTTGGGAGAAGGCCGAGCGCAAGCTGTTGGAGCAGGCAACCCAGTTAGCTATCGTGAACGCGAATATAACGCAGGACCAATTGAATTTCTTTGTCGGCGGCGACTTGTTGAACCAGATTATAAGCAATTCATTTGCCGCCCGTACGCTCGGCGTCCCTTATATCGGCGTTTTTGGCGCGTGCTCTACTTCGATGGAGACGCTGGCGATTGCCTCGCTGCTCGTCGACTCTGGCAATGCGAACTATGCGATGGCGGGGACGTGCAGTCATAATTGCACAGCCGAGAAGCAGTTCCGCTATCCGACGGAATACGGTTCCCAGAAACCGCCTACCGCTCAATATACAGTAACAGGCGCAGGAGCGGCGGTTGTAGCCAAGAAAGGAAAGGGCCCGCAAGTAACCGCAGCGACAATCGGGAAGATTGTTGATCTTGGCATAACGGATCCCTTTAATATGGGAGCGGCGATGGCTCCTGCGGCAGTAGATACCATATTGACGCATTTAAAGGACTTGAATCGATCTCCTCAGGACTATGATCTCATCGTGACCGGCGACTTGGCCAATGTCGGACATCCAATTGCGAAAGACTTGTTCAAAAAGCACGGTGTGCCGATGGATGAAGCCAATTTCCAAGATTGTGGACTCATGGTGTTTGACGTAGAGAAACAAGCTGTGCAAGCCGGTGGCAGCGGATGCGCCTGCTCCGCTGTAGTGACGTACGGACATATTTTGAAGCGCATGCAAAAAGGCGAGCTGCGGCGTGTGCTTATTGCTGCGACGGGGGCGCTGCTATCCCCGCTGTCTTATCAGCAAGGGGAGACCATTCCCAGCATTGCGCATGCCGTTACGATTGAAATGGAAGGATGATATTCAATGATGACTTACTTATGGGCCTTCATTATCGGGGGACTCATTTGTGTGATAGGCCAGCTAATGTTTGATGTGGCTAAGCTGACGCCGGCGCATACGATGAGCATCCTTGTCGTGACAGGCGCGATTGTCGATGGCTTTGGCTGGTATGAGCCGCTGATCGACTTTGCTGGCGCAGGCGTGACCGTGCCGATTACAAGCTTCGGGAACTCGCTCGTTCACGGTGCACTGACGGATTTGAAGTCAGATGGCTGGGTCGGAGCTGTAAGCGGAATTTTCAAGACAACGAGCGCCGGAATATCGGCGGCCATCGTCTTCTCCTTTCTAGCTGCCTTAGTCGTGCGCCCGAAAGGCTAGTATATGTGCGTGTTCAACCTCTATATGTAATGGTATCCATAACGATAAGCTCCGAGCCGATCCATGGCAACGGGGCTTTATTTTTTTGCTAAAGCTTCCAAATCTATTCGGACGATCCGCACATGTACCTTATTCCTAGAATGGTGTAAAATGAAAAAATGTAAGCGCAGCTCATGTGATCCAGCTCATAAGACATATTGTGAATCCGCCAAATTTTTAATATTGAAGGGGAGGTCGTTGCCATGCCATCCTATCATTCACTGCATTCCGTTATGAAGCAGATGCAATCGACATTGGAACGATGTATTTTGGGAAAAGCATTTGAAATTGAATTGCTGCTCACTGCCTTGCTTGCCGGCGGCCACGTCCTCATTGAAGATGTGCCGGGCACAGGCAAGACTCAACTTGTGAAGTCACTCGCCCGTACGATGAATGGACAATTCCGCCGAGTTCAATGTAATCCGGATATACTGCCTACCGATATTACCGGAGTTTTTATTTTTCATCCGAAAGAGCAGCAATTCGTGTTTCGGCCAGGTCCGGTGATGACGAATGTGCTGCTCGTCGACGAGATTAACCGCGCGACGACGAAGACGCAGTCGGCGCTGCTTGAAGCGATGGAGGAGCACCACATTACAGTAGACGGCGAGACATTCGACTTGCCTTCGCCGTTTGTTCTCTTCGCAACGCAGAATCCGATTGAATTCGAGGGGACCTTTATGTTACCGGAAGCGCAGCTTGACCGATTCATGTTCAAGGTTCATCTCGGGTATCCGGACGAGATAACCGAACGGACGATGCTGGCCCGTCACATGGAAGGACTGCCTTCGGAGAGGGTTGAATCGGTGACGGACATTGCTGCAATCAAAGAAATGCAGGAAGCGGTTCGCTGCGTTCATATCGATGATGCGGTCGCTGCATATATCATTGACATTGTGCGCGCGACACGCGAACATCCTCATGTCGTCTTGGGCGCAAGCCCGCGTGCTTCAGTCTCTTTGATGCAAGCAGCCAAAGCCCGCGCTTGGATTCGCGAACGAAGCTTCGTTACGCCAGATGACGTGAAAATATTGCTTCCTTATGCGCTGAATCATCGCCTCGTGCTTGGCATGGAGGCAAAAATGGACGGGATAACTGCCAATCATATTTTGCGGGAAGTGGTGCAGAACATACCGGTACCGATTCGAATGGGGATATGAACATGAATAACATGGAACTTGTTCCACGCCAAGGTCGTTCGCGCAAGCGGTCGATTGTTATCGCGGTTGGAATCTATGTCTCGTGTCTGTTCTATTTTCTATTCCAAGGCGGTAAGACTTCATTTATGCTTCTGTCGATGGCGACGCTCCTTGCGGTCTACTGGTTGTCCGGATTGGCAGGAGGTATTCGCAGAGTAAGCGGAGAACGCATGCTAGGAGCCGGGATGAGCAAGTTCGTTCCTGCACGTTCCAGACTTAATGTATCTGTGAGGATTACCGTCCCTGGCTGGTTTCCGCTTCCATATGTTATTGTGCGAGAGGAATTGTTGCGTTTCGGAGAGCGTTACTATGAGGAAGAAACCGTCGTCACATTGGATGCGAAGCGTACAGTCGTGTTGTCTTATCGTACGCCGTTTTTACAGAGAGGCTGGTACCGTTATGAGGCGACTTCATGCTGTTCACGGGATTTATTCGGTGTGTTCGAGCATCATGGCAAGTTCGAAGCTCCCGCAGCCTTCTATGTTATGCCGACAACCGTATCCATTCCGAGGTGGAATCAGGCGGAGCGGCAGGACGGTCAAGGTCATCTAGAGCAGAACCGCCATATGAGAAGAAGGGAATCCACCCAATTAAATGGAGTGCGTGAATACGTCCATGGCGATAGGCTCTCGCGCATTCATTGGAATGCGACCGCAAAGACGGGGGTATTGAAATCGAAGCAGTTCGATCACGAATCTTTTTCTCCCATTCTCATTGTGTTGGATGTGAGAGCTGCGCTTTACGAGGAAGCGAACGCCTTTGAGACGGCCATAAGCGCGGCTGCTTCATTGGCTGACTATGCTAGAACACATGAGAGGCCAGCTTACATCGCTGCCATTGGCAACGGACTGAAGTGGTGGGATGCCGATACAGTTCGTACGCAGTCGCTATTCTTCAAGCAATGGTTGTCGGCTGTGCATCGGGAACGGACAGAGCAGGAAGATGGCCGCATTTACAAGCAGCTTATGGAGCATAGCTTACGCTTAAATGGCGCTGCGGTTGCTTGGATTAGCGGCGGATTAACAGGCGAGGACATATCAGCAGTCAGTTCCTTTTTCAAGGCAGGGGGATATGGCACTTACCTTCACATTCATGGCAGCGATTATGCCCCGGCAGACAATGCTCGGATTCGAATGCTTGGGAAGCATCGATTCCAATATATTCCGCTTGGCCAACTTCAACAGTTGCCTCAGCTGCTGGGAGGTGAGGCACGTTGAATCTCGTGAGGCGATCGAACACGACGAAGCGTTCGGCATCACAGAAGCCGCCTTCGTCAACGAAGTACTTACAGCAGTTTCTGTTCTCGTATTGGGATGAAAGGCTAGTATGGACTTGCCTAATCGCAATGTGCTGGCAATGGATCGTCATGCTTGAGCCGTACTGGTTCGAAGAGACGATTGTTATGTCCAAGGCATCCTTGATTGTGCTCTGGGTCGCTTCTCTCCTCTTTCCCAGACATTTTTCCGGGAGACTCTTCATCGGTCTTCCTCTAATTTTGTGGGTCGTCTATAAAGAACTCATTCAATACGATCTATGGGTTGCCGGCAGCAAAATATCGGAATCATTTGTTTCCTTCCATCCTTATATTTGGTTTGTGCTCGGCTTGTGGCTGGTCTACGAAGCTATTGGCCAAATTGTCAGAGGAAGCGGCAGGGTTATTATTTGGCTTCTTATGCAAATTATCGTATTTGGAATATTAGACTCCTTCACGGAAACGATGCTCTGGGAGCAAGTGGCTTGGATTGTCGGCGCTTCATTAGTGTGGCTCATTACTTTGCATTTTGGACAAATGAAGCAGCAGTACCCCCATATGTGGCGCAACTCGTTGCGTTATCCGCTTCAAATGGGGATGAGTGCCTTCTTTATCATTGCCGTTATCATGTCTATCGGAGTTAGCGTGCCAGAGTTCGAACCGATTTTAACGGATCCTTATACCGCTTGGAGTAATCGCTACGGCGATGGTGACAATATCGTCAAGCGAATGATGTCGGACGTCACAGGCTCCAACGATGCGCCGCGCACGAGCACATCGGGGTACAGCCAGCAGGATAGCCAGCTCGGGAACGGGTTTCAAATGGACTATATGCCTGTTATGACCGTACAATCCGATGCGAGAGGATACTGGCGGGGTGAGGCAAAGGAGCTGTACACCGGGCAAGGCTGGAGGGATCTGAACCGGACCGACGGGCAGGAACGAGTGAAAACAAACACGCGTATTGAATCGGAAGGTGCGCCATCTAGCGATATACAGACCCGTGAGATTAAGCAGACATTCCATATGTTGAGCGGACAACCATATCCGGTGCTGTTCGGCATGCAGGCGATTGAATCCATTAACGACATTAAGACCGAAAATATCGGTGAACTCTGGTGGAATGGAAGAGATAGCGAGATTCATTATATGGGTTCGCCAAGTGCTCCATATCCGGAGAGCTACACGGTGATTTCCCGGGTTCCTGTCGTGTCGGAGGAGAAGCTGCGCCAAGCTTCTGCAGGTGATGACAACGCCGCAGAGCATCTCGGCTTCAGCAAGTACATTCAACTTCCGGAGAAGCTGCCGCCCCGTGTGCGCGATCTTGCCGAGCAGTTGACGGCTGATGCGACGAACAATTACGATAAAGCGAAGCAAATCGAGAGCTATTTGCGCAGCCAGTTCCAGTATACGAATACACCGGATATCTCACTGCGCACCAGTGAAGATTTCGTAGATGGGTTCTTGTTTGAAGTGAAGGAAGGGTATTGTGATTATTTCTCAACGGCGATGGCCGTGATGCTCCGCTCGGTCAACGTGCCGACCCGCTGGGTCAAAGGCTATGCGCCAGGCGTGCGTGAAGGGATGAGCGAGCATATGATGCTGGGCCAATTCGATCCTGATTCCGGTGGAACTTTCCGTGTAACGAATGCAGATGCTCATTCATGGGTGGAAGTGTATATGGGCGATTACGGTTGGATCGCATTTGAGCCAACACCTGGATTCAGCTTGCCTCGATGGGAACCGAAGGAAGAAGAGAAGACTGAACCAATAGCGGAGCAAGAGAAGAACAAAGAGAAGGATGAGGACAAATCAGCTCCGGGCCAGCAAGATCAGACACAAGCGTCTTTACCGGCTTGGGTGACAACAGTAGCTCGAATCATCGTCCTTGCTGTCCTTATCGGTACGCTTGTGCTTCTCTTATGGAGATGGCGGTCGGTTGGTTTCTCGCTGCGGTGGATCCGCATGTTGAAGCGCAATCTGACGCCTGATGAAAAAATTGTTCTGGAGACCGAAATGTGGATCAGTTATTGCCGCCTGAAGGGGTTGCGCAAAGCGCCGCATGAAACGGTTCGAGAAGCGGCCTTCCGTTGGTGTAGAGGCAATGATGAACGCTATGCCTCCGTCAATACGATCGTTCCGCTGTTTGAACAAGCAAAATATGGTCACGATCTCACTCAGGAAGCAGATATTGAGCGATTGAAAGCTGCTGTCCGTCAGTTTAAACGGGCGGGATGATTATAGAACGTAACGAATGGATACGGTAAAATGAAAGAGAGAGAAAGGTAGAGAATGAGCTCGTGATTGTGACGATTACATGTCGTTCCGCACAGGAACGGCATTTTTTTGCACGAAAAACAAAGAATATGGTATAGTTTTTCGTATGAAAACGAGGTGACTGCTTTGTTGGAAGGGCTTATTCCCCGTCTTCGGGTAAGCACGGTCTATGATATTGATCTGGCTATGCTTAAGGAGAAAGGGATTCAAGGGATTATTACGGACTTGGATAATACCCTTGTAGGTGCGAAAGACCCTCTGGCGACACCGCAACTAGCCGCATGGCTGGAGGAAGTGAAACGCCAAAAATTTAAAGTGGTCATTGTATCGAACAATGATCATACACGCGTATCCCGCTTCGCAACGCCGCTCGATATTCAGTTCGTTCATGCGGCGCGCAAGCCATCGCAACGAGCCTTTCATAAGGCGCTTCAGCTAATGGGGCTCACACCAGATCAAACGGTCGTCGTCGGCGACCAGATGCTTACAGATGTTCTTGGAGGCAATCGCATTGGTATGTTTACAATATTGGTCCAGCCGATAGCCATTCAGGACGAAGGCTGGATGACACGCGTCAATCGACGCATCGAGCGCATCGTTACGGCTCGACTGCGTAAAAAAGGATTGTGGCACGAGGAGGAACGACATTGAGTGATGAAACAAAAGAGGCACGAGCTTGCAGTGGTTGTGGCGTGACGCTGCAAACGGAGCTCTCTGAACAACCAGGATATGTGCCAGCAAAAGCATTGGAACGGACGCCGATCATTTGTCAGCGCTGTTTCCGGATTAAACATTATAACGAAGCGGCTTCTGTCGCAATAGACCAGGATGAATTTTTGCGCATGCTGGGACGCATCGGCAAGGAAGACGCGCTCGTCATTCATATCGTTGACTTGTTCGATTTTGATGGGAGCGTCATTTCGGGGTTGCAGCGCTTCGTTGGCACCAACCCGGTGCTGCTGGTCGTGAACAAAATTGACTTGCTGCCGAAAGCGACGAACTGGAATCGCATTACGAATTGGGTACAGCGGCAGGCGAAGGAGCACGGCTTGCGCATCGTTGACGTCATTCTCGTCAGCGCAAAGCGCAACCTTGGCTTCGATCGACTGGTAGACCAGGTGGGTGAGTGGCGGCAAAGACGCGATGTGTATGTCGTCGGTGCTACCAATGTCGGAAAATCAACCCTGATTAACCGTCTCATCAACGATTACAGCGATATGGAACAAGAATTGACGACATCGCGCTATCCGGGTACGACACTCGATGTTGTGCATATTCCGCTTGATGACGGCAAGCATATTATCGATACACCGGGAATTGTATACCCGAGCCGCATGACTGAGCTGGCGCATCGTGATGATTTGGGCGCGCTGCTGCCGGACAAGCCGCTGAAGCCTGCAGTATATCAGTTGAATGAAGGGCAGACGTTGTTCTTCGGCGCTTTTGCACGTTTCGACTTCGTGGAAGGGGAACGCCAGTCATTTACTTGCTATGTGTCGAATGGGCTTCCGATTCACCGGACCAAATTAGAACGGGCTGACGAGTTGTACCGTGACCACCGCGGCGATATGTTGGCTCCGCCTACGCGTGAACGTGTGGACGAGCTGCCTGCTTGGACGAAGCATCAATTTCGAATTGCGCGCGGAAGCGAGACGGACGTCTTTATTTCAGGTCTCGGATGGGTAACTTGCAACGGAACGACCGGGGCGCTGGTGGAGGTTCATGCTCCCAAAGGAGTAAAGGTGCTGACACGCCATTCGTTGCTTTAAACGATAATGATTTATACAAACATGGGTAGGGAGCGTAGAACGATGGAACCGGATGCGGTAGTATCAGTGGGGAATGTTCGGACGTTGGACAGTTCAACGACGTTGTATGCGGTCATCGGCGATCCGATAAAGCATTCCAAATCACCGCTTATGCATAACGCGGCTTTGCAGAGCCTTGATGTAAATGGGATCTATACCGCATTTCATGTGCCGCCGGATGAGCTGGAGCAGGCCATAAAGGGAATTCGCGCGCTTGGCATCGGCGGAGTTAATGTGACGATTCCACATAAAGAACGTGTCATGGCGTATTTGGATAATATCGACGAGAGCGCCCAAGTTATCGGAGCGGTCAACACGATCGTCCGCCGCGACGGGAAGCTTATCGGATATAATACGGATGGTCTCGGCTATGTACGATCTTTGAAGGAAGAGATGATTCCACATGTTTCTGCTGCCCGGATTCTGTTAATCGGTGCCGGCGGCGCGGCACGCGGAATCGCCTATGCACTGTTGAAGGAAGGCTGTCAGGAGCTAATCATTGCCAATCGGACGGTCGAAAGAGCGCAGGCGTTAGCCGACGATTTGTCTCCTTATGGTCCGATACGTGTCGTACCGTTGCTGGATGCTCCAGTCATCGATGCGGAGCAGGTTGATATCGTCATCAATACGACATCTGTCGGCATGCATCCTGACGTTGCAGCCATTCCTCTCAATCCGGATTGGCTGCAGCCTCATATGATTGTGAGCGATATCGTCTATAATCCGCTCGAGACTGCGCTGGTGCAGGCCGCACAGCGGACAGGCTGCCGAACGCATAGCGGCCTCGGAATGTTCGTCTATCAGGGCGCGATCGCGTTTGAAATGTGGACCGGCAAACAGGCTCCTGCGGAGCTGATGAGACAAGAAGTATTACGTACGCTATAATTAACTGCAGGCGAACTCGTTCGGATTGTCGATGTCGGCATGGAAGTTAGTGAGGCCGCAGGTTACTTCATGTGCGTGCTCAAAAGGGACTTTTTGAGTACCTTTTTCAAGAATTTTATAACATTATGATACAGATAAGGCAGGTAAACATATGCTAACGGGTAAACAGAAACGCTATTTGCGATCTCTCGCACATCATGTACAGCCTATTTTTCAAGTAGGCAAGGGCGGAACGAACGATCAACTCATTCGTCACATTCAAGAAGCATTGGAAGTGCGCGAATTGATTAAAGTGTCGATCTTGAATAATTGTATGGAAGATCGCTATGAAGTGGCAGAGCAATTGTCTTCACGTTCGGGTGCAGAGCTTGTGCAGGTTATCGGCAAGATGATTGTCCTGTATAAGGAGTCTGAAGAGAAAAAACAGATTGAATTACCTTAATCGGCACAGGAGGCCTACCCATGAAACAAATCGGCATCATGGGCGGTACGTTTGACCCGATACATCTCGGACATCTGATCGCTGCGGAGTGTGCGCTGGAAGCGGCACGGCTGGATGAAGTGTGGTTCATGCCGGCTAGCGTTCCTCCACATAAATCCCGCCAGCCGTTCGCTTCTATTGAGCAACGTCTAGAGATGACGAAGCTTGCGGCGCAGGGAAATCCGTGCTTTCGAGTGAGCGACTGGGAGTATGCGCGCGGAGGAGTATCGTATACAGTAGATACTGCAACAGGCTTGCGGGAGACGCATCCAGATGTGGAATGGTCATGGATCATCGGAGGCGATATGGTCGCTTATTTACCGCAATGGCATCGTATCGATGAATTAATGACCAGCATAACATTTATTGGGCTCCGCCGTCCGGGAACGCCGTGGCACTTGGATATGCTGCCCGCTGCATGGCGTGAACGCATTAGCGCTGCATACATGCCGCAAATGGACATATCGTCTACGATGATTAGACAGCGCCTTGCTGAGGGCAGATCCATTCGTTACTTGGTGCCGGATGCGGTTGAACAATATATAGCAAGGTGGGGGCTTTATGAATCAAGTACGCGAAGAAATGATTGAGTCCGTCCAAGCTCAAATGCCGGAACAGCGCTGGCAGCATACTCAAGGAGTAATGGATACGGCGATCCGGCTCGCGAACAAATACGGAGCAGACCCAATTAAGGCGGAGATCGCAGCCATTCTGCATGATGTAGCCAAATATTGGCCGACGGCGCGAATGGAAGAGATCATCCGCGAGCAGCATATGCCGCCGGAGCTGCTGCAGCATGACAAGCAGTTGTGGCACGCTCCTGTCGGAGCATATGTTGCTCAGCATGAATACGGGATCGAAGACGAAGAAATACTGGATGCCATACGGTATCACACATCAGGACGCGTTCATATGACGCTGCTGGACAAAATCGTATGTTTGGCAGATTATATCGAACCTGGACGCGATTTTCCAGGTGTTGACCTCATCCGCGAGTTGGCAGAGCGCGATGTGAACACGGCCCTCGTAGCGGGGTTTGATTCGACGATCAGCTTCTTGCTCGGCAAACGCCGGCGCGTCTTTCCGCTTACGATACTGGCAAGAAACAGTTTGATTGAAGAGCTGGAACAAGAGCTTTACAAATGAGATGGAGGTTGAACAATGGCAATCACTTCAAAACAATTGCTTGAGATCGCCGTAGACGCGGCTGAAGATAAAAAGGCGATGAATCTCGTCGTCCTGGATTTGCAAGGCATTTCCCTCATAGCGGACTACTTTGTCGTCTGTCACGGGAACTCGGACACTCAGGTCCAAGCTATTACGAACGAAATTCGCAAGCGCGCACATGAAGCAGGCGTTCACATTCGCGGTACGGAAGGCTTTGATTCGGCTCGCTGGGTTCTTGTGGACATGGGCGATGTCATCGTGCATGTGTTCCATCGCGACGAACGGGAATACTACAGCATTGAGAAGCTGTGGTCCGATGCGAAAGTTGTGGAAATGGCATGACCTTGGTTGCAGGTATGATTCAACAATTAACGGTTGCGCGTGAAGTCTCTCCATACGGTTATTTTTTAACAGATGGCGAACTGGACGTGCTGCTGCACTACTCGGAAATGACCGGACCGATAAAGCCAGGCGAGCAGGTGGATGTATTTCTGTTCTTCGATACAGAAGACCGACTAGCCTCCACGATGAAGCGCCCGTATTTGACACTTGGCGAAGTAGCTTGTCTGAAGGTGGCCGACATCCACCCGAAGTACGGCTGCTTCTTGGAAATGGGCATTGGACGCCAATTGCTGCTGCCGAGGGGCGAACTGCCGGAATACGAACCGCTTCATCCTCAGTTGGGTGATGATGTGTACGTCAAAATGGCACACGATAAGTTTGGCCGTCTCGTTGCACTTCCCGCGCGGGAGGACGATTTAATTCCACTCGTTTTTCATGCTCCGGAAGCATGGCTCAATACTTGGCATGAGGCGATTGTGTACCGTGCTCTGAAGATGGGGACGTTCTTCGTGATCGACGGCGCACCGCTTGGCTTCGGCATCATCGGCCTGCTGCATGAATCCCAACGCCCGCGGCCGCTCCGTCTCGGTGAACGGGTTCGTGTTCGAATTACGCACGTGCGCGAGGACGGGCGCGTAAACGTCACGACCGCAGAACGCAAGGAAGTCGGCATGGATAAGGATGCGGATCGGTTGTTCCGTTTCTTGAAGGAGCGCCCGAACGGGACGATGCCATACTCGGATGAGACGCCGGCTGATATCGTGAAGCAGCGCTTTAACATGAGCAAATCCGCATTTAAGAGATCGATTGGCCGCTTGATGAAAGCGGGACTTATTGACCAGAACGGAAGCTGGACGGAGTTGACTCAAGCCGGGAAGGATCTGGCAGCCGATGAATTGGCGGGCGTGCTGCAGCAGGCGCAGTCGGAGCCGCGCAAGCCGAGCCGCTAAAAGAGGTTGTCCAAAAGGGCCCCTTTTCAGCACCGGACTTTCGAGAGTGAATGCAGGATTCGATGTTGAATGACATCTTAGGATGCTTCGTAATCAAAAAGGGACGGGATGAGGAAGGACGAGAGTAATGGAATCGTACGGTCGATTTGCAGAGGTGTATGACCGCTTAATGGCGGATATGCCCTATGAAGAATGGATTGCTTTCGCCGAAGCGGCATGGCGGCGATACGGAAGCGGGAAGCTTGAACGCGTTGTTGATCTTGGATGTGGAACTGGCAATATTTCACTGCCGTTAGCGGCGCTAGGCTATGAGGTCATTGGGATAGATCTATCTGAGACGATGCTATCCATCGCCCAGAACAAGATGGCTGCTCATCCTCCGCTGCAGGGGAACATGCAATGGGTGTGCCAAGATATGCGTCACTGGTCAGTTCCTAATTCCGTGGATGCAGTCGTTTCCTTTTGCGATTGCTTGAACTATATTACGGAACAAAGTGAAGTCAAGCAGGTGCTCCAGGCGACTTACGACCAGTTGCGTCAGGGTGGAATATTTCTCTTCGATGTGCTGTCTATTCGCCAATTCGAAGAGTATGCGAATACGCAGCCTTTTGCCTATGATGAGGAAGACATCGCCTACATATGGTTCTCCGATTTCGATGAGGGACGCAAGGAGATCGAGCATCAGTTGACGTTGTTTGTTCGTCAAGAGAACGGCGGTTTGTTTGAACGGGTGGATGAAGCCCATGTGCAGCGCGCCTATGATATTCAGTGGCTTGCACAAAGTTTAAGAGATGCCGGTTTCAATAAGATTGAGATGTTTGCCGATTTTACATGGGAGAAGCCGGATGCTGACGCGCAGCGAATTTTCTTCGCCGCGGTGAAAGAGGAAGCAGCGTGCTCGTGATGCGACAAACATTGACAATATGCGTTTTTTTCTTTACAATATAGCTACTTGCGACTGATCGCAGGTACATACACGTTACATTTGAATAGGTGTAGCAAAGACAACGAAGAGGAATAGTAGCTTGTCGACCATCTGTCAGAGAGCCGGTGTTGGGTGGGAACCGGTGGTGGAAGAAGGTGAACTCGCCTTAGAGTCGCGCAGCGGAAGCGGAAGGGCTATGCTGCGACGCGTCACCCGCGTTACAGGTGCAGAGGGAGTGAAAGGCAAAGCATGTCTTTCGCTAACTAGGGTGGTACCACGGGAATTATGCCTCTCGTCCCTAGCGATTACGCTACGGACGGGGGGCTTTTTTGCTGAATAATGGAGTTACGGCGTTGCATTATTACAGCTTGCATTATTGCTTAGGCACTTCAATGTGGCTTGCGCGTGCAGCTACATGGTGCAGCATGAGGAGGATTAGGATGAGTCAAGAAATAAAACAACAGCATGGCTATCAGCCACAATCCATCGAGCCGAAGTGGCAAACGTACTGGGATGAGCAGAAGACGTTTGCGACGCTTGAAGACGAAGATAAGCCAAAGTTCTACGCGCTCGATATGTTCCCTTATCCATCCGGCGCGGGCCTTCACGTAGGCCATCCGGAAGGATATACGGCAACCGATATCATCTCCCGTTACAAGCGGATGCAAGGATATAACGTGCTTCATCCGATGGCATGGGACGCCTTCGGACTGCCTGCCGAGCAGCATGCGCTCGATACGGGCGAGCATCCGCGCGACATTACGGTGAAGAATATCAACAACTACCGCCGCCAGATTAAATCTCTCGGCTTCTCGTACGATTGGGACCGCGAATTCAGCACGACCGATCCCGATTATTACAAATGGACGCAATGGATTTTCATCCAGCTGTACAAGAAGGGGCTTGCATACGTCTCGGAGCTTCCGGTGAACTGGTGTCCTGAGCTCGGCACGGTGCTGGCGAATGAAGAGGTTATCGATGGAAAGTCCGAACGCGGCGGCCATCCAGTCATCCGCAGGCCGATGCGTCAATGGGTGCTGCGAATTACAGAATACGCAGAGCGGCTGCTGGAAGATCTGGAAGAGCTGGATTGGCCGGAAAGCATCAAAGACATGCAGCGCAATTGGATCGGCAAATCGAAAGGCGCGGAAGCGCGCTTTGCGATTGACGGATTCGAGGATGAACTCGTCGTCTTCACGACGCGTCCCGATACGCTGTTCGGCGCGACCTATTGCGTTCTGGCGCCGGAGCACGAGCTCGTAGAGCGAATTACGACTCCGGAACAGGAAGCTGCCGTGAAGGCTTACCAAGATCAAGCTGCACGCAAGAGCGACCTGGAGCGTACGGACTTGGCGAAAGACAAGACGGGCGTATTCACGGGCACCTATGCGGTGAATCCAGCCAATGGAGCTAAGCTGCCTATCTGGATCGCAGACTATGTGCTTGCCGGTTACGGTACGGGTGCGATTATGGCCGTTCCAGGCCATGACCAACGCGACTGGGAATTCGCGAAGCAGTTCGAGCTTCCAATTGTGGAGATCGTTGCAGGTGGCGACGTAGCGAAGGAAGCCTATTCCGGCGACGGCGCTCACGTCAATTCCGACTTCTTGAACGGCTTGTCGAACGAGCAGGCGATGGCTCGCATGATTGAATGGCTGGAAGCGGAGGGCAAAGGGAAAGGCAAGATCACGTATCGTCTGCGTGACTGGCTGTTCAGCCGTCAGCGCTACTGGGGTGAGCCGATTCCGATTCTTCATCTGGAAGACGGCACGATAAAGCCGGTACCGGAATCCGAACTGCCGGTCATGCTGCCGGATATCGACCAGATCCGTCCTTCCGGTACGGGAGAATCGCCGCTTGCGAACGTGACCGAGTGGGTGAATACGGTCGATTCCGAGACGGGGCTCAAGGCGCGCCGCGAGACGAATACGATGCCGCAATGGGCGGGAAGCTGCTGGTATTACCTGCGCTTCATCGATCCGAAGAACGAGAACGAGCTCTGTTCGAAGGAGAAGCTGGCGAAATGGCTTCCGGTGGACTTGTATATCGGAGGAGTGGAGCATGCGGTGCTTCATTTGCTCTATGCCCGTTTCTGGCACAAGGTGCTCTACGATCTCGGTGTCGTGGAGACGAAGGAGCCATTCTATAAGCTGGTCAACCAAGGGATGATTCTCGGTACAAACGGCGAGAAAATGTCTAAATCCCGCGGCAACGTGATCAACCCGGACAATATTGTTAACGAGTTCGGCGGCGACACGCTCCGCATGTATGAAATGTTCATGGGGCCGCTGGAAGTGACCAAACCTTGGAACACGAACGGCGTGGAAGGCATGTTCCGCTTCCTGAACCGGATCTGGCGCTTGTTTGTAAATGAAGAGGACCAATTGAACAGCAAAATCGTTGACGGGAATGCGGACGATGCATTTTTGCGCACATGGCATAAGACCGTGAAGAAAGTTACCGAAGACATGGAGAACTTGCGCTTCAACACGGCGATTAGCCAACTGATGATTTTCATCAATGAAGCGTACAAGACCGATGTTCTGCCGCGGCAAGCAATGGAGAATTTCGTGCAAATGCTGTCGCCGCTTGCACCGCATATTGCCGAAGAGCTATGGCTGCGTCTCGGCCATAACGAATCGATTACGTACGTGTCATGGCCGACTTATGACGAAGCGTTGACGATAGATGCCGAAGTGGAAATCGTCATTCAAGTAAATGGGAAAATAGCGGATCGCATGAACGTAGCTGCCGATGCTGACGAAGCTGCGATGCAAGAAAAAGCGATGTCCCTGCAGAACGTTCAAGATGCCATTGCTGGCAAGACCGTTCGCAAAGTCATCGCAGTAAAAGGCCGTCTCGTCAATATTGTGGTCGGTTAACTTCATGGTCGCAGAGTTGAGCGTGGACCTTCTCTAGGTCCTCCTCATATTTCGCGTGAGTGACTCCAATGAGCTTCTGGAACACACCTTCTAGTTCTTCATTCAACAGCCGCAGCGCCTCGGCGGTAATGCCGCCGGGGACCGCTACGCGCTGCTGCAGCAGCTCGAGCGTAAAGCCGCCTTCCGTTAACAGCTTGCCTGTTCCCAGCAACATTTCGCACGCCAGACGCGAAGCTTCTTCCTGGTCAATACCGGTCTCCTCTACAGCGGCTTCCACCCATTTCTGCAAGAAGAACGCAATAAATGCAGGTCCGCAGCTCGCCAAATCCGAAGTGATGCGAGTGAACTGTTCCGATACTTGCAGCGGACGACTGATGGCCATCATCAACTGCTCCAGCAGCAATCGATCTTCGGTCTGAATGCGGCCCCCATACATGCATAGCGATGCCCCGCTCCATACATAATTTGTGATGCTCGGAATAATTTTAGCGATTTTACACTTTAAGCTATTTTCCAAATGCTTGATCAGAACCGGACTTGTGATGGACACAAGGATGAGCTCAGATCGCGCTGTCCCAGCGATTTCATCCAGCACATGCTTGAATTCCGATGGCTTAACGCATAAAAAGACGATGTCGCTCTGCTCCACCGTCTCCGTATTGCTAAGTGCGACTTGAAGTCCGGGGTATTGAGAAGCAAGGCTTTGCACTTTCTGTATCGTACGGTTGCTGGCGATGACCTGCTCCGGTTCCAAGGCTCCCGATTGAATGAGTGCTTCAATGAGCGTCGAACCCATACTGCCCGTACCGATAAATCCGACCTTCACGGATGTTCCCTCCTTTGCTACACACTATTCATTTAACGCTGTAAAGCCACATTATACGATTAGCGCATGTTACTTCAAACTATATGATGGATTGGTTGACCATTATACCCTTATCGCTCTGTCGAAAGGAGTAGTAGCATGAAAGATTTCAAAATACCGTTATCTTCTTTTTTGCAGCGCTGGTTCATGGGAACTAGCATCGCAATTATCGGGTTGGCCCTATGTATGTGGCTATGGCTCAGACCGCAGTGGGAACAAGATACGGAGACATGGCAACCTGTTAATGATGAAATTGCCCAGTTGCTGGGACCGCTTGAAGGCACAGAGTCTAATGAAGCTAATAAGTCATCGCCAAATCGTACAAAGGCTGATAAGGCTGCGGCATCCTCATCGTCCTCACCTTCAGCCAAGTCTGCACTGAACGGATCCGAACAGTCGGCAGAGCCACCTTCTTCATCCGGCGCATCCGACGTAATGGACAAGGAGTCACATGCTAATCCGAGCCGAGCAGCGGCACAATCGGATCAGAACACTTCGGGGGCTGGCGCTTCCAACTCACCGCAGCAGACAGATATAAGAGCATCTGAACCCCCGGCCGCCAACCGTTCAAGCTCAGCGAACTTGATTAATATCAATCAAGCGGACGCTAATCTCTTGACTGAGCTGCCAGGGATTGGACCGAGCAAGGCAAAGGCGATTATCGCTTATCGCGAGCAGCATGGGGCTTTCAACAAAGTGAACGATATAACAAAAGTGAAGGGCATCGGCCCCAAAATGTTTGCCAAGCTGCGCGACAAAATAAGTGTCGAGTAATGGCATACAGTTGCATATCACAGCAGGCCTGCTTACAATATAAGTGCGTGTTCAAAAGGGGGCCTTTTGAACAGCCTCTATAGGGTGAAAACACATAAGAACTAAGGCAGAACGAGACAGGGGATTGTGATGTCATGACAACGACAACGCGCAAAGATTGGGACACTTACTTCATGGACATTGCGTATATGGTTTCTACACGTTCGCGCTGTCCGAGACGGCATGTCGGCGCAGTGCTTGTGCAAGGAAAGAAGCTGCTTGGCACAGCTTACAACGGGGCGCCTATGGGGGTTCCGGACTGTAGTGAAGCGGGCTGTATGATTGCGGAGCAATATGAAAAGGTCGTCATAGACGGTCAAGAGCAAATGGTGAAGAAGCAGCGCTGTATCCGCACGATTCACGCAGAACAGAATTTACTTCTATTCACCGATCGGATTGATCGAGAAGGCTCTACCGTATATGTGACGGATCAACCGTGCTGGACATGCGCCAATATGCTGGCCAACAGCGGCGTAACGGAAATTGCGTTTCACCGTCCGTATCCGAAGGACAGCGACAAAGTAAGGGCAATGATGGCACAGAAGGGAATCATATTCCGGCAATTGGACCATTATCAGCCGCCGCGCGAGACGGAGATGGAAACGATAAATTAATAGCATAATGGAATGATGATGGAGGAAGAACCTCTATGCAGCGATGAGTGTCGCTTCGTTAACTGTGGTTGACGGGGCGGGACAAGGCATCGGCATAGAGGTTCTTTTTTTTGTATGGAACAGGAGGCTTGAAATGCTGCAACGACGACCGATAGTGGTCATAGCATGCTGCTTCGTTATAGGTGTTCACTTCGGTGCTGCACTAAGTGCAGGGGCGGCGCTCATCGCAGCGCTTGGCTTGGTTCTTATCCTGCCACTATGCTGCCGATTGAAGTGGTGCAGTTGGAGACTGGCTGTGCTTTATGCGCTTACGCTGCTACTGGCCGTCACTTATTTTATTTGGTCCGTACAGCTTGACCGCAGTTACTGGCCTGAATCCCACGGCGAAGGCGCATCAACTGAAGAACAGGCTGCCATATGGAACGGATTCATCTCTTCACCGGTCGAAAGGGATGGTGACCGTGTACAATTTTATTTTATGTCTACGGACTGGAAATCGACGGAAATGAATGTGCCTGCTCCTGCACGAGAGAAGCTTCTCGTTCAAGTGCGCTTACACATGAAACAGGAAATCGAAGCCGCTGCGCAATGGAAAAGAGGTCAGCAGGTTCAAATTGCCGGTACATTGAGCTTGCCTGGCGAAGCGACGAATTTTGGCGCCTTCAGCTACCGTGATTATTTGCGGACGGCACGCATCCATTGGATTGTTAAAGTGAGCGGGGCAGAACAAGTAACAGATACAGCATCGGAGGCTGCTGTCTCGCTCCTAGACATACAGTGGACAGTTCAGAAAATGTTGGCTTATATAGACGGACTCAGAGAACATTTATCTGGATTGCTGCAGCGACTGTATGAACAGCCTCATAGCGGCTATGTTCAAGGGTTGATTTTGGGCAGCCGCCGCGAATTGGATCCGAATACGTATCAGCAGTTCTCAGAGCTGGGATTGACCCATGTGCTCGCCATTTCTGGGCTGCATGTCGGCGTATTCGTGGGTGCGTTGCTCGGTATGTTCCGTCTGTTAAGAATGACGAAAGAGACAAGCATTGCAGCGGTACTATGGCTCATTCCATTTTACGTGCTGCTTACCGGAGCAGCAGCTTCAGTAGTGAGGGCGGGAATGATGTCCATAGCAGCACTGTATGGACTGCGAAGAGGGTGGCTGAAGGACGGATTGCACATCTTGTCCGCAGCCTTGTTGCTCATGCTTCTATGGCAGCCGCGCTATGCGCTGCAAGTTGGATTTCAGCTGTCCTTCATCGTAACGGCAGGACTTATCGTATTCGTCCCGCATGTGGTTCGTCTGCTTCCGGCTTGGCCAAGCTGGCTCACTTCTTCTATTGCCGTGACGCTCGTAGCACAAGCCGTATCATTTCCGGTAACCGTCTATTATTTTAATCAATTCTCGTTGCTGTCCTTCGGCGCTAACTTCCTGCTTGTACCATTTATAAGCATGGGTGTGCTTCCGCTAGGAACGATTTCACTGCTTGCAGCCGCGATATATGAACCGTTAGCTCGGCCAGTCGCCTGGATTGTAGTGCGGATGAACGATCTGACCTTTACCATCGTCCAACGACTGAGCCTAATCGAAGGGACGACAATCATATGGCCAACGCCGCACATATGGTGGATTATTATATATTATGTCAGCCTGAGTCTGCTCATCGTTTCCATGGTCCGATGGATGAACACATATCGTCTTCAACGCCGCTTCCGCCGCCAAACCGGCAGCGCCTCAGAAGATACACAACCGCTAGATACGTTTATTACGCTGCGTTCGGTTACACCTCGGTTCGTGTTATCTGGTCTGCTCGGTGCCTCGCTTCTATTCGGGACGATTATTTACACGGGATATCATAGGGAACGCTCTCTGGATGCCACTATCAGCATTATTGATGTGGGGCAAGGCGACAGTATTCTCATTCGGACAGCAACCGGGCGCCACATCTTGATTGACGGCGGGGGAACCGTTAATTTTCGCAAGCCTGCAGACCGCTGGCGGGACCGCCGGGTGCCGTTTGAGGTAGGGGAAAAGGTCGTTGTACCTCTTTTGAAGCAACGGGGAGTCAGAAGCTTGGATGCCGTCGTGCTGACGCATGCTGATCAGGACCATGCGGGCGGTCTGCAAGCGGTGCTGGAGCAAATTCCGACGAAGCGATTCGTCATGAATGGAACATGGAAGTCGTCCGCTTCAATGCATTCGCTCTATCGGACTGCGCTGCAGAAACAAATACCAATTATAAAGTGGGAACTGGGCGATACGTGGTCGCTTGATGCATGGACACAAATTAAGGTGCTATATCCCGAAGCATCGTCCGCAGGGAATCATATTTCTACATCGGACCAACAAAACGATTCTTCTATTGTTCTGCATGTGACACTGACACATCCACGCAGCAAGGAGCAGTCGTCCATTTTACTGACTGGTGATTTGGAGGCGGACGGGGAGCAGATGATGCTTACGAATTCGGACATGTATGAATCCCTGTCGATCGATGTGCTGAAGGTGGCGCATCATGGAAGCAAAACTTCGACGGCTCCCGAATGGCTGCAAGCGTGGCAACCACGCCTTGCCGTTATTTCCGCAGGCCGCAACAATCGATATGGCCATCCGCATCCGCTCGTGCTGGAGGCACTGTCACAAGCGGACGTGCCGGTGCTGCGCACGGATCTGAATGGTGAAGTACAGTTTAAGCTTACAGGCAGTGGATTGAAGGTACGCAAAAAGCATGATAGGATATTTCCATAGTATTTTTAAAAGCACGTCGCCTTGGCGTGCTTTACTTCATTCAAATTCAATTCATATTCCATTCAATTTAAATTGAATCATCTTACAATGAAATCGAGTTGAATTTTTGCTATGCTAGGAATGAATTTCTACTCTTTATATGAACATGATAGATTATTCTACAAAATGGAATCGGATGAACTGCAACCATTTGCGTGGTCAGCACGTCAATGGATATGCAAGAGAGGGGGATCAAGGTGGTAGAGCCAGAACTCATACGAGCCGCCCAATCCGGCGATCGCGACGCTCTAATCACTCTTTTGCGCGAAATCGAACAATACGTGTATCGTACCGCTTATTATGTTCTGAATAATGAGCAGGATGCACTGGACGCGTCCCAAGAAGCTTTAATCCGGATTTATACAAAAATTCAATCTTATGAGGAAAAGGCCCAATTTAAGACATGGGTACAACGGATCGTAACGAATATTTGCATTGATAAATTTCGCCGAACCCGGCCAACTGTATCCATCGATGAGCATAACCTCGTATTTCTTGGGGATCAGAGTGTAGAGAGAGAAGTTTTATCCGCATATGCGGCTCAAGATATACGTGCTGCGATTGACCGGCTGCCTGAACATCATCGAGCTGTCGTCGTCCTGCGGTATCTGCAAGATTTCTCCTACAACGAAATAGCGGATAGTATGAATTTGCCGCTTAACACGGTGAAGTCTTATTTATTCCGCGCCCGACAACAGCTGCAGACGATGCTGCAAGATTATGAGAAAGGTGGTGTGCGAGGATGAACTGTTCAGAGGTGATGGAACTGATACAACGCAATTTGGATCATGATCTGGATGCATCGGAAAAAAACCTGCTGGCAGATCATGTAAGCCGTTGCCCCGCCTGTGCTGAAATGTCCGAACGATTAGAACAATTGCATGGAGAATTGGCCCAACTTCCCAAGGTCGCTCCGCGATTTAGTCTGGTTGATGCGATTATGCCGAAGTTGGATCAAATTGATTTGGAGCAGCAGGTGGCTGCGGTCGCTGTCGCTCCGCTTGCCCGATATAAACAGCCCATACCAATCACAGAACAGGGACACGATCTGGATGTTCAGCGGGAGGAGCAAGAACAGACGGATCATGCTGCGCCGGGGCGCAAGCATTGGTTTAAGCGCAAGAATTGGCGTGTGGCAAGCGCAGTTATCGCTGCAGGAGTTGTGTTCGGTCTATTTATGATTACATTTAAACCGCCGATGTCGGAGCAAGCTGGAGATTTCCCAGAGATGAACTCTCAACAACAAGCTCCCTCCTCCAGCGATTCCGCTGATTCTACAACTATGACGACCAGTCCGACGAAGGAGAGCGCGACGCCGGAGCCGAAGATGCAGGAACCGCGGGAGCCGGAGGATAGGGCGGTCGTGGGGGCGCAGACGCCGGATGACAGTGCTGATTCTGCGAAGAAGGAAGTATCCGATCAGAAGAAAGATAGACAGAGCACTGGCGCCGACAAGCCCGTGAAGACTCCCTTGAAGGAAGAAACGTCCAAAAAACAGATCGAAGCTCCAGATGAACCGTCTGCGTTCAACAATTCGGCCGGGCAAGAAACGCATGAAGGAATTGCAGGCAATCCGCCGCAGGATAAGCACATATCGGCTGATGAGGATCCAGAGGTTAAGGGAAAGGGAGAGACGAGGAGTCCCGACCCGGATGGTGCAGTGCAAGATCGTGATGGCAATTCCATGAACTTCATCATGAAGCAATCGATGGAAGCGACGTCTCCGGACGGCAGCTGGATGGTGCTGTGGGAGAATGGACAACTGGTTCTGTTCAAAGTGGCGGACAATCAACAGAGTAAAGTCCATACGCTCGCTTTTGCCGGAACGCCGACCGAAATTTTATGGTCCTCCGACAGCAAGAGCATTGGTGTCAGAACAGTGTCAGAAGACGGCACCGCTCAAGAGAGCAAATATGCCGTGCAGAAGGATAGTTTGGTGCCCGCTTCAGAGATAGGGGCAAATTCGGAATCGGAGCCCGATGTGATTCAAGGTACGGTCCAAGAGACGCCTTGATATACGAAAAAGTTTCAATTCATGCACACAAGTAACGCTGCTTGCGTATAGTATTTTAGAATTGCATATAAGCAATGACGTTCCCGTACGTCGTATGACCGTTCGCAGGAAGTTTCTAGAGCTTTACTGCGGACGTTTATCATAGATGTTAGGGGACAGAGGGACTTCGTAATCTGGCTCAAGATTGCGCAAGTCCCTTTGTTTTTGCTGCAAAATTTGCTATGATGAGGTTCGGAAATGTGAGGGGAGGCATCGCGGTGGATGTAAAATCTGCTATGAAAGAAATACAGCGGGGCAACCCGCGTTCCATATATGTGCTATACGGGACGGAGAAATATCGAATGCAAGAGTTTGTTCAATTCCTTGTCCAACATACTGTAGAGGAAGAGAACCGCGAATTGGCCGTGACGAAAATGGACACTGGAGAATCTCCGATTGAGCTGGTGATTGAAGAGGCGGAGACGCTTCCGTTTCTAGTGGCGCGCAAATGTATTCTCGTTAAGGATCAGAGCATTTTCGCAGCGGGTAAAGACGGTAAAATCGATCATCGTACGGAGCGGCTGCTTGAGTACATGGATCAACCGATGGAAACGAGTATTATCGTATTTCTCGTGCAAGCGGACAAGCTGGACGAACGGAAAAAGACGGTAAAGAAAGCGAAGGCTGAGGGGGCCGTTCTGCCGTTTCTGCCTCTAAGTGCGGAAGAATTGGTGCGATGGGTGAAAAAGCAAATCGAGAGCAATCAATGCTCGATAGCAGATGATGCAGTCGAAGCTTTGCTCAACAGTGCCGGCACTAATTTGCAGTCCCTATCCGCAGAAATAGAAAAGTGCTGTCTGTTTGCCGGATCGGGCGGCATTATCGACGTCCCAACTGTGGATCGCCTCATTGCTAAAAATACGGAGCAAAATGTGTTTCAGCTCGTGGAGGATATTGTGCGGCGGCGTGCCGATCGCGCGCTTGCCACCTTATATGAGTTGCTGAAGCAAAAGGAAGAGCCGATTAAGATAATGGCACTGATTGTGCGCCAGTTGAGAATGATGATGCAGGTCAAAGAGCTGACCAACCAAAGCTTCAGCCAGCAGCAGGCAGCATCTCAGCTCGGCTTGCATCCGTACGCGGTCAAGATGGCTGCAGAACAAGCCCGGCAATATGATATAGCGGTATTGTCCAACTGGATTGCGGAAGCGGCAGAGCTTGATTATGAGATGAAGTCAGGGCGCGTGGAGAAGGCGCTTGGCTTGGAGCTGTTCATCATGCGGATAGCTGCCGGCGTATCCAGCCAGATGAAAGAAGCCCGGAGATAAGCGCATATGCGTTTATCTCCGGGCTTCTTCGCTTCAAGCTAAGTATGAAAGGCTCGGGCTTACGCTTGCGCAAGCAGAGCGTTCAATTTTTGTGCCAAGCGAGACTTTTTGCGGGCAGCCGCATTTTTGTGGACTAGGCCTTTTGTCACAGCCTTATCCAATTTCTTAGAAGCCAAAGCGACAGCTGCTTTAGCTGTTTCAGCTTCGTTATTCGCCAAAGAGATGTCAGCTGCTTTCACAGCTGTGCGAAGTGCAGACTTTTGGGAAGCGTTCAACATACGACGCTTGTCGTTTGATTTCACGCGTTTAACAGCGGATTTAATGTTTGGCATTGCTTTCACCTCCGTTGCATCGTAGTGCGACAACAGAATCAATTTCAATAGGATGTGTAAAGAAATAGATTCACAACTTAAAGTATTCTATCATGACGAACGGCAAAATGCAATACATTTACCTTGGTTTACATATGCCTATATATGAACATGAAGTCGTTTACATCAGAAGGAAATCGTATAAGATTTCTTTCCTTGCACACAATACAAAGCAAGATATGTTCAAATGGGAGGATAATGCCTATGACTGCGGATTTAAGAGCTTACTCAGTGCGAACGGACTTGGCGCTGGAAGCCAGAGAACTGGCGCAACCGGACGCTGCCGTACCCATTCCCGGAGTTCAGGA
Source organism: Paenibacillus sp. MER TA 81-3 (assembly GCF_023713585.1). Lineage (NCBI taxonomy): Bacteria > Bacillati > Bacillota > Bacilli > Caryophanales > Paenibacillaceae > Paenibacillus > Paenibacillus sp. MER TA 81-3. The sequence goes on from NZ_JAMAWB010000008.1 coordinate 225,667, forward strand.
GGACGTAGAAGACGTTCGCGGGGTAAAGGTGACGAGAATACACGTCCAGACGGAGGAAGGCTCTCGTGCCATCGGACGAATGCCTGGGCGCTATATTACGATTGAAGTGCCGGGATTACGGCGTAAAGATACTGACCTGCAGGATCGTGTCGCGACGAAATTTGCGCAGCTATTTGAAGCGTTTCTGGAGGAAGTAGGAGTGAAGAAGGGCGACAAGGCGCTTATCGTCGGTCTGGGCAACTGGAACGTTACGCCGGATGCCCTTGGCCCATTAGTCGTGGAAAATGTGTTGGTAACGCGCCACTACTTTGAAATTATGCCAGACCAAGTGAGCCCGGGATACCGGGAAGTCAGTGCTGTCGCGCCGGGTGTATTGGGCGTGACAGGCATTGAATCCAGCGAAATTGTCCAAGGGATTGTGGAACGGACGAAGCCTGACGTCATCATTGCAATCGATGCGCTTGCCTCGAAGGCGCTGGAACGTGTCAATACGACGATTCAGATTGCCGATATCGGCATCCACCCCGGTTCAGGCATTGGCAATAAAAGGCGCGGCCTGACTAAGGACATTCTTGGCATCCCGTGCATTGCGATCGGAGTGCCGACCGTCTGCTATGCTTCCACGATCGTGAACAACGCCATTGATATGATGAAGGAGCATTTTAAGCAGGAAACGAGCAATACACGGGAGATTCTCGGAATGCTGGACGATATCGGGGAGCAGGAGAGGCTGATGCTGGTGAAGGAAGTGCTGGAGCCGCTTGGTCATGATCTCGTCGTAACGCCGAAGGAAGTCGATGAATTTATGGAGGATATGGCGAACATTATTGCCAGCGGGCTCAATGCTTCATTGCACGAAGCAGTTGATACGGATAATGTGGCGGCATATACGCATTAACGTTGGTGATTCAAAAGGCTTCTCAACAGCCTGACGCCTGTGTCGAGCAGGCGTCTTTAGGCTGCCGGGAAAAATGTAGCATTGCATGAAATCAAAGTAGATTAAGATTGCCCCCGAATTACATCCCCTTGAAGAGGGTCTGCATCATGTTCGAATTGAATCGGTATGGACATGCCCTTCGTCAGGGAAGGCGCATCAGATACTTGAAAATGAATGTGGGCTTCACTTGAATTGCCAGAGTTGCCGCACTCCCCTAGCAGTTGCCCTGCCTTCACGACATCGCCTTGCTTCACCTCGATCGTGCCTTGCTTGAAATGCGCAAGCAGACTGTATTCGTCATTTCCGTGATCCAGAATGACATAATTTCCTTCTGGCTGCTGCTCATTCATCTGTCCGACCGGATAATTATCAGGAATATCGTTGACGACGCCGACAACTTTTCCCTCGAGCGGGGCGACGACAGGCTGACCGAATGCGTAGTAGCTTTCGTTCTTTGTCGGATCGCCCTTAAAGCTGAACCCGTCATGTGTGATGACTAGATCGTAGGCATAGCGTTGATTCGGGTAAGCGTAGTGGTAGTTGATGAGCTCATTGCGGCCGCCCCAGAACACCAGCCATTTATCTTGAAATGGCATGCGATAGCTGTTGGTGGTCGGTTTAAGATCCGTTTCCGCTGAGACGAGCGGGATGAATTGCATGGAGATGATCTGATTGTCCGCCAACATTGCCATCACTCCCTTCTGACCGGCAGCATCTGTCCAGACATATTTGTCTGCACCATTCAGTGTCATGCTCGACAATCGCTTCGGAGTCTCCCCTTTATTCCAAAAATTTTGCAGCTGCTGCTCCACTTCTTGTTGAGACACCTTCTGTTGAAAGCTTGCGGATAAGCTTTGATGCAGTGTGGCCGCGTCATGGTCTCTAATCCAGTCCTCAATCTGTTCCGGTGAAATGTCGGCGGAAGGCGCAGACGATTCTGCTGGAGCTTGTGTCGCCTTCATTGCAGTTTCTCCTTTCTTCTCGGCTTGAAATGAGCAGCCTGTCGTCAAGAGGCCAGTACAGACCGTTAATGTTAATACGCACATAGTAAGACGGTAATTCACTTCCATCATCCTCTCATCTTTGCGTCACTACCCTCATAAGGGTAATCACTGCACTATCTTTATCATAATGGGCCAGCTTGAACGGAGCCGTAAGCGCTGCCCATTCTTTTCTTAACTTTTCATGCGAGAAAGGCTTCTAAATACGAATCTGTTAAGGTTCCGTTAAGATAGCGTTGAATGGCGTGAAAGGTGAACATGATAGAATAGAATGGAAGGCGAGAGGGAAAAGAGAGGAAGAACTTTGATGGAAACAGATATTCGAGCAGCACACATCTTAATTGTGGAAGATGAAGCAGCTTTAAGCAAAATGGTGCACACCGTCCTGCAAAAGGAAGGCTTTACTCATATAACTTGCGTGGCGACAGGGGAAGAGGCGGTTCACTGCTGCCGCAGCCAGCCTGTTGATCTGGTTGTGCTGGATGTTATGCTGCCTGGCAAAAGCGGCTTCGAGCTTGCTCCGTTCATTCGGGAGCAGACGGATGCCCCGATTATATTCGTTACAGCGCGCACGACGGATTTGGATAAGCTGACAGGCTTCGCCTTAGGAGGCGACGACTACATGACGAAGCCGTTCAACCCGCTGGAGCTCGTTGCGCGCATCAAGGCGCAGTTGAAACGTTATATGGCCGTTGTGAGCAGCCAAGCGGACAAGCGGCGTGAACCGGAACTAACCGTATATCAATGCGGGCGGTTTCAACTAGATGAAGCAGCTGGAGAATTAAGGGTGGAGGGCAGACCGGTTGAGTGTCCGGCGATGGTATTTCAGCTGCTCTTGTTTTTATGCAAGCATCCGAACCGGATTTTCTCTAAAAGCGAACTGTATGAAAGCGTGTGGGGACACGATGCGGTAAGCGATGATAATACGGTGATGGTGCACATCCATCGCATTCGGGAACGCATCGAAGTAAGTCCGAGCCAGCCTGAAGTTCTGGTTACCGTGCGCGGCATGGGCTATAAGCTTGTTCCGCCGGCCAAAGCGATTCCAGTACGCCTGATCTCATCGTCAACAGAAGGTGAAGGAAGATGAAGACGAGCAGAAGGCTGGCTTGGCATTACGGTTGGCAGTGGCTTGTAGTCGGGGCGGTGCTGCTCTGTACGGTGTTCGCCGCCTTCTTATGGGTGGCCGATCGCATGATAGCGCTCGATCTGAATCGGAGCTTTGCCCGACATGGTCCGAACCAAGTATCCGAGTCTTTGTCGATGGACCAGCATGGTAATGTGCGATGGGATGACGAACTGCAGGAACAGGTGAGAGCGAGCGGCGGTTGGATGCAACTCATCGATGAGGAAGGGAATGTTCTCACATCTTTTGAGACGCCATCCGATGTGCCAACGCATTACTCGGCCGGTGAGGTTGCCGCCTACGCGCAGGGCAAGAGTCCGTTCCCTTATGATTTATATATTTACATCAAGCAACTGGATAATCGTGCCGTCACACTGCTGTACGGCGTAAATCCGAAGGATGAGAGGCTGCTGGAGACGTGGCTCGCAGCACATAGCGGAGACACCGGCGATGGAGCAGATGCTCTTGAGACTATGCTGGAGAAGCATCAAGCATGGGTGCAGCGGCTGAACGCGGACGGGACGGAGATCGCTTCGTGGAACAAGCCGGAAGACGCGCCTAATCGGTACTCGTTGCAGGATATCGTCATGCAGACGATGTATGAAGAGCGCTACGGACAGCGCGTGGCCTACCGCTATGATACGGCATCGCGCGAGACATGGCTGCTCCACATGCCATTTTCGCCTTCGGTTCCGGGAGTGAAGGCGGCGGGATTTACGATTGAATCCTATGATCAGCTGTTTGTGATAGCCATTGCCGGCACCGTGGCATTTATGCTATTCGTATTTATTATGATGGCGTGGTGGCAAAGCTCGCGTCTTGCCCGGCCGTTGCAGCATGTCATGAAATGGACCGAGAGCATATCATCGGGACATTATGAGGAGCCGGTCAATGCGCGCGGAATCACCCATTCGGAACGGAAAAATGGGAAGTTGAAGCGGAATTACCGCATATATGGGGATATTATGCAGTCACTGCAGCAGATGGCCTTGCGCTTAAAGAGCGCCGATGAAGAGCGGATAAGGCACGAAACGTACAGGGAGGAGTGGCTGGCTGGACTATCACATGACTTGAAGACGCCACTTGCGTCCATTATCGGTTATGCGCATTTGCTAAGCGCAAAAGAATACGCTTGGGAACCGGAAGAAGCGTCAGAATTTGTGAACATCATGAAGCAAAAAGCGGAGACGATGGACGATCTGATACAGGATCTCAATTTGACGTATCAGCTCCAGAGCGGGAGTCTGCCGCTGCAGCGCGAACTGATAGATATACGTCATTGGTTAACCGAGACGCTCCAGGACATATTTGTGCTCCCGCAATTATCTGAAGCGGAGTTCGAAACCTTCTTCCCCGAGCAGGAAGTTCTCTTTAAGATTGATACGCGTTATTTCCGCCGTATGGTGGACAATGTATGTATGAATGCCTTCTTGCATAATCCGCCTGGAACGAAGTTGAAGGTGGAATTAATGACGGAAGATAACAAGCTGACGCTCAGCTTCACTGATAACGGTAAAGGAATGGACGCGAACACATTGAAACGGTTGTTTACCCGGTACTACCGCGGTACGACCACAGACGAGACAGCGAAGGGGAGCGGGCTTGGATTGGCGATTACGAAGCAGCTCGTCGAAGCTCACGGTGGCTCAGTGGAGGCTAGCAGCACATTAGGCGGCGGAACGCTCATCGCTTTTCATTTTTTACTAGAGGTTGTTCAACATGAATTAATAGACTCTCAAATGTAATAGTTCTACTTCATAGATTGTCCTCATAGATTCTACTAAATGCACTCTCTTAAATACAGCATGAAGCGCGGTTGTTGCTTGCAGTTAGAGAGGGACAGCAGGTGGAGGAGGACATCGCATGTTTCGGATATTTAATGTTGGGAAGCTGAAGCAAAAATGGATGCAGGCGCTCGTGATGGGACGAACGTTTGTGTTATTGTCTATCGGTTCGGCTGTTTTTTTCATTGTGCTCGGTCTGGGCGGATTGGTGGAGCAGAAGCTGGAATCCTCCCCGCTGTCGTCCATGAAGGGTGTCGCGGCACAGCTTTCCACTCGTTTTTTTGTAGATATGATGGCAATGGAAATGCCTAAGCTGCCCAAAGGCGAAGGGGAAGCATCGCTTTCTCGCAATCAGGTTGCTCAATTTCTGGTCCAACTGGCGACGAATGTCAATCCGTTCGACCCGAAAAGTTTACTGGCGGGCGAGGTTCCCGGGCTCGACCGGGATGCGGCGATTCCACTTCGGCTTGGTGTAGGCAATCAAGCGGTGAAGGGACCGGAAGATTATCCGTTGCCCGCTAACCTGGGGGATAAGCATCCAGATGAACACGGAGGGGAGCCGACGAACGGACCGGACCAAGGCGATCAAGTACCGGGAGGCAAGGGAAATGGACAAGGTGCAGAAACGGTGCGGCCGCCGACGAAGCCGGAGCCAAATAAAGGTCAGGACAATTCAGGGAAATCCAAGACCAATTTAAACAATTATGTATTCATCTATCATTCCCACAATCGGGAATCGTGGAATCCTGAGCTAGAAAAACAAAGCAGCAACCCGAACGATGCGAAGACAAACATTACGCTAGTGGGCAAGCGGCTGCAGGAGCAACTGGAGAAGCAGGGCATCGGAGCTGTCCATTCCAACGAAGATTACTCTTCATCGATAAAAGGGTATAACTGGAATATGTCTTACAAATACTCTAAACAAACAGTAAAAGAAGCGATGGCTCAAAATAAAGAGCTGCAATTTTTCTTTGATATTCATCGCGATGCGCTGCGCCGGAAAGATTCGACGGTTGAAATCAAAGGAAAATCATACGCCCAGGTGTACTTTATTATCGGTCACCGCAATCCGAATTGGAAAGAGAACGAAAGCTTCGCAAGTGAAATCCATGAGAAGCTGGAAGATCGATATCCCGGAATTTCCCGCGGAATATGGGGCAAGTCAGCGGCTCAGGGCAATGGGGAATACAATCAATCATTGTCGCCTAATAGCGTAGTTATTGAAGTCGGCGGCATCGATAATACGTTGGAAGAGTCTTATCGCACAGCGGATGTGCTCGCCGTTTTAATCGCGGAAATCGTTCGGGAGCTCACAGAAGCGAAGCCAGTGAACAAGCCAGTGCCGAAGCCGGCAGAGAACAAAGCTGTCGACCGCAAGACCGTCCTCAAGAAACAGCAGCAAACGTCCGCTGGGGCGAATGGATAACGGGGAGGCCGCTGCCAATGTCGCGTTACATGAAACAGCTTATCGGCATGATCGTGCTGCTAGCGCTTGGAGTCTTCATTGGGATGGAAGTCGCTTCGGTGGGGATGGATCGGGTGTATGGACCGATGGATGCGGGACGTGAGGCGGTGAATGCGTCTACGTCCTGGCGTGTGGACGAGAGCGGCTACGAAGGCGTAAGTCCGTGGTCTGAGCCGAAATCGCAGCGCAACCAGGTGGAACAGCCAATCAGCGGCGAGCGCACGAAGCAACACGATAGGACTGGCACGAACCGGGACGCGGTGACACATGATGGTTATGATATGTCTGACTCTTCATGGCTTCCCCCGGTGGAGGATGCACCGGTCAACAAGCTGGCGGACGAAACGGCAGGGCTGCTGCAGCATTTGTCTCAGGCAGGCATTCGCGCGGTTGTGGGGCTGTTTAGCGGACTATTTTGAAAAATAATCGAGCTTTTTGTTACGTTATTTTGTGGCGGAAGTTGAGGATCATGTCGTTCCCATTGCTGAGGCCTCTTCATTTCGGTATAATATATAAATTGAAACTTGGCTCAGTGGTGGGGGTATGGAAATCGAATGACGGAACTGCTGTCACGACAAAAGAAAATTCGCAATTTTTGCATTATTGCGCACATTGATCACGGGAAGTCTACACTTGCCGATCGAATTTTGGAATACACCGGGGCGTTGACGTCCCGTGAAATGCAAGCCCAAGTGCTCGACAAAATGGACTTGGAGCGCGAACGGGGCATTACGATTAAGTTGCAGGCGGTCCGCTTGAACTATAAGGCGGACGACGGTGAGGAATATATTTTGAACTTGATCGACACGCCGGGACACGTCGACTTCACGTATGAAGTATCCCGTAGCTTGGCCGCGTGCGAAGGCGCTTTGCTTGTCGTTGACGCTGCACAGGGCATCGAAGCGCAGACATTGGCTAACGTCTATCTTGCGCTCGACAACGATCTCGAAATAATACCGGTCATCAATAAGATTGACCTGCCAAGTGCAGAGCCGGATCGCGTCAAGCAGGAGATCGAAGAAGTGATCGGTCTCGATTGCTCGGAAGCGGTGCATGCTTCTGCCAAAGCGGGCATCGGCATTAAGGAAATATTGGAACAGGTCGTCCAGAAGGTGCCATCGCCGACGGGTAATCCAGAAGAGCCGCTGAAGGCGCTCATATTCGACTCGCACTACGATCCGTACAAAGGCGTTATTGTCTACGTGCGCGTCGTGGATGGAGCCATCCGCTCCGGCAGCAAGATCAAGATGATGGCGACGGGCAAGACGTTCGAGGTGATTGAGGTCGGCGCCTTTAAGCCGAGCATGACGATCGTGGACGAACTGAACGTCGGGGATGTCGGCTTTATCGTGGCAGGCATCAAGAACGTCGGCGACACTCGTGTCGGGGACACGGTGACGGACGCGAAGAAGGCGACACTGGAACCGCTGCCTGGCTATCGCCGTATTAACCCGATGGTATTCTGCGGTCTGTATCCGATTGAGACATCGGATTACAATGACTTGCGGGAAGCGCTCGAGAAGCTGCAATTGAACGACGCTTCGCTCACGTTCGAGCCGGAAACGTCTTCCGCGCTCGGCTTTGGTTTCCGCTGTGGATTTCTAGGCTTGCTGCATATGGAAATTATCCAAGAGCGCATCGAGCGTGAATTCAACATTCCGCTTATTACGACGGCACCAAGCGTAATTTACCGCGTTACACTGACGAATGGCACTACGTTCGACATCGATAATCCGTCTAATTATCCGGAACAGGGCAAGCTTGAGTACGTCGAAGAGCCATATGTCAAAGCTGCCATTATCGTGCCGAACGATTTTGTCGGAGCTGTTATGGAGCTGTGCCAAGGAAAACGCGGCGAGTTTGTGGATATGCAATATTTGGATACGACGCGTGTCACGATCACATATCAGATTCCGTTGGCAGAAATCGTCTATGATTTCTTTGACCAGTTGAAATCAAACACGAAAGGCTATGCATCCTTCGATTATGAGCTGTCAGGATACCGCCAGTCGAACTTGGTTAAGATGGATATTTTGTTGAATGGAGAGCAGGTTGACGCTTTGTCCGTCATCGTGCATCGTGACCGTTCACATCATCGCGGCAAGTTGATTTGCGAGAAGCTGCGTGAACTGATTCCGCGCCAAATGTTCGAGGTGCCAATACAAGCAGCTGTCGGAACGAAGATCATGGCTCGGGAAACGGTTAAAGCAATGCGCAAGAACGTGCTTGCGAAATGTTACGGTGGTGATATTTCGCGTAAGCGCAAGCTGCTGGAGAAGCAGAAAGAAGGGAAGAAGCGCATGAAGCAGGTCGGCAGCGTTGAGGTGCCGCAGGAAGCGTTCATGGCTGTATTGAAAATTGATGACAAATAAGTAAAGGGGAGGAGGCGGTCGCCTCCTCTTTTTAATAGATGCGGATCTAAAAGTGTTTTTAGATCGTGCATGATATAGCGATGCGAAAGGAGGGTTCTCGCCATGTCGGCGATTCAACCTTCATTACAACAACAACCTTATCCGGCTCATGCTCCACGTGCGCTGTATATTCATATTCCATTTTGCACGAACAAATGCTTTTACTGTGATTTCAACTCCTATGTGCTGAAAGGTCAGCCAGTGATGGACTACTTGCGGGCGATGGAGCAGGAAATGAAGCATACGGTAGAGCAATGTCCTCCAGATGAGATCGACACGATCTTCGTCGGTGGCGGAACGCCTACCGTTTTGAAGCCAGATCAAATGGCCTATTTTCTCGATTCAGTGCGGAACGCGTTCCCGAATTGGAGTAAACAGATTGAATTCAGCATGGAGGCCAATCCCGGCACGACGGATATCGAGAAGCTGCGCGTCATGCATGCAGGCGGTGTGAATCGGATAAGCTTCGGCGTGCAGTCATTCAACAATAATCTGCTGCATGAAATTGGAAGGATTCATAACACGGACGATGTGTACCGCAGTATTGAGAATGCGCAGAAAGCGGGCTTTGACAACATGTCCATTGATCTGATGTTCGGGCTGCCGAATCAGACGGTGGAGATGCTGGAGCATAGCGTTGAGAAAGCGTTGGAGCTCGATTTGCCGCATTTGTCCATTTACAGCTTGAAGGTGGAAGAAAATACGCTGTTCCATGCGATGTACCACCGCAATGAGCTGCCGCTTCCTAGCGAAGAAGATGAGCTTGACATGTACATGGTCATTATGGAACGCATGAAAGCGGCTGGGTACGACCAGTACGAAATCAGCAACTTTGCGAAGCCCGGATATGAGAGCCGACATAACACGACTTATTGGCGCAATGAAGATTATTATGGTATCGGGGCGGGTGCGCACGGTTATACGAAGAGAGAGCGGCATCTGAACATTAAAGGGGTTACGCCTTATGTGGAGGCATGCCACAACGGGTTGCCGCGCCTTGATACTTTTTGCATAGATGAGGCCGAGGCGATGGAGGATTTCATGATGGTCGGCTTGCGCTTGCTGGAAGGGGTAAGCAGTGACCGCTTTGCGGAGCAGTTCGGAGGCGCGCTGCTTGACAAGGTGTTTGCTGCTCCGCTCAAACGGCTGCTGAAGCAAGGATTAATTGAAGTGACATCGGAAGGGTATCGTTTGACAGAGCAAGGGCTGCTGTTCGGCAACGATGTATTCGGCTCCTTTGTGGGGTTGTTGAGCGGCGAGAAGTGAGCGGTTGAGAGCAACTGTTAGTATCATAGCTTAATACGGAGGTGGTCGGTTGTACCTGCGTTCGGAATAACGTCAACAACAAAAATGTCGCTGTTACGATATAGAAGTGCTGCTTCAAGAGCAGACAATATCGTGCAGCGGCATTTTTTATTTACTATGTTGCTGCTTATGAAAATAAGCAGTTAAGCGATTAATTATTTATTTTGGTGAAATAGTAGTGGTTTGTGGGGAGAGAGCACGAAAGATGAGTTATTGATTGATTTAGCGCTTTAATACCATCCGCAGCAATAGCGAGATCATAAAAGCCATACAGAACGACCCGAATAAGAGGCCGATGAAGGTGACGATAACCATACTTGCAGTAGGATGATATAACTGTGGAATGACCATCATCGTGCTAATCACTGTAAAAAAAAGAGTTAATAGCGATATCCGTTTTTTCATAAGTGAAATCACCTGACCTTATTAATGTAAATCGCTACGCTTAGTATATCCAGATTGAAGATAGACATGTATCGGAACGAACGGAGCGGGGGAGTGCCTCCCAGGTAAAATAATCCTTGATAAACTATGCATCATGATGTATATTCATTCATGAATATTATGTGAGTTACATCACACGCGGAGGGAAAGTACGATGACAGCCATGGTGAGAAAGGCGACACCAGACGATATTGATACGTTGTTTGAACTTATACAGCATTATGCAGAGCAAGGAATTATGCTTCCACGTTCCCGAGACATACTTAAGAAGCAGCTGGAGCATTTCGTCGTCGCTGAGCTGGGCGGACAAATGGTAGGCTGCGGCTCACTGTGCCAACTGGGCAGCGACCTTGTCGAAATTCGCTCGCTTGGCATTACACCGGGGCATAAAGGAAAGGGAATCGGTTCATTGCTTGTTGACGAGCTTGTCGCCGAAGCTAAAGAACGAGCGATACCCAAGGTAATGGCTTTAACGTACGAGGCAAATTTTTTTCAGAAGAATGGTTTCGACATTGTGCAAAAAGAAATATTCCCGGAGAAAGTATGGACCGATTGCGTTCATTGCAAAAAACGGGATTGCTGCGATGAAATAGCTGTCCTCAAAGTACTGAACTGACTTGACAATCGTCTTGTCCGTTTGGTATTTTTGTTATATCGGTTAGCACTCGACTGTGATGAGTGCTAACGACCGGAGACAACAAGAGACTGAGGAGGGATGCGCATGTTGACGGAACGCCAACGCATGATATTGAACGCTATCGTAGATGATTATATTCGTTCCGCGGAACCTGTCGGTTCACGCAGCATTTCGAAACGGGGCGATGTTGGGTATAGCCCAGCTACAATTCGAAATGAAATGGCCGATTTGGAAGAACTCGGGTTTCTTGAGCAGCCGCATACGTCTGCAGGGCGCATTCCATCCCATAAAGGCTATCGCTATTATGTCGACCACCTTGTCCGTCTGGATAATTTATCGGTCGATGAGGTTGGGCGGTTGAAGTCGGTCTTCGCGGAAAAAATAACAGCTATGGAAGAAATCGTGCAGCATACGGCTTCCATTCTGTCACAGCTTACGAATTACACGTCAATCGCGTTAGGGCCCGAGGTGTTCAACGCATCGCTTCGCCATTTTCAATTATTGCCGCTCAATGAAGAGACGGCGGTGGCCATCGTCGTAACGAACACCGGTCACGTAGAGAACAAGACAGTGCCTATTCCGCCGGGCATTTCCGCATCCGAGCTGGAGAAGGTCGTCAACGTGCTGAATACGAAGCTTGTCGGAGTGCCGCTCTTTAAGCTGCGCGCTCAGCTCTATAATGAAATCGGGCAAGAATTGAGCAAGTATGTGTCTCACGTACAAGAAATGATGACGATGGTCGAGAGCATTCTTGCTGACGACAGCTCGCATCGGGAAGTATACTTGAGCGGGACGACCAATATACTTGCTCAGCCAGAGTTCCAAGACGTTGACAAGATTAAGACAATATGGGAGCTGCTTGAAGAGACACCAGCTTTGATCAAGGTCGTCGGCTCGGCCCCAACTGGGATTCAAGTTCGCATTGGGCAAGAGAATTTGCATGAAGCGATATCGAATTGCAGCATGATTACGGCAACGTACACGATTGACGGGCAGACGCTCGGAACGATTGGAGTATTGGGGCCGACGCGGATGGAGTACGGGAAAGTCATTAATATGATGAATCATTTGTCTGGACAATTAGCGCTGTTCATGCGGCGTTGGTATAAATAACGTGGATGCATGATGGTGAGGAAGGGGCGTCGATCATGACTCAAGGAAACGGGCAAGTGCAAGAGACCGATGAGCGCTACGCGACGCTCCTGAACAATGCCGGTGCCGTGCGGGCGCTGTGCGCGGCTGTAGAAGGCACATTAGGTCCGAAAGGCTTGGATGTGATGCTTGTCGGCGGGGATGGGGACGTCATTATTACGAATGATGGGGTAACCATCTTGGACAAGATGGACGTGTCCCACCCAGCCGCGAAGCTGCTCATTCAAGTCGCGCGCGCGCAACAGAACGAAGTCGGTGACGGCACGACGACGGCGACGGTGTTGGCCGGCGCACTCGTGCAGGAGGGCGTAGCCCAAGTGACGAAGGGCGTTCCGGCCGCAAAAGTGGTCACAGGCTTAATGCAGGGCATTGGCGCTGCCACTGAAGCGCTTCGGCAGCGTGCGGTCCGTCTGGAAGGCTGGGATGACGTGCGGCTGCGCCGTGCCGTACATATTGCAGGACGAGAGCAGGAGGACGTTGTCCGTCTGGTGCTTGAGGCTGGACAGGCGGTAGGCTGGGAACAGCTGCAGGATCCGTATTACCGTTTCGCCGAGACGATCGTAGCGCACGAGAAGGCGAAGAACGAATGGTTCCACGGCGTCATGCTGAAGCAGAAGCCGCTGCAGCGAGATTGGCTCCCCGTGCGTAATTGCTGCCGTGTGCTAGTGCTGCAGGACAGCTTGGAGCCAGATGCGCTCGATGAGCAACTGCTGACGACAGAGGCTGGCTTCCAGCAGTATATGACGCATCGCGGTGTATTTATGCAGCGTCTTGCGCAGCTTCACGAGCTGGGCGTCGGCTTCATCGTACTGGAGCGCGGTATCCATCCGGAAGCGGAACAATTCTGCTTGGACCACGATATGATGGTCGTGCAGCGTGTTAGCCGCGAAGATATTGCGCGCGTCTGCCGCCTGACGGGCGGCAAGCCGCTTAAGCGCGCGGCGCTCGCGAAGGATGCCGCTGTGCTTGAGCCGTTGCTCGGCCGCACCGCCTGCGTGCGCTACGATGAGCGCCTGGAGCGCGTGCGCCTGTATGCCCCGGACTCGCCGGGACATACAGGCGATGCCGGTGGAGTCGTCTCCGGCATGGACCCGACTCCGCCGCGACGCGCGCAGGTGACGCTCATCGTGGGCGCCAGCACGCGCGAGGTCGTGGGCGAGCGGGCTCGCATCGCCCAGGACGCGGCCGCGGCGCTGCAGGCAGCCGTGCAAGGCGGCGTGCTGCCAGGCGGCGGCACGACGGAGCTGGCGCTCTCGTACCGGCTCGAGCGCTACCGCGAAACGGTGCGCGGCATGGAAGCCTTCGGCATTGCCGCAGTCGCGCAAGCGCTGCGCAAGCCAATGGCGCAAATTGTGCTGAACGCTGGCTTCAATCCGCTGGAGAAGCTGGAAGAAGCCCGTGCTGCGCAGACGACGGAAGGCAACGAGGCCATCGGCATCGATTGCGACAGCGGAGCGCTGCTGGACTACGCCCGAGCAGGGATATTCGACCCGGCGACGGTGAAGCTGCACGCCTTGCATGCGGCAGGAGAAGTGGCGGCAGCCGTTCTCCGCATTCATACTGTGATTAAGATGAAGCCCGATGCATCGACATCGGCTTGACATGTTGAAATGAAGATGGTTAGAATTCAATCGGATTTAATTATAAAGGGGAGGTGAAGGGGTTGAACCCAGAACAAGAAGAGATGAAAGTTACCGAAGAAGACATGCAGGCCACAGCTGCCCATGATGAACATAGCAATGAAGCAGATACTGACGCCTCAGCTTCTGACGCTTGCTCCGGCACACAAGCAGCAGATGAGAGCAATCCGCTCCACACGGAGCTGGAACAAGCAAAAGAACAGGCGGATGAGCATTACCAGCGCTATCTGCGTACTCAGGCGGACTTTGATAACTTCCGCCGCCGCACGATGAAGGAGAAAGAAGACCTTGCGAAGTACGCTTCCGCGAAGGTCATCACCGAGCTGCTGCCAGTACTTGACAACTTCGAGCGCGCACTCTCCACAGGTCAAGAGGCTAGCGAGACGGAATCGTTCGTCAAAGGCGTAGACATGATCTTCCGCCAAATCCAGCAAGTGATGGAGCAGGAAGGCGTCCAGCCGATGAATGCGGTAGGAGAGCCATTCAATCCGGAATACCATCAAGCGATTATGCAGGTGGAATCGGATGAGTATGAAGAAGGCTTCGTAGTGGAAGAAGTACAGAAGGGCTATATGCTGAAAGATAAAGTACTGCGCCCGGCAATGGTAAAAGTTAGCGGCTAGCTGCATAGATGAAGCTTGGCTTCGATAATGCCGTAACCGTTAAGTTTAATATATTTTTTGATAAGTGAGCTAGCTAGTTGAGGAGGTTATTTATTTTATGAGCAAAGTAATTGGTATTGACTTAGGAACAACTAACTCTTGCGTGGCAGTAATGGAGGGCGGCGAAGCCGTCGTCATCCCGAATCCAGAAGGCGCGCGTACAACTCCATCCGTCGTGGGCTTCAAGAAAGACGGCGAGCGCGTCGTCGGTGAAACGGCGAAGCGCCAAGCGATTACGAACCCAGATCGCACCGTAATGTCGATTAAGCGTCACATGGGTACGAGTCATAAGACGACGATTGATGACAAGGACTATACGCCGCAAGAGATTTCCGCAATGATTTTGCAGAAGCTGAAATCAGACGCAGAAGCTTACTTAGGCCAAACAGTAACGCAAGCGGTTATTACCGTTCCTGCTTACTTCAATGACTCTCAGCGCCAAGCAACGAAAGATGCGGGTAAAGTTGCAGGCTTGGACGTGCTTCGTATCGTGAACGAGCCGACAGCTGCGGCTCTGGCATATGGTGCAGACAAAGAAGGCGACCATACGATTCTCGTCTATGACTTGGGCGGCGGTACGTTTGACGTATCGATCCTCGAGCTTGGCGACGGCTTCTTCGAAGTAAAAGCGACAAGCGGCGACAACAAATTGGGCGGTGACGACTTCGACCAAGTCATCATCGATTATCTCGCAGCTGAGTTCAACAAAGAACATGGCATCGACTTGAGAAAAGACAAAGCAGCGGTTCAACGTCTGAAAGATGCTGCGGAAAAAGCGAAAAAAGAATTGTCCGGCGTATTGACGACGACGATCAGCTTGCCGTTTATCACTGTCGTTGATGGCGTGCCTCAGCACTTGGAAGTGAACATGACACGTGCCAAATTCGAAGAATTGTCTGCGCAGCTGGTAGAGCGTACGCTCGGACCGACTCGCCAAGCGATGCAGGATGCGGGCATGACACCTGCGGACATCGATAAGATCGTTCTCGTTGGTGGTTCCACACGTATTCCTGCCGTTCAAGAAGCGATTAAGAAGCTGACGGGCAAAGATCCTCATAAAGGCGTCAACCCGGATGAAGTTGTAGCTTTGGGTGCAGCTGTACAAGCGGGCGTATTGACCGGGGACGTGAAGGATGTCGTATTGCTCGACGTCACTCCGCTCTCCCTCGGCATCGAAACAGCTGGCGGCGTATTTACGAAGATGATCGAACGCAACACGACGATCCCGACAAGCAAGTCGCAAATCTTCTCGACGTATGCTGACAGCCAAACGAGCGTAGAAATTCACGTACTGCAAGGCGAGCGCTCTATGGCGGCGGACAATAAGACGCTGGGACGCTTTATGTTGGCGGACATTCCTCCGGCACCACGCGGCGTACCGCAAATCGAAGTTACGTTCGATATCGATGCGAACGGTATCGTAAAAGTGTCTGCGCTTGATAAAGGCACAGGCAAGAGTCAAAATATTACAATCACGTCTTCTAGCGGCTTGAACGACGAGGAAATCGATCGTATGATGAAAGAAGCAGAATTGCATGCTGAAGAAGACAAAAAACGCAAAGAAATGGTCGAAGTGAAGAACACGGCAGACCAATTGGTATATACGACCGAGAAGACGCTGAAAGATTTGGGCGACAAAGTGGAACAAGCTGAAATCGATAAAGCGAACGAAGCGAAAGAAAAAGTGAAAACAGCACTCGAAAGCAACGATGTAGACCAAATCAAGGCGGCTACAGAAGAGCTGACGGAAATTGTACAGCAATTGTCTGTTAAGCTGTATGAGCAAGCAGCTCAGGCGCAGCAGGCAGAGCAAGGCGCACAAGACGGCGCAGCGAAGAAAGACAACGTCGTTGATGCAGATTACGAAGTCGTGGACGAAGACAAGAAATAAGCATTCGACGGTCAGGTCAAAGCCGGGGTGACTCGGCTTTGACTTTCCTTTTGTAATTCGTGCTACAAGTGTATGGGGGTGGAATAGTGGCGAAACGAGATTATTATGAGGTGCTCGGCGTAGGCAAAGGGGCGAGCGACGACGAAGTGAAGAAGGCGTATCGCAAGCTTGCGCGTCAATATCACCCGGACGTTAACAAGGAAGCGGACGCGGAGGATAAGTTCAAAGAAGTAAAAGAAGCGTACGATGTGCTAAGTGACGACCAAAAGCGGGCGGTGTATGATCAATACGGGCACGTCGATCCGAACCAAGGTATGGGCGGCGGCGGATTTTCCGGCGACTTCGGCGGGTTCGGTGATATCTTTGATATGTTCTTTGGCGGCGGCGGCCGCAAAGATCCGAATGCGCCGCAGCGTGGCAGCGACCTGCAGTACACGATGCAAATCGAGTTCAAGGAAGCGGTGTTCGGCAAAGAAACGGACATTACGATTCCGCGCACAGAGCAATGCGATACCTGCTTCGGTACAGGAGCAAAGCCCGGCACGAAGCCGGATAATTGTACTGCCTGCCACGGTACGGGGCAGCAAGAAGTGGTGCAGAACACACCGTTCGGCCGCATGGTGAATCGTCGTGCATGTTCGGTCTGCCAAGGTAAAGGGAAAATTATCCGCGAAAAATGCGGAAAGTGTCACGGTGCGGGTTCGTTGAAAAATCAGCGCAAAATTCACGTGCGCATCCCCGGTGGTGTGGATGATGGAGCGCAGCTTCGCATGAGCGGTGAAGGGGAAAGCGGACTGCGCGGCGGTCCGAATGGCGACTTATATATTGTCATTCGTGTCAAATCTCATGAGTTCTTCGAACGCGACGGTGATGACATTTACTGCGAAGTACCGCTCACCTTTGCTCAAGCGGCATTGGGCGATGAAATTGAAATTCCGACGTTAACGGAAAAAGTAAAGCTGAAAATTCCTGCCGGCACGCAAACGGGCACATTCTTCCGCCTGCGCGGCAAGGGTGTTCCGCGTCTCCGCGGTCACGGACAAGGGGATCAGCATGTCAAAGTCATCATCGTGACGCCAACGAAAATGTCTGACGAGCAGAAGGATATGTTGCGTCAGTTCGCCGAAATTGGCGGCGAGCAGCCGAATGGCGGCCATGAAGAATCGTTTTTTGATCGCATGAAGAGGGCTTTCCGCGGCGATTAGTCTAGTAGTAGACTCTAACCACGTGACTCTATCGTAAAAGATAGAGACGTGGTTTTTTTAATATGCAAACCCAGAGGCACGCATCCGCTAACCGGTGCAAGTCCGGTCACGGGGCCCGTCCCGTGTTTATCGCTCAAAATGCTCCCCTTGGTTCAGCCTGGCAACCAGCTACTCTTTAAAATGAATACAGGTTGTCGGGCATGCATGTATATCACGGCTCTTAGCTCCATTCTCCCAATCAGTCAGGATGGTTCACATCGAGGAACGAACAGGTACACAGATGCCGTTTCATTTAGATATCATGCCATGAAGGGGGTGATCATGACTACAGGTTCCCCGTAATCATTCTAGGACGAGCCGCCTTCTGTATGGCAATGAACCAGAGTCATGGATGTGCATGCTGCCTTCTGATAGAAGGGGAGAACGAAGCAAAGGGGCGGATAAAGCAATGACCGTCTGAACGCGGCACTGCACGAAAACGGCACATTTCGTTCATGGAGAAGAGCCCATACCATACGATTCGACAGGTGGCACGTCTTGAGGCGATTTTTTGATGCCATCTTCAATCGGTAATTCCGTATAATCACCTATTGATATCATTGTCAATATCATTTATCATACAAGTATAAGTTCATTAATTTGGTCGGAGATATGGACAGGACCACAACCACGCATTGAGTGCCAATGCGATCGTTGTGGTCCTTTTCTTTTTTCTCCGTACAGGAAAGGACATTCGCCATGACTCAATCATCATTTTCCAGCTTGAACAGACGTCAGATTCGTGAACAGCTTCAATCCGATGGCTATGACCTGCTTATCATCGGAGGGGGCATTACAGGAGCCGGCATCGCGCTGGATGCAGCGGTCAGAGGCTTGAATACAGCAATTATCGAGATGCAGGATTATGCCGCTGGCACGAGCAGCCGTTCCACGAAGCTTGTGCATGGGGGCTTGCGCTATTTGAAGCAAGGGGAAATCAATCTTGTGCGCGAAGTTGGACGCGAGCGGGCGATCGTATACGACAATGCTCCTCATGTCGTCGTCCCTGAACGGATGTTGATGCCGATAATTCAGGGAGGCACTTACGGGAGATGGGCTACTTCGATTGGCTTATATGTGTACGATTGGCTTGCAGGGGTAAAGCGAGCAGAACGCAGAACAATGCTGAGCAAGGAGCAAACGCTTGAGAAGGAACCGCTCCTGCGCAGCGATAAGCTGAGAGCCGGCGGCTACTATTTCGAGTACCGGACTGATGATGCGCGCTTGACGATAGAAATTATGAAGAGCGCGGCAGCGCAGGGGGTTACGGCGCTTAACTATATTAAGGCCGAGTCGTTCGTCTACGATGACAACGGACGTGTAATCGGCGTAACGGCCCGGGATATGAATGACAACACGACCATTACGATTTCCGCCGCCAAAGTAGTGAATGCGGCTGGCCCTTGGGTAGACACGCTGCGCGAGCTTGATCGCTCCAAGACGGGCAAACGCCTTCACTTGACGAAAGGCGTTCATATCGTTATCGATCAGTCCCGCTTCCCGCTGCGGCAGGCAATCTACTTCGATACACCAGACGGCCGCATGGTATTTGCCATTCCGCGAGACGGCAAGACGTATATCGGCACGACGGACACGAATTACGAGGGCGATCTGGATCATCCCCGCATGACACGTGACGATTTGCTCTATTTGCTTCAGGCGGCCAATTACATGTTCCCGGCGATATCCCTAACTGAGGCCGATGTTGAATCTTCGTGGGCAGGGCTTCGTCCGCTTATACACGAGGATGGGAAATCACCTTCCGAGCTGTCGCGCAAGGATGAAATCTTCCTCTCTCCGTCCGGGTTGATTACGATTGCCGGCGGCAAGCTCACAGGATACCGCAAGATGGCGGAGCGCGTCGTTGATCTTGTAACGAATCAACTGGGAACTAGCGAAGGGAAAAACTATCCGAGCTGCACGACAGACCGCGTTGTATTGTCGGGAGGTGATGTGACGGGGCCGTTTGCCGCCTTTTGTGCGGAATGGACGCGCCGCGGCGTAGCGATCGGCTTGAATGAAGCGCGCGCTAAGGAGTTGGTCACGTTATACGGAACGAACGTTCAGCATGTGCTTTCTCGTATGGAGCATTATCAACAAGCAGGCAATCCGTACGGATTACCAGCGGACGTCATGGCTGCGCTCGTCTATGGACTGGAGGCGGAAATGGTAACGCGACCGGTTGACTTTATCGCTCGACGAACAGGTGCTGTGAACTTTCGGATCTCGATAGCGAAGGAGTGGCTGAAGCCGGTTACCCGCTGCATGGCGGAATTATTAGGATGGGATGCCTCGACGGAGGAACGCTATGTGCGGCAAGCTGAGAATGAAATTCATTATGCGACGACACCCGTGCAATGAAGCGGCAGGCTTGACTCGGATCGCTCCGACACGCTGCACATGACAAAGCCGAAGCTTGCGCAGTGCAGGCTTCGGCTGGTCTGCGGGAGAGCCGTTGCTGCTCTTGCAGCCCGCCTCAAATACCCACTTTAACGTAATTCGGCACGTTCGAGAAGATGCCGTCGATGCCTGCGGAGCGCAGAGCTACGGCCCATTCTGGCCTATCAACCGTATAGGCATATACTTTGCTGCCGATGTCATGGCACGCTGAAATGAATGCTTCGTTCGCGAAGGAGAAGTGCGGATGCACGCTATATACTGGGAATGGCAGCGAGCGAATGTAGTTTGCGGGCTCAAACAGCCGATCGCCGAACAGCACGCCAAGCTTAATTCTAGGCTCCAGCTCGGCGATGGTGGCCAACGCATAATGATCAAAGGAAGAGACGATGACGCGATCTAGCATGCCGCGTGAGGATAACGCTTGAATGAGCTTTTGCTCGATTCCTTTGTAGAAAAAAGGCACATTTTTGATTTCGATGTTCGTCATCAACCCGGTATCGGCTATGGCGTCCAAATAGTCATCCAGCAAAGGCAGCCGTTCCTTCGCGAAGTCGGAATGGAACCAACTGCCCGCATCCAGCTTGCACAGCTCTTCATATGTACAATCTGCGACATATCCGCTGCCGTTCGTAGTTCGCTTCACGTTCTCATCGTGAATAATGACGAGTCGCCCGTCTTTCGTTTGCTGAATGTCCAGCTCGATGCCATCACAACCCATGTCGACCGCCTTGCGAAATGCGGCCATCGTATTCTCGGGCGCATACCCCGATGCGCCACGGTGTGCAAATACGAACATCATCATCATCGACCTTTCATGATTTATTTTAAAGGGGGGGCATGACAGGCGGAGAGCCGCTCCCGCTCAAGGGTGCCCGCCCTGCCTTGCCCGCATTGTGCACTGCTCTATTTTGGAGCGTTAATTTTGTTGTCCTCTTCGATTAGCTTGTTGACCTTAGCCGTTAATTCATCGACGACCTTCTTCGGTTCGTCGCCTTGGTACAGCTTCTCGATGGAAGTCGCTACTTCATTGCGCGTTTCCGGGAAGACGGAGATGAGGGCGCCGCGCGTGGCCGTACCGGGCTTCGTAAGCTGCAATTGTTTTACCGTTGTCAAAAATGGAGGGGCTTCAGCATATTTGTCTCTGAGCAGCTTTTCTTCATGTGCTGCTTTCGTAATGGGGAAATATCCGGTTCCAGCAGCCCATTCCGCCTGCACGGCAGGTTCGGTGACGTATTTCGTGAAATCCCAAGCACCTTCCTTCTCTTCCTCTGCCACGCTGTTCATGAGCCATAGCGATGCCCCGCCGACAATGACTCCGTTCGGCTCCTTGCCGTCAGGCGTCGGGAGGAAGCCTGTGCCGACCTCGAATGGGGAAGCTTTCATGACCCCTGCGATACCTGCGGTTGAATCCAAGTACATGGCAACTTTACCCGCACTGAACGCTGCGCGGATGTCATCCCATTTACGGCCGTAATTGCCAAGAGTCCCTTCTTTATTCATATCATTCAGCCACTCAAAAATGCCAAGGCTTTCGGGAGAATCGAGCAGAGATTTCGTCGCAAGCCCGTCACGTCCGTTGCCGTTGTCGACGAAGTCGGCGCCTTGGTTAGCAATCAACTGCTCGATGAACCAGCCGTACACAAGCAGGGCAAAGCCTTTTTCATTGTTGGCGTCGTTCGTTAACTTGTTCGCTGCCGCGCGAATTTCGCCAAACGTGTTGGGAGGGTTCTCTGGGTCGAGTCCGGCTTCCTTGAACTTATCTTTATTGTAAATCAAAATCGCATTAGAAGTGTTAAATGGAAAGGAGTACAGCTTGCCGTCGATTTGATAATAGCTTAAGATATTCTCCTCCCATTGAGAGAGATCGAATTTGTCTTTATCGATGAAATCCTGCACAGGTTGAACATAGCCGCTGTTCACCATATATTTCGTGCCGATCTCCTGCACCTGCATCAATGTCGGCGCTTCTGACGTGCCGCCTACGGTCTTCAGCTTTGTTAACGATTCTTCATAGGAGCCTTGGAAGATCGCATCTACCTCATATTTGTCCTGCTTCTTATTGTAATCGTCTGCCATCTTGCTGATGAGCTCTCCACTCGCGCCGCTCATGGCGTGCCAGAATGTCACTTTGATGCGCCCGTCGTCTGATTTCCTCGCTTCCGAATTTGACGAATTGCTGCAGCCTACCGCAGTCATTACGAGTGCCGCAGACAACAGCAGCACCAACCTTATTTTTTTCATTGCAATGAATCCCCCTCATAATCATTTATCCTTTCAATGCTCCTGACATCAAGCCGCGTCTAAGCTGCTTAAGGCTAAGGAACAAGAATAGCAGTGTTGGGACAAGCACGATAACGACTCCGGCCATAACGACCGGCCAATTCGTATTCGTTTCTTGCGCCTGCATCATTTTGAGTCCGATCTGTATGGTGCGGACATTGTTGTTCGTCGTCGTCAGCAGCGGCCATAAATACATGTTCCAGGTCGTCAAAAATCCATATACGCCCAGTGCGCTCAGCATTGGCATGGAGAGCGGGATGACGAACGACACGAGATACCGCAAACGACCGCATCCCTCGAGCTGAGCGGATTCATGCAGTTCGTGCGGCAAGGTCAGGAAATGCTGACGCAGCAGAAAGACACCGAACGCAAGGGCGAAGAAAGGCAAGGACAGCCCTTGGTATGTATTCACCCAATTCAGTCCGACAATCGTCAAGTAGTTCGGAATCATCGTTGCTTCCCATGGAATCATCATCGTAGAGATGAGCAGGAAAAAGATGAAGTTGCGCCCTTTGAAAGGGATGAATACGATCGCATAGGCGGCCAGACAGCAGACGATGATCTGCCCCAGCATAACGGTAAGCGAAATGATTAGGCTGTTCAGCATAAACTTCATCAGCGGAACGCTCTTTAACGCAAGCGTGAAATTGTCGAACATGAAGCTGGCGGGAAACAGCTTCCCCGTCATAATTTCCTCTGGCGTCATCAAGCTTGCAAGCACGGCATACACAATCGGAAAGAACATGAGGACAGATGCCGCGATAAGCAGAAAGTAGAATAAACCTTTCTGATAAAGGGATATTCTCATTGATAGTGCACCTTCTTTTCCCCGACTTTAAATTGAATGATAGTAGCAATCAGCACGATAAGGAACAGGATGATGGCCTGAGCGCTCGCAATGCCGAATTTGTAGTGGATGAATGCATTCTGATAGATGGAATAGACGATGAGATTCGTTGATTCTGCGGGTCCGCCCTTGGTGAGAATATCGATCTGGCCGAATGATTGGAACGAATGTATGACGGTGACGATGATGACGAAGAAGAGGGTCGGTGATACCATTGGCAGCGTGATGCGGAACAAGCGGACCCAATAGCCGGCACCGTCGATTTTGGCGCTTTCATACATGTCTTCCGGTATTCCTTGAATTCCGCCGAGCAGTATGATGTAGTTAAAGCCTATACCCATCCAGACACTTGTAGCGGCAACGGAAATGAGTGCCCATTTCGGATTGGTGAGCCAGTGAATCGGGGCGAGACCGATCCAATCGAGCACATGATTCAGAAATCCGATGCTCGGATGGAACAGGAACAAGAAGATCATTGACCCCGCGGCAACCGACACTCCGATGGTAGATGAGAAAATAACGCGAAAGAACTGGATGCCGCGCAGCCGCTCGCTCGATATGATGGCAAGAAAGAAGGCGATGGCCACGCCGAGAGGCACAGTGTACAGCACATAGAGAAAGGTGCCGCGCAAGCTAGTGAGAAAGCTGTCGGATTGAAACAATTGAATGTAATTGTCCAGACCGACAAACAGTACCGGTATGCCGTGCGCATTCGTCGTGTAGAAGCTATAATAAAGCGTTTTCAACATGGGGTAGAACGTGAATACAAGCATAATGATAAGCATGGGACTGAGATACAGCAGACCGACTGTCAGCAGTCGCAGTCCCGAGTCTTTGTTTCTAGGAAGGTCCTTGCCGATAGGACTCATATGTGGTTGTATCCCCCTTAGGATAAGTTATAGTAACGTCTAGTTCAGAAAAAAAGAAGACCATAAGACTGCCAAATAGCTGTCAACGCTATCTGAATCACTAATGGTCTTCTCCGCTTCACGAAACCGGATATTAACTTGCACCAAGTATAATTCACAAAATATTAAAAATCAACACCATTTTAACATTGAAAACGAAAGAATAACGATTGACAAAATAGAAATTGACTCATTCAATGGCTGGAAGTACGATATTCGTAGATTTACATATAGAAAATGTGCAATGTTAGTCTAAGCATTATAAATAGTGCGTGTTCAAAAGAGGGCTTATTGAACAACCTCTAATACGGGAGGGCCAAACGATGTATTTTGCCAATCAGCAAATCCTGCCAGCCGTCCGGCAGATGAAGGATTTTGAGAAACTACTCACTAGTCCGTTTGAATACTTGGTCTTGCTTGATGTTCATATTGCGCAATTAAAGCCTATATTTCAGATGTCCCATCCGTACCAAAAAAAATTGCTGCTGCACGTCGATCTGATACAAGGACTGCAAAGCGATAGCTACGCGGCAGAATTTCTATGTCAGGAATTCAATCCTTATGGTCTGCTGTCCACGAAAGCGAACGTCATTATACGGGCCAAGCAGAAAGGCGTTATTGCGATACAACGCATTTTCCTCATCGACAACAGCTCCTTCGAGAAGAGCTGTTCGTTGCTGGAAAAGACTAATCCCGATTTTATCGAAGTGCTGCCGAGCCCGATGCTGCATGTCATGAACAAGAGCAAGCAGGGGCCTGACATCCCGCTTCTTGCCGGCGGATTCATCAGGACGACCGCGGATGTGGATGAAGCGCTTGGCGCAGGGGCCGTAGCGGTGACCACCTCCAGCAAAGAGCTGTGGAAGCATTATGCGGACCATGGCGCTGACCGTGTCAAGAAGAGGAATTAGCAGATTGATGTCGAAAATGATGTCGAAACAACTGTTCATATAGCGGATACGAATCTATCAAACATCATTGAAGTGAAAGCGGAAGGTGACTGTGAATGAATGCGCTAGAACTACGAAAGCACACGCTGCTGCACACGACTGCTGACAGCTATGCGCCATCTGATTTCACCGACTTCTGGCAGGAAACGCTGCATCAAGCCGAACAGAGACCTATGCGGAGCGTACGGAAGCTCGTAAATACACCCTATCCATATATGAAAGTATATGATGTCACTTATGAAGGCTTCGACGAGACGCCGATACACGGCTGGTTCATCGTCCCTGCTGTAGAGCGATACGATGGGAAGCCAGTGCCATGTGTATTGCAGGTGCACGGGTATACAGGCAGCAGAGGAATGCCGGAAGATTACGCCATGTTCGTGCTGATGGGCTACGCCGTGTTCGCGATTGATATCCGTGGGCAAGGCGGGGATACAGGCAACGAATTGCCGCTCACATCCGGTATGGTGCGCGGATGGATAACCCAGGGGATTACGGATCCGAAGCAGTGCTATTACCGCGCAGTTGCTGTCGATGCGTGGCGAGCGTTCAAATGGCTGTGCGAGCAGCCGGAAGTCGATGCGGCACGCATCGCTGCGGCCGGTTCCAGTCAAGGCGGCGGGCTGGCGCTGCTGCTTGCCTCACTGGAGAAGAACATCGCGGCCGTCGTCGCTGGCGTTCCGAACCTGTGCCATATGGATTATGCCCTTATGCACTCCGCAGGCTCTATATCGGAAGCTTCCGATTATGTGGCGCGTCATCCCGAGCGGCTCGAGCAGGTGATCCGCACGTTGAGTTATTTTGACTTGCTGCATCACGCTCATCTGATCACGCAGCCTGTGCTCATGTCAGTTAGCTGGAAGGATCCGATTTGCTTGCCGGAGACAATATACGCCGTATATAATCGTATGACTTCGCCCAAGCGAATCCTTGATTATCCGTTCTCAGGCCATGAGAATGGCGGCGGGTATGTAAGGAACGTGGCGGTGTTTCTTAAGGAGCATCTCGGAACAGCGAATGGTTTTGCTTGAATTGTGAAATGCTACTCCTGTTATGCCAAGCTTGACTTGACAGCATAAGGAGGATGTAATGATGAGCACGTACCGGGATAATCACAGACGCAATGCGAGCAATTACACAGAACAGGCCGACGCGGTCGTCAGCCGATCCAACGCCTCCCTTGGCAAAAATGAGGATGTCGAGTTCTCGATGGATCAAGCCGATGCGGAAGACATGAAGGCATTGGAGCGCGCGAATCAGGCAGATGAACGGGCTGAGCAGTCGTGACATATGTCGAGGCACGGTTTGCCGCCGGAGCGGCAGCCGATATGTGTGAACGAAAGCTGAGCGTATTGCGGGCCCATGACATTCGAGTTACCCAAGCCAATGAAGGGTATATCGTAAGCGCTGACGTTACCGAATCAACATTGGACCAAGTATATGCCGTCCTGCGCGAACATGACGGCACTCCGCTGAACGAATAGAATGTGCGGTCGTGTCGATAACTACCGGAATGAAACTCCTGCATTCGAATGACTCATGATGAGCGCTCGTTGTATGGAGTTTTATTTTTGTGTACAATAAATAGAATGTGTAGACATCATAAAAATAGAATGAGGCATAGGGGGATGTGCGATCGTGCATTGGCATGAATTAACGATACATACGACAGAAGAAGCCATTGAAATGATATCGAATTTCCTGCATGAAGCGGGAGCAGGCGGTGTGACGATTGAAGAATCGGGTACGCTGAACAAGGAACGGGATACTTCGTTCGGTCAATTGTATGATCTGCCGCTGAACGATATTCCGGAAGGACAAGCTATCGTGCAAGGTTATTTTGCCGATGGCTCCAATCTGCGCGCCATTGAAGCCGAGGTGAAAGCACGTATCGAAGAGCTTCGCACGTACGACATCGATCCAGGAGAGGCAGTCATGTCGTGGCGCACTGTTCATGAAGACGACTGGGCTAATGCGTGGAAGAAATATTTCAAGCCGATCCGAGTAACGGAACGGTTGACGATCAAGCCGACTTGGGAACCATATAGTCCGGGTGAAGGGGAACAGATTATTGAGCTTGACCCCGGAATGGCCTTTGGCACAGGTACGCATCCGACCACTTCCTTGTGTCTCCGCACGCTGGAGAGTGTCATTCAAGGTGGAGAAGACGTAATCGACGTCGGAACAGGCTCCGGCATTCTGGCGATCGGCGCATGTAAATTAGGAGCCAAGCACGTGCTCGCAATTGATTTGGATCCTGTAGCCGTATTAAGCGCAAACGAAAACAGCTGCCTTAATGGCTTGGAGTCCGATATTACGGTTCGCGAGGGCGATTTGCTGCACATCATCAAGACGAGCGGGCAGGAGGAAGGAACCGATCTCGGCGTTACGCTTCCGGTCCAAGTCGTGGTGGCGAATATATTGGCTGAAATTATTCTGCTCTTTATCGAGGATGTGCTTGCGGCGCTTCAGCCTGGAGGTATCTATATCACTTCCGGTATTTACAAAAATAAGGAAGAGGTAGTGGAAGAGGCGCTGAAAGCTAACGGATTTATAATCGAAGCGAAGCATCGGGAAGCGGATTGGGTCGCGATCGTTGCGCGCAAACCTTCCTAGAAGGGCGGAAAAAACGATATGGATTTTTTTAATAAAATATTTTTTGTCGAGCTTGAGCTGCTCCCTTTTCTCGTGCTCGTCCTCTTGGTTGCCTTTACCGTGCACGAATTCGCCCATGCCTTCTTCGCGTGGAAGTTCGGGGATCCGACAGCGAAGATGCTCGGAAGGGTCAGCCTGAACCCGACGAAGCACATTGATTTTCTTGGCCTGCTGTTCTTTGTAATCGCAGGCTTCGGATGGGCGAAGCCGGTACCGGTCAACCGGGATAATTTCAAGCATCCGCGTCTCATGGGCATTGTCGTCTCCGCGGCGGGGCCGGTAAGCAATTTGCTGTTAGCGTTTCTCGGTACGCTTCTATTTCATCTGGGCTTGAAATACGGCTTCGTGAATTTGGAATCATCTGAGCGCTGGCATGCTGCAATCTATTATTTCTTGAATTATTTCATTACTTTCAATGTGCTGCTGTTCTTGTTCAATCTCATTCCGCTGCCGCCGCTTGATGGTTATCGCATTATTGAGGATTTGGCGCCGCGTCAAGTACGGATTCGTCTGCAGCAGTTTGAGCAATGGTCTATATTTATTTTCTTGCTTATCGTGTTTATTCCGGGCCTGCGCAAAGTAACGATCCAGCCGTTGTTTAGTCTTATTGAGCCGATTGTATTCGAGTTCTCGAAAGCTGCGCTGTTCATCGTCGGCAGATAATGCGGAGGATAGCTTACGGGATTGGTTGCGTTTGAAAAATGTTGTCAACGGTAGCGCATCAAGCGCAAAACATGTATGATGGGGAATGTTGATTACGATGCAAAAATACTTTATTGCCCCGGAACAGTTCGGGGAACAACACATACAAATTACAGGCAGTGACGCGCACCATATTGTGAATGTAATGCGAGCGAAGCCCGGCGCCACTGTCATCGTGAGCGACGGTGCCAGCCGTGAAGCGAAGGCGATGATCGAACGCTGCGAGAACGGCGCCGTGGAAGCGCGTATCGTGGAGCTGTTGGCGGCGGACCGGGAGCCGGCCGTGCTTGTTTCTGTTGCTCAGAGCTTGCCGAAAGGCGACAAGATGGAGCTTATCATTCAGAAGTGCACCGAGATCGGCGCGGCGCGCTTCATCCCTTTCGTATCGGAGCGAACTATCGTTCAATACGATCAGAAGAAGGAAGCAAAGCGTCTAGAACGGTGGGGCAAGATTGCGAAAGAAGCAGCAGAGCAGTCACACCGCAATCGCGTGCCCGCGATCGATTCGACTGTGTCCTGGAAGGCGCTAACGGAGCACTACAGTGAATACGATCTCGTGCTGCTATGCTATGAGGATGAAGTCGGAACGCTGCTGCGTGATGTGCTCGAACCGTTTCATAAGACGTTCCACAGTAAGGCACAGCAGTCGCAACAGGAAGCTCGCATTCTGGTCATTATCGGTCCGGAAGGCGGGTTTTCATTGCGTGAGGTCGAAGCTGCGGTGGAGGCTGGTGCTCGCTGCGTCAGCTTGGGGCGGCGCATACTGCGAGCGGAAACAGCAGGGATGGCGGCATGCACCTGCATCATGTATCAATTCGGAGAGCTGGGAGGAGTGTGAACGATGCCATCAGTTGCATTTTATACACTGGGCTGTAAAGTGAACTTCTATGATACGGAAGCGATCTGGCAGCTGTTTAAAAATGAAGGCTATGAACAAGTTGATTTTGAACAAACGGCAGACGTTTACTTGATCAATACGTGTACGGTTACGAATACGGGAGATAAGAAGAGCCGCCAAATTATTCGGCGAGCCGTGCGCCGCAATCCCGACGCCATCATTGCCGTAACAGGCTGCTACGCGCAGACTTCGCCGGCGGAAATACTCGACATACCTGGCGTCGATCTCGTTATCGGTACCCAGGATCGCGATAAATTGATGGATTATGTTCGTGAGCTGCATGCGGAACGCAAGCCGATTAATGCGGTCCGCAACATTATGAAGACCCGTGCGTTCGAGGAACTGGACGTGCCGGACTTCGCAGAGCGGACGCGCGCCTTCTTGAAGATTCAGGAAGGCTGCAACAATTTCTGTACCTTCTGCATTATTCCGTGGTCACGCGGTCTGTCACGCAGCCGTGAATCAGACAGCGTTCTGAAGCAGGCACGCCAGCTTGTCGCAGCGGGCTACAAGGAGATTGTACTCACCGGTATCCATACGGGCGGTTATGGCGATGATATGGACAATTATGACCTGACCAATCTGTTATGGGATTTGGACAAAATCGACGGGTTGGAGCGGGTGCGCATCAGTTCTATTGAGGCAAGTCAAATCGACGATCGCATGATAGAGGTGCTCAACAAATCGGAAAAAATGTGCCGCCATCTTCATATTCCGCTGCAAGCAGGCAATGATGAAGTGCTTAAGCGCATGCGCCGCAAATATACGGTAGAAGAATTCTCCACTAAAATTGCGCGTATTCGAGAAGCGATGCCGAATGTGGCCATTACGACGGATGTCATCGTTGGTTTTCCCGGAGAGACGGATGAGCATTTCCGCCAAGGCTATGAATTTATGAAGCAAGTAGGCTTCTCTGAAATGCATGTATTCCCATACTCGAAGCGTACTGGTACACCGGCTGCGCGCATGGAAGACCAAGTGGATGAAGAAGTGAAGCATGCCCGGGTGCATGAACTGATCGATCTGTCCGAGCAGATGCAGCTTGCATATGCGGAGCAGTTCGTTGGTGATGTCGTGGACATTATTCCGGAACGCTATACTAATGGTGCTCCGGGCGCAGGCAACCTGATGGGGTATTCGGATAATTACATTCAAGTGATCTTTGAAGGCGATGAATCCCTCATCGGACAAATATGCCGCGTCAAGATTACGGAAGCGGGTGTCAACGAATGCCAAGGCGTGTTGACCCGCGTCATGGGACAAGGTGCAAACATCACTTCGCAAGCGGCTAACATGTAATATGAACAAGGAGGATTTCAGCTTCCGCTTTATGAGGGAGAAGGTGAAATCCTCCTTCTTTTCAGTTAGGATATACATAATAGAGGTTGCTAAGAGTGGCCGCTTTTGAACACACACTAATATTTAAGTTTTCATGTTGGAGGAATGCCTTATGAAAGAGATATCAGCCGGCGGTGTAGTGTATCGCAGACGTGGAGAAAAGCTGGAATTCCAATTGATTCAAGATCGTTACGGCAAAATTTCGTTAGCCAAAGGGAAAATGGAGCCGGGGGAAACGATCGAGGAAACGGCGTTGCGCGAAATTTGGGAAGAGACTGGGATTCGGGGCCGCATCGTTTCCAAGCTCGACACGATCTATTATCAATATGCTCTCCCGCAAGTGGGTACCGTCGATAAGGAAGTGCACTATTACCTCGTAGAGGCGGAAACAGGTGATTTACAGGCTCAAATTGAGGAAATTCGCAGTGTGGACTGGTTTGCTCCGCAGGAAGCGTGGGTGAAACAAAAGGGGTCCGGCTATGATAATAATGATCACATCCTTCTTAAAGCGTGTGAGGAGCTGGAAATTCAGTTAATTCAGTAATAGCCGCTGCAACGAAGCGAGTGAGCAATCTGAATCGATTCCAATTCATAAGCAAATCCGATAATTAGGGGGACTGCAACATGATGGAGCCTACGCAATTGGCGGGTCTGATCGACCATACGCTGCTTAAGCCGGAGGCAAGCCGCGGCGATATCGAGAAGCTGTGTACAGAAGCGAAGCAGCACCGGTTTTTCAGTGTGTGTGTGAACGGAATCTGGGTGCCTGCATGCCGGGAACTGCTATCGGGATCCGATGTGCGGATTGCGGCTGTATGCGGGTTCCCGCTTGGAGCGAACGCTTCGCAGGCGAAGGCGTTCGAAGCGGCGCGCGCGGTGGAGGACGGAGCAGCGGAAATCGATATGGTGCTGCAAATCGGGCATCTGCTTGCGGGAGACTATAAGACGGTTGAGCAGGATATCGCGCAAGTAGTCCGCATGGTGGATGGCAAAGCGATCGTCAAGGTCATCTTCGAGACAGGCATGTTGAATAAGGAGCAGAAGATTGCCGCTTGCAGGGCATCGGAAGCGGCGGGCGCCCATTTTGTCAAAACGTCAACCGGATTCGGTAAAGGCGGCGCTACAGCGGAGGACATTCGCCTTATGCGCGCGAATGTATCCCCGCATATCGGCGTGAAGGCGTCCGGGGCGGTGCGAGATACAGCGACCGCGCTTGCCATGATTCAAGCCGGGGCGAACCGCATCGGCACGAGCTCCGGCATTGCGATTATTACCGGAGCCGGTTCCACAGCGGCAAATAACAGAGCGGCAGCGCCAGGAGAGAGCTCCCAATATTAAAGATCGTCTGCGCGCGGGCGATCTGTCCCGCCGCATCGCCGGTAAGCCATGTGGACAGTACGTGCAGCTGACCGATGAACGGATAGAAGAGCAGTGCGCCGCCGACGTTCAGGGCAACGTGGCTCCAGGCGACGAATTGTCCGCTGCGGCTGCCGCCGAGGGAGGCGATGAGCGCTGTAAAGCAAGTGCCGACGTTCGAGCCAATCACGATGGCGATGCCGACCTCGACCGGCAGTGCGCCTGTGGCGGATAAGCCCATCGCCATGGCGATGATGGCCGCACTGCTGTGCACGAGCGCGGTGATAACTATGCCGGCGGCTACTGCCCAGAGCAGGCTGTCGCCGGAGCGTTCGAGAAACCACGCGAACAAGCCCCGCTGCTGCAGCGGCTCGCCGATCTGCTTCATCCATTCGATGCCGAGCAGGATGAGCGCGAAGCCTGCAGCCGCAATCGAGCCGTACTGCAGCGGCCTGCACCAAGCTTGCAGGCTGCTGAGCAAGGCTGGGCGGTATTCGTCGCCCAGAACGGCGGCTATCCAGCAGCCAGCGGCTGCGAGCAGCAGCGGGAACGCATATCGGTTGATGTTGAGCCCAATGAGCTCGGTCGTCAAGCAGGTACCGATGTTCGTTCCCAATATAATGCCGAGCGTCCGCGAGAAACTTACCAGTCCCGCGTTGACGAGCCCGATCGCAATGACAGTAATGGCGGTGCTGCTCTGCAGCAGTGCGGTCATTCCGGTGCTGAACAGCATGCCTCTCAAAGGTGTACGGGTCGATGTATGAAGAAACTGATTCAAATAAGGTCCCGCCCACGCGTGCAGGGCCAGCTCCATTGTCTTCATGCCGAACAGAAATACGGCAAGGCCTCCGAAGAGCGGGTACCAAATTTCTTTAAACATAGAATGCTCCTTTGTCATTTAGAGGTTGTTTGACAAGTCGGGTTCTTGCAACCTTCTCGGTACTGAAAAGGGTCCTTTTTAAACCAGCCGATTATGTTGTCCTTGGTTCAACTTATGCCGCCGATGGGACAACGATGACAAGCTATGAGCCGAAAGGGGAAAAGCAATTGTTAAGACCAAGCATCATATTAAACCGTTCTCGAAAAAAACGGATTGAACGTTCCCACCCATGGGTGTTCCAGTCAGAAGTGGAGCGAGTGGAAGGAATGCCCGTGTCAGGGGCACTCGTTGATGTGCTGAATGCGCAAGGGAAATATATGGCGACAGGCTATTATAATCCAGCTTCTCAAATCGTCGTCCGTGTCGTTGCTTATGAGCCCATTGAAAAGATGGACCGTGAATGGTTTCGTTCGCGCATAGAGCAGTGTCTGTCACACCGTGACCGTTTCCTGCCGAACGCATCCGCTTATCGTCTCGTATATGGGGAAGCGGATTTCCTTCCGGGACTTGTCGTAGACCGATTTGATGACGTACTGGTCGTTCAGATTTTGACGCTCGGCATGGATGTGCATCGGCAAGACATCGTAGGTGCTTTGGTTGACGTGATGCAGCCGCGCGGCATTTACGAACGAAGCGATGTGCCAATTAGAGAACGGGAAGGATTGGAACAGACGACAGGCGTGCTGTATGGCGAATGTCCGCGCCATGTCACCGTCAAGGAGAATGAGCTTATCATTGAAGTCGACATTGCGGAAGGGCAGAAGACCGGGTATTTCTTCGATCAGCGGGAGAACCGCGCATCCATTGCGCCGCTCATGACCGGTTGGGGCCGACGCAGCGGCATCGTAAGACGAAAAATGGAAAGTGAGAACGGGATCGAGCTTCTTCCGGTCAACGCCAACGGCAAAGTGGTAACATACCCTTGGTGGGATGGAGCGACAGTTCTGGAGTGCTTTGCCCACACGGGAAGCTTTACGCTGAATGCTTGTAAATATGGTGCCAAGAAGGTGACTTGTCTCGATATTTCTGAGCATGCGATGGAAAGCGCGCGACGGAATGTCGAATTGAACGGGTTCATGGACCGGGTGGAATTCGTCGTGGCCGATGCGTTTGATTACTTGCGTGAACAGGTGCGCGGTGTCGAAGAGCGAGTGGAACGAGCGGATGGTGAGAAGAAGGCGGATACGTCGAAGCCGATGACGGCAGGAGGCGGCCGGACATGGGATGTCGTTATCCTCGACCCGCCGGCCTTCGCCAAGACGCGCGGGGCCGTCGAAGGGGCTTACCGCGGATACAAAGACATCAATCTCCACGGGATGAAGCTGATCAACGAAGGTGGTTATCTCGTGACAGCCAGTTGCTCCTACCATATGCGTCCCGATAAGTTCATGCAGGCCATTCTCGATGCGGCGCAGGATGCGGGCAAAGTGCTGCGGCTTATCGAGTGGCGGCCAGCAGGTAAAGATCACCCGCAAATCGCAGGAGTAGACGAAGGACACTATTTAAAATTCGCTATATTTGAAGTGCGTTCCAAGTAATAATTATTAATCGAGCACCTTGCCTGCACCGTTATGATAGCAGTGTGGACAGGGTGCTCTTTGTTGTTATTGTTATGCTTATTCAAGCGGCTTCGTAATGAAAGCACCGCCGAGCCAGCGGCCGTATCCGCCTGCAAGAGCCCAGTTCACTTCTCCTGCCAACGTCTGCCGTCCCCACGAAGTGAGCTCAAGCCGGCCAGCATCGGCAAGTGGCGGCTGCAGCGGTTCGGGAAGAGGAGCGGAATCAGGGGCGAGGCAGAGCAGCGGATGTGTTCCGTCCGTCATTCGCCTCAAGTAGCCCCAATATTGCAAATCTCCCAATCCGTATTCAGGCAAGCGATCCCCAACATAGCGATAGCATTCAATAAATGAGGATTGTCCTTGAGATACCGCTTCCAAGGTAAGGCGTTCAGCGACACCGAGCCCATCGAGCGTGCTTGGGTATCGCGATAGGTGAAAGCGGAGTCCCTCCGTGATCGCGCAATACGGAGCGGGAATGTCTTGCGACTCGTACACCCATTGCACCAGCTTAAGCGGATTCGGGCTTGTATAGGCGAGCCAAGCGCCTTGCAGCCAGTCCTTCACTTCTGCTGTCAACAGTATGGCCTGATCGCGATAGGGAAGCAGTTGCTCCGCATGCAACACACCGAACCCTTGATACCGATCGTGTTCCGGAGCTGAGGCAATATCGATCCAGTACAGCTCGGCGTTCGGGTTCTCTCTGGTCAGCCGATCGACCAGACGAAGCAGCATCGTGATGTCAAATAAATCATGCTCGAACCACAGAGCAATATGGGTGGCGGATTGTATGTCCGACTTCCATGTCCGTTCTTGTTCGTTGCTCTTCTGCAAGTAGATGGCTGCCGGCAGTGCGCACATTCGTTCCAATTGCAGTGCGCGGTATGCTAAATAACGTTCGAATTTAGAATATACCGGTCCTTCGGTCAGCAATTCCGAGTACACCCATACGTCTTCGTTCCAATGCTTTTTGGCGAGCGGACGGAGACGATCTGCCGTACAATCTCCGTTTACGATGTGGATCATGAGTATGTGCCTCCTTTACCTAAGCTCTAAAATGGAAACTAAACTAATCCCCCAGCCTATAAGCAAATAACTGGAATCGCTTCCAAACATGCGTTCTATTGCGAGATTACAATATGCTATAATGGATCTAATTGAGAGTTAAAGTGCGTGATCAAAAAGAAGCTTTTTAAACAACCTTTTAAAGGGCGCAGCTGCCGAAGAGAGGCTGTTAATGAAGTAACAATTTATCGTTAGCGACAGTGTAACACAGACTTTACCTGATCAACAGATACGTTTGGTCGTTACGATTCGAAACGGGGGATAAACATTGCCGTTACATTTTGTCATTGGACGCTCTGGCAGCGGGAAGACGACGTACGTATTGAACCGTATCCGGCATGAGTTGAGCAAGAGGCCGTACGGTCCGCCCGTCATATTGCTTGTGCCAGAGCAGGGGACGTTTCAAGCGGAGCATGCGTTAATCTCGGCTGGGGACATCCCGGGCATGCTGCGCGCGCAGGTGCTAAGCTTCCGCCGACTCGCCTACCGCGTCATGCAGGAAACCGGCGGAACGGCTTTGACGCCGATAAGCGAAGAGGGGAAGAAGATGCTGCTGTACAAAATATTGCAGCGGCACAAAGCTGATTTGCCATTGTTTGCAGGTGCGGCGGAGCAATTCGGATTCATCGAGAAGCTTAATGAGCTGTTCGATGAAATGAAGCGGTATCGCATTCAGGCTGCAGAGGTAGATGAGCACCTGACATTCGTAGAGAACCATGTGAACGGTCAGCCGCTATTGTCCGCGAAGCTGCGTGATATTGCAGGCGTGATGCATGAGTTCGAAGCGGAGCTCGCCGAGCATTATTTGGATGGAGAGGATGTGCTTGCCCGGCTGTCTGAGGGGATACCTCATTCCAGCTATGTGCGCGAGGCATCAATATGGATAGATGGTTTTAACGGATTTACACCGCAAGAATATGCCGTTCTGGCATCCTTGATGCTGCATGCGCCGAACGTGACCTTAACGCTATGCTTGGATCGGGTCTACGATCTGGGGGATACGCCGCATGAATTGAACTTGTTCCACCCGACGGCCACGACGTTTCTGAAAATGAGAGACATCGCGGATACGATCGGGGTGGAGATCGGCAGCATAACGAAGCTCGACGAAATGGAAGGGACACGGCTGCCGCGCTTTGCAGCCTCGGGGATGCTTTCCCATTTGGAACGGCACTTTGAACGGAGAGTGCCGTATAAGGAAGCGGCGAGCGCCGCGAACCAAGGGAGGAAAGCACCGTCTTCAAATAGCTCTGTGACTGTACATGCAGCCGTGAACCGCCGCGTGGAAGTCGAAGCGGTCGCCCGCGATATGTTGCGCCGCGCTCAGTTCGAAGGCGTTCGTTGGCGCGAAATGTCCGTCACGGTGCGCAACATAGCAGATTACGGGGAACTGATTGATACCATTTTCGCTGATGCGAACATCCCGTTTTTTACGGATCAGAAGCGGGCGGTGCTGCATCACCCGTTCGTGGAGATGACTCGTGCGGCACTCGATATTTTGATTGGGCATTGGCGCTATGATGCCGTGTTCCGGTTTGTGAAGACGGATTTTTTGCTGCCTGAAGACGGGAG
Organism: Paenibacillus sp. MER TA 81-3; assembly: GCF_023713585.1. Taxonomy (NCBI): domain Bacteria; kingdom Bacillati; phylum Bacillota; class Bacilli; order Caryophanales; family Paenibacillaceae; genus Paenibacillus; species Paenibacillus sp. MER TA 81-3. The sequence goes on from NZ_JAMAWB010000008.1 coordinate 262,773, forward strand.
CATGACACGGGAGCATTTCGATAGACTGGAAAATTACGTGCTCGCATGCGGCATTGCAGGATCCAGATGGACGAACGGTCGACCGTGGCCCGCTGAACCTAGCCTGTCGTTGGACCCCGATGCGCCGGATGTTCCGGTTGAAGCGGATGAGGAACGTCAGCAGCGGCCGAGTGGCGAAGCGCCTGAATGGGTTGAACGGTGCCGCCAGGCTATCGTGGAGCCTGTGTCGGCCTTTGCCCGCGCTCTGACCCGCAGCAAAAACGTTCGCGGCATGTGTGAAGCAATGTACGTCTTTTGGATGAATTTGAACGTGCCGCAGAAGCTGGAGCGCATGAGCCAAGAGGCTTTGCTTGACGGTGAAGTGCAGCGTGCGCGTGAACATCGCCAACTATGGGGGGCGATGCTGAACATATTGGATCAGATGGTGGAGATGGTTGGGGAAGAAGCGATGTCTGTCGAGCTGTTCGCCGGAATGCTTGAGACCGGATTTGAAAGCGTGAAGATGGCCTTGGTCCCCCCGGCGCTGGATCAGGTGCTCATCGGCTCGATGGATCGGACGCGCTCAGGCCAGATTCGGCATGTATATGTGCTAGGCGTGAACGACGGCATCATTCCTGCCCGCCCGATCGAAGACGGGGTATTGACAGAGCACGAACGCGACGTGCTGTTGCAAATCGGGATGGAGCTCGCTCCCGGCATTCGCCGCAAGCTGTTGGATGAGCGCTTTACCATCTATCGAGCGCTAACTTCGCCTAGCGAGAGCTTATGGATGAGCTATGCGCTTGCTGATGAAGAGGGCAAATCGCTGCTGCCGTCCGAAATTGTACGCCATGTCCGCAGCTTGTTCCCACAAGTGCAGGAGCAGCTCATCCTCGCGGAGCCGAACGAGTTCATGAACGAAGAAGAACAAGCCTTTTTCGTGTCGTATCCGGAAGCAGCCTTGAAGCATCTGGTCGCCCAATTGAGAGAATGGCGGCAAGGCCGGCCTATCGCTGCAATGTGGTGGGAGGTGTACCGCTGGTTTGCCTTACAGCCGGCATGGCATGACCGGCTGAGCTCCTTGATGAGCTCGCTCGTCTACCGCAATCAAGTCGAAGCGCTTGCTTCCAACACTAGCCGGAAGCTGTATGGGAGGGAGCTGCGCACGAGTGTATCCCGGATGGAGCGCTTCGTTGCCTGCCCGTTTTCTCATTTCGCATCACATGGCTTGAAATTGAAAGAACGCCGCTTGTATCGCTTAGATGCGCCTGATATCGGTCAGCTGTTCCATGCTGCGTTAAGCCGCTTTGCTATGGATTTGCAGGCTGACAACCGGACGTGGGCCGCCTTGACCCCCGAGGAGTGCCGTGCTGAGGCCGATCGTATCGTGGATCTGCTGGCTCCCCGTTTGCAAGGGGAAATTCTATTGAGCTCGAAACGCTATGAGCATATATCCGGCAAGCTCAAGCATATCGTCAGCCGTGCCGCTTCCGTTCTGGGAGAACATGCGAAGCGTGGTCATTTCGAGCCGGTTGCGCTCGAGATGGACTTCGGGCCGGACAAGCTGCTGCCACCGCTCCGCTTTACGCTCGAGAATGGATGCACGATGGAAATTATCGGCCGGATCGACCGTGTCGACAAAGCGGTTCATGACCAAGGCGTCCTGCTGCGGGTTATTGACTATAAATCAAGCGCAACGGATTTGAAGCTGCATGAAGTTTTTTATGGACTGTCCTTGCAAATGCTGACGTACTTGGACGTGCTGATTACGTATGCGGAGCAATGGCTCGGGACGGCGGCACTGCCAGCCGGAACCTTGTATTTCCACGTTCATAATCCGCTGCTGCAAGCGTCGAACGGCTTAACGATGGAGCAAGCATACGATCAGCTGCTGAAGAAATTTAAATTGCGCGGCCTCGTCACAGCCGACCGCGATGTCGTGGCATTGATGGATGAGCCGTTGGAGAAGGGCTACTCCGACATTCTCCCGGTTGCTGTCAAAGCTGATGGAACGTTCTACAGCAACGCCTCCGTCGCGACGACAGAGCAGTGGGATGTGCTGCGCCGCACCGTACGGTCGGTTATCCAACATATCGGAACGCGCATTACGGATGGAGACGTTCAGATCGAGCCATACCGGTTAGGGACGAAGAAGGCTTGCGATTTTTGTGTGTTTAAACCGGTTTGTCAATTTGATGAGCTGGTGGATGGCAATCAATATCATCTGCTCCCGCGGCTGACGAAAGAGGAAGCGTGGATGAAGCTGGAAGGAGGGGAGCCGGGAAATGGCACAGTCGAGCAATAAAAAAAATGATGTGGAAGTTGACAGCCGCACGCAATCTGAACAGAATGCGAACGCGGGCAGCGAGCAGCTTGATCTCTTTCTATCCTATCCCGAGACCGCGGTCGTGGAGGAAGGTCAGGGCAACGACGAACTCGCTGTCCAGGAACTGCCGTCGAAGCCTGCGGATAGCACGTGGACAGATGAGCAGTGGCGGGCCATCGTCGACGGTGGACAAAATGTCCTCGTTGCAGCAGCTGCTGGCTCGGGTAAGACAGCGGTGCTTGTCGAGCGCATCATCCGCAAAATTAGTGACGAGCTCGCTCCGGTTCATGTCGATCAGTTGCTTGTAGCGACCTTTACGAAAGCGGCTGCTTCAGAAATGAGAGAGCGTATCCGGCTCGCGCTTGAACGCGAGCTTGAGGAGAATCCTGAGTCGGAGCATCTTCGCCGCCAGCTGGCTCTCTTGAACCGCGCATCGATCACGACGCTGCATTCCTTCTGCCTAGAGGTCATTCAGCGGCACTTTCAGACAGTGTCGCTTGACCCGGCTTTCCGCATAGCCAATGAGACGGAGACGGAGCTGCTGCGCCAAGATGTGCTGGAAGAGCTGTTCGAAGAGCGTTATGCCGCTGATGGACCGGAATTTAGACGAATGGTCGATTGGTTCAGCGGAGAACGCAGCGATGAAGCCGCGTTTCGCTTAGTGCAGCGGCTATATGATTTCTCGCGCAGCCATCCGTGGCCTGACGCGTGGTTGAACAAAATGGCGGCTGCGTTCGAAGTAAGAAGCATCGCCCAGCTCGGGCAGTCGTCCTGGGCAGAAAGCGTCATGGCTGATGCACGGCTCACACTGAACGGCATCGCCCAACTGTTGCGCCAAGCGAACCGGCTGCTGGACGCTCCAGGAGGACCTGAGCCTTACCGTCAGACGCTGGAACAAGAGCTTGCAGGAGCGCTAGCTCTGGCAGAGGCTGCTCACCGTGAACCATGGGAACAATTGCATGCCTCCTTTGACCTGTTGGCTTTTGGCCGCTTAGCCGCTTGCCGCGGAGACCAATATGATAAATCTTTGCAGGAGCAGGTGAAGCGGCTGCGCGATCAAGCGAAAGCACGGCTGCAGCAGCTGCGGGATGAATTGTTCCGGCGTACGCCCGAGGAGTTTCTGACGGAATTGAATGATCTCGTTCCGATTATGCAAGCGATGGCGGATGTCGTGCGCGATTTCGGCGAACGGTTTGAAGGAGCTAAGCGGAAGAAGGGCTGGCTCGATTTCTCAGACTTGGAGCATTACTGTTTGCGCATCTTGCGCCACAGAGATTCGACGCCTGAGCAGGATACCCCTTCTGAAGCAGCTCTGGAATACCAGCAGCAATTCGCTGAAATTTTACTGGACGAATATCAGGATACGAATATGGTCCAGGAGGCTATCGTGAACCTGATTACGCGTCCTGGTAAAGGCAACCGCTTCATGGTCGGCGATGTGAAGCAGAGCATTTATCGTTTCCGGTTAGCGGAACCGGGGCTGTTCTTGCATAAATACCAATCCTATGCCGCTGACGGGAGCGGACAGGGCATACGTATCGATTTGGCCCGCAACTTCCGCAGCCGTCAGGGAGTCGTTGATGCAGTCAATATGCTATTCCGCCAAATTATGAGCCCTAATGTGGCTGAATTGTCGTATGACGAAGCTGCTGAGCTTGTGTGCGGGGCTTCTTATCCGACGGTAGAGCAGATGGCGGAAGAATCGAGCGTCAGCGCCGCAGAGCTAGAGAAGCGGCAACATTACGCGACAGAGCTGATGATTATCGAGAAAGGGGGACAAGCCGGGACTGATGCTTCGGGAGCGGTGGATGATGAGGAAGCGGAAGATTCCGCAGACGAAGAGAGCGGAGTGGAATCTCAAGCTGGGCTGGACCCTTCCGAGATAGAGACCGCGCGATTGGAGGCGCGGGCCATAGCTTCTCGGATTCGTCGTCTGTTGGGTGATGAGGGAGAGCCGCCGTTTCTTGTCTTTGATAAGACGCAGAAGCGTATGCGGACAGTTACGTATCGGGATATCGTCATCCTGCTCAGAGCTACGCAAGCTTGGGCGCCCCTGATGGTGGAGGAGCTGCGGCTGGAAGGAATTCCGGCTTATGCGGAGTTCAGCACGGGGTATTTCCGAGCGACTGAGGTTGAAGTCGTACTATCACTGCTGCGAGTCATTGATAATCCGCAGCAGGACATCCCGTTAGCGGCCGTGCTTCGTTCACCTATCGTCGGACTGACAGCGGAGGAGCTGGCGCACATCCGGTTAATGGGAAAAGGTTCTTTCTATGATGCAGTCTGTCTTGCGCTGCAAGCGGAACCGGGGTCCACTCAAGCCGGTGATACGCTTCCTGAGGATTTGGATCTGTCCGAAGAGCCGATTCCGAGTTCAACTGAGGCTGGCCGCGACTGGACAAGCAAGCTCCGCCGCTTCATGAACCGGCTGGAGCAGTGGCGCAACGCCGCGCGGCAAGGCAGCTTGTCCGAATTAATATGGCAGGTGTATCGGGAGACTGGTTATTACGAATGGGTAGGCGGGCTAGCTGGCGGAATGCAGCGTCAGGCGAACCTGCGGGCATTGTATGACCGTGCCCGTCAATATGAATCATCGTCCATTCGCGGCTTGTTCCGTTTTCTGCGCTTCATCGATCGGATGCGGGATACGGGGGGGGACTTAGGAACGGCCCGCGCGCTTGGTGAGCAGGAAGATGTCGTACGCATCATGACGATACACAAGAGCAAAGGGCTTGAGTTCCCGATCGTCATCCTCGCAGGCTTGTCCAAACGATTCAACCAGCAGGACCTGACTGCGCCGTTTTTGATGCACAAGCAGCTCGGCTTCGGCCCGAGATATGTGGATGAGGCATTGCGGGTAACGTATCCGACCCTGCCGAACCTGGCGATTAAGCGCCAGATGCGCATGGAATTGTTAGCCGAAGAGATGCGGGTCTTGTATGTGGCGTTGACGCGCCCGAAGGAAAAGATGATTCTCATCGGAACGGTGAATGACGCTGAGAAGGTAATCCAGCAATGGGGCGAAGCGTTGGATGTTGACCCGCTGCTGCTGCCGGATTATATGGTGGCGCGTGCCCGGTCATATCTCGATTGGATCGGACCGGCTATCATGCGTCACCCGGCTGCGGCGGAATGGCGGCGATATGCAGGTCTGCCGAATCGGAACGGTGCTTGCTTGATAGATGAACGAGCGGATTGGCAGTTGTCCTTCATGCCGGCATCTGTGCTGGCAGCAGGACTACCGCTTGAGGTCCCCAGCGTTGACGAGGAAAGATCGGCGATGCTAGAAGCTATCAGCAAGCTGGAATTGCTTCAGGATAAGCCGCAATCACCATGGCAAGCGTGGATTGAGGAACGGCTCGCTTGGCGTGACCCGCATCGGATTGCGTCTATGCTGCCGGCCAAGACATCCGTTACAGAAATGAAGCGGCTCGCTGCTGCGGAGGAATGGCCGTCGGTCGAGTGGGTCGAGCAGCCTGCATCAGGCGAAGAGGGCGCCGCGGAGGCTGCAGCGCTTGAAGAAGCGGAGACGGAGGCTGGCTATCGGTCTGAAGCGGCTGCGGCGGCCCAGCCCGGCAGGAGCGGCGATTCGGCTCGGCTTGGGTATGGGGACGGGTTCACGCTGCATTTGCAGCGTCCGCGCTTCATGGAAGAACAGCATGTAACTCCGGCAGAACGGGGAACGGTTTATCATACTTTGATGCAGCATTTGCCGCTGCAGGATCAGATGACGGCCGGGATCATTCAACAGACGTTGGCTTATATGGTCGGGCAGCAGCTCATGACAGAGAAGCAGGCGGACGTGGTGCAGACGGATGCGGTGCTTGCCTTCTTTGATAGTGAAGTCGGAACTCAGTTGCTGAAGGCTGCCTGGGTGCAGCGGGAGCTGCCGTTCAGCTATGGCTTGACAGCCGCTGAAGCGTATACGGTGGAAATGAAAAGGCAGTGGCAAGAGAAGCTTACGGCAGAGGAAGCGGTTCATGGTGCATTGGACACAGCGGAATCAGCTTCCCGGGAACGATTCGTTGCCACCTCTACGTTTGCTGCACGTGACGATTCCGGCCTGCTGGATCATGAGACGGTGCTCGTTCAGGGGGTTATCGACTGTCTGTTCGAATGGAACGGACAGCTTGTGCTGCTTGATTTCAAGACAGATAAAGTTCTGCCCCACCGGGGCGGCCTGCCAGCGTTAAGAGAGCACTACCGATTCCAACTGAATGTGTATGCGCGAGCAATTGAACATATTTGGAAGCGCCCTGTTGACCGCAAGGTGTTGTATTTCTTTGACTCGTGCGAAGCTTGCGAGCTGTAGCGGAACATTCGAATGCTAACCTAAGGCCTTTAGGTTAGTGAAGAGGGCTTGTATATATAAGGTGCCGCAACAAATAGGTGGAATTTACAAAATGATGGGAGAAGGGAGTTGATATTTCATGCGTATTCTGCATACGGCGGATTGGCATTTCGGGCGCGCGTTGGAGGGCAGGAGCCGCTTGGAGGAACAGGCGGCCTTCGTTGACGAACTGGTCCGCTTGACCGATGAGGAGCAAGCGGATCTTGTGCTGATTGCGGGCGATGTGTATGATTCTGTCAATCCGCCGGCTGCGGCTGAACTGCTATTTTACGAGGCGGTGGCAAGACTATCGCAGGGAGGGCAACGACCGGTGGTCATCATCTCCGGGAATCATGATCACCCGGAGCGTGTATCAGCTTCGGCTCCGCTCGTAAGCAGTCATGGAATTACACTTGTCGGGCAGCCGAGCATTGCTCCTGTCATTGTTCCGTGTCAACGAACCGGAGAAGAAGCCGTTATCGCGGCGCTGCCGTATCCTTCTGAGTCCCGCCTGGGAGAATTGCTATCCGCCTGCAACGAGGAACAGGTGCTGAGAAGCGCGTACAGCGCCAGAGTCGGCCAACTGCTGTCTTTGCAAGCGCAGCGTTTTCGTCCATCTGCAATTAACCTCATTATGAGTCATTTATATGTGCTTGGCGGAGTGGAGACCGATTCAGAACGTCCGATACAGGTCGGAGGCGCCTATACGGTTGATCCAAGCGTATTTGCATGTCAGGATGCACCGGGCAACGTCCAATACGTCGCGCTTGGCCATCTGCACCGTCCCCAAGCCGTCAAGGGACCGGGGACGATTCGCTACAGCGGTTCCCCGTTAGCATACAGCTTCTCTGAAGCGGGGCAGACCAAATCGGTCACCCTGCTCGATATTGCTCCAGGACAGGGGGCTGTACCTGAAGAGCGTTATCTTGCATCCGGGAAGCCCCTGGTGGAGTGGAATGCGCGCGGCGGCTACGAGGAAGTGCTGCGATGGATTGAGGAAGGACGCGATGCGAAAGCATGGCTTGACGTAAGCATTTCTCTAACGGACGCGTTAACGATGGAGCAGATACAGAAGCTTCGCCGTGCCCACGAAGGCATTGTCCATATTCGGCCGATATACCCGGAAATGGAGCGGATGGAGGAAGAGGAAGGCCGGCGCAGCGAGATGCCGGTGCATGAGCTGTTCCGCCGCTTCTATGAACGTCAGACGGGCGGGGCTCAGCCTGACGATGCCTTGGTGGAATGCTTCTTGGAATTAATCGGTGACCGGGAAGAGGAGGACGAAAGCGCATGAAGCCTATCGAGTTGAAGCTGTCTGGACTGCAAAGCTACCGTGAAGAACAGCGCATAGAATTCCGAGCACTTTGCGAAACAGGGTTATTCGGTATTTTCGGTCCGACAGGAAGCGGGAAATCCTCAATTCTGGATGCGATGACGCTAGCGCTATACGGGAAGGTGGAGCGGGCGACGAACGGTACGCAGGGAATTATGAATCAGGCGGAGGACACTTTATCGGTTTCTTTTAGCTTCTCGCTGAACGGAGCGGGGGACAGCCAGACATTCCGGGTCGAACGTCGATTTAAACGTACAGGTGATGTGACGATTGGCAACACTGTCAGCCGCTTTATTGAGGTGCGTCCGGAAGGAGAGGTCGTCATTGCGGACAAGCTTGCCGAAGTGACCCGCTGCGTTGAACATCATATCGGCTTGAAGATGGATGATTTCACGCGAGCTGTCGTGCTGCCTCAGGGCAAATTCGCCGAATTTCTGTCCTTGAAAGGCAGCGACCGGCGCCAAATGCTGCAGCGTCTGTTCTCGTTGGAGAAGTACGGGGATGAGCTTGCCATCAAGTTATCGCGCAAGGTGAAGGAGACAGAAGGGGAAGTACGAGCCTGCAGCGCAGAACAACAGGGACTTGGCGATGCTTCAGAGGAAGCGGTGAAGCAGGCGGAAGAAGCGCTGCGAGAAGCGACTGTGCTCGCGGAACGAGCCCGTGAGGAGAAAATCGCGGCAGAGTGTGAATACCGGGATATAGCTGAGAAGCGGGGCTGGATGGAAGAAAAGAGCCGCCTAAGCAGCCGCATGGCTCAGTTGGAATTGGTGGCGCCGGAGCGTGCGCTGGAGCAAGAACAGCTGATGAAAGCGAAGGAAGCCGAAATGATCGCTCCGTTCCTGCTCGAAGTCCGGGAGCTTGAAGCGAAGCGCCAGACTGCGGAAGCAGAGCATCATACGGCCGATGAAGCGGCACGCCATGCGATGAGCGAAGCGGAGCGTACCCAGCTTGCGGCAGATGCAGCAATCCGCCGCAAGGAAGCAGAGGAGCCGGAATTAGTGCTGCGCTCTGAGCAGCTGCAGGAAGCGGCTCGTCTTCACGGGGAGAGCGAACGTCTTCGCAAGGAGGCGGAGGAATGGAATGAGCGGTTCGAAGAAGCGGGTACGCGCTATACCCGTGCTTCAGCTGAAGCAGAACGGGCGGAGCAACAGCTCAAGAAAGCGTTAGAACGCCAAGCGGAGCTGCGCGACCTGCTCTCCTCGCATGAGAAGCCGAGCGAGGAACGGGAACAATTCCAGCAAGCGGTAACGGACTGGCAAAGACTGAGCATGCTGGAGGCACGCTGCAAGGAACTGGAAGAAAACAAGAAGAAGCAGTCGGAGCTTGCGGCTCAAGGGGCGGCAGCATGGAACGAAACGCTTGGCCACATCGTCATGCACGCGCGCGAGGTACGCAATCAAGTCGATTCTGGAACCGAATTGTCCAGAGCTTGGCAAAGTCTGCGGACCGAATTGCAAGACGAACTGGGACAGGTGGAGCAACTGATGGAGCAGGCTCGACAAGCACAGCGGGAGCAGGCGGAGCAAGAGATTGCCGCGCGGCTTGCCGTTCAGCTGCAACCGCACACTCCGTGTCCAGTCTGCGGCTCTACAAACCATCCGGTGCTTGCTCATGTTCCGAATGATGAACAGGCAGGTTCAGAGCAGGGCTGGGATGAACGCTGGTTGCGTTGGGAGCAAGTGAAGGACAGGCTAAAGGCGATGCTGCTTACAACCGAGCATGAATGGGAACGAAGCAGAACAGATTTGAAGCAGTGGATTGCGCGGTTGCAAGAGCTGTCTGGACGCGTGCGGAGCATGGTACAGGAGCGATCCGTCACACCTCGATTGGATGAAGGATTCGTAGTCGGGGATGAGCTCGCAGCTGCTCTCGACTTTACAGTGAATCAAGAGCATCCAGCAGCAGATGAAAGTGTGGAAAGCAGAACGCCAAGCATCGGAGAAGACTCAAATGATGGGCGAGCCGCCGTTTCCGCCTTCGGCCTGCCTCCGAAGGCAAAGCAAAAGCGCGGCGAGATGGAAGATATCCTGCATGATGCAGGGCTCGACCCGTTCGATGACAGGCTGCAATCGTTGTCGCAGGGCACCCGATCCATGGGGAAACAGATGGAGCGCATCATGCAGCAAGCAACGGACAAGCAATGGGAGCTGCAGCAAGCTTTGGCATCATATAAGACTTCAGCCAGTGCTTTGCGTGAAGCGGAATCGCTCTGGAATGAAGCTGAACAGTCGCTGCGGGAGGAGCATGCGAACTGGGGCGAGCAATATGAACGATTCGGATGGCATCTTGTGGAGATGGAACGTGTCAGGGAACAGTGGCGCGAGCGGGAAGCGATTGTGGCCGACTGCCGCGTCCGATTGGAGAAGAGCGTTGCTTACATTGAAGAGACGCAAAGCCATATTCGCCGCCATGAGCAGTTGAAGCAGGCTGCAGATATGGAGCGGGTGCAAGCGAAGGCGGAGTGGAACGGCATCGTTCGGTTGATCGCCGATTATGAGAAAAGGCTTCGTCCTTGGTTAGATGGACCGCCGATCGAGCAACTTGCGGTCGAGACGTCTGCCCGTCTGACTGATATCCGTGAACGAGCGGAACGGACGAGGCAGGAAGCGAATGCCGCTCGCAATGTGAACGAAGCTGCACAGCAGCGTGCGGCTTTGGCGGCACAAGCTTGGAACGGCCTAGGGGAGCGAGCTGTCACTGCCGGGGAACGATTGCAGGCTCTATTGCGGCAATCTTCCTTTGCCCATCTCGATGACGTGCTGGCAGCCAGACGCTCGTCTGAAGAGTGCAAGCGCTTGGAGGCGGAGCTGGAGCGTCATCACGAAGAACTGCGTGACTTGGGCACGCAATTGAAGCGGTTGGAGGAACGTATCGGCGGTACGTCTGTCACAGAGGAAGAGTGGCAGAATTGCGTTGCAAGGTGGCAGCAATCTGTAGAGAGTGATGAAGCGGCTTTGGCAGCCCGTGCAAGAGCCGAACGAGATGCAGAGGAACTGCGCAGCAAGCACGAACGCTGGGCCGCGCTTGAAGCTGAACGCGTGCGGGGCGAAACGTATCTGGGCCGTCTGCACCAGCTGCAAAGCGTATTCCGAGGCAATGCATTTGTGGAGTTCGTAGCTGAGGAGCAGCTCATGCAAGTAAGCCGAGCCGCTTCAGAGCGATTGAAAAGCTTGACCAAACAGCGTTACGCCCTGGAAGTCGACTCAGGCGGAGGTTTCGTTATTCGTGATGATGGTAACGGCGGTATTCGCCGGCCGGTATCTACCTTGTCAGGCGGGGAAACATTTTTGACTTCGCTTGCACTCGCGCTGGCCTTATCTTCGCAAATTCAACTGCGAGGGATATACCCGCTGGAGTTCTTCTTTCTGGATGAAGGCTTCGGGACTCTGGATCCGGAACTTCTGGATACAGTCGTAACCTCCTTGGAGAAGCTTCATACGGACCGGTTGTCGGTAGGTGTCATCAGTCACGTTCCGGAGCTTCGTGCACGATTGCCGCGCAAATTAGAGGTTCTGTCTGCCGAGCAAGCCGGAAGAGGCTCCCGGATCGTATTTGAAGTGAATTAATTTCATGTGAAATACGTCACAGTAACAGTTTCAGAGTGCTGTTATAATACAGATAGCCGACATCAATCTTTTGTAAGCACCTCGGTGACCGTATTGCTTCTGCAAGCATCTGCAGGCATGTGCCTGGCAGTTGACCTGCTTGCAGGCGCAGTACGTTCACAGCGTATAATGCGCTGCCCGCTTGTTAGCGGGGGACGAGGTGTTCTTTTTTTGCCCATTTTTCCCCATGCACACTTTCGCCCATAGGCGAATATCATGACTATATCTCAAGCGATTGCAGAAAGTGAGAGACGTCTATGGAGAAGAAAAAAACCGACGTAAAGCCGGCACCAACGACAGCGACGCCCATACCTGTCGGAATTTCATCCCCGCCTACGGCTGGCGCGACTGTACAAAAAGAATCGATGCACGAACTATGTCACAAGCATATGCATCGTTATGTGAAAGTCCAGACGATGGACGGGTGCGTGTACCAAGGAGTTATCGAATGCGTGGATCACGAACATCTGTATTTGGCCGTTCCGATGGCCGGTTACTCGGCACCTTACATGACCCGTTCAGCTGTGCCTTATGGATATTATCCTTATGCAGGCACTCCTTACGCGCTGGCGCCGTATGTCGATACAGCATATCCAGGATATTATCCGGGCTACTATTATCCATATGGCTATGGCCGCCGCTTCAATCGATTGGTGCTGCCATTGGCGGTGCTAACTGCCTTAGCATTAATTCCTTATTATTGAGGTGCCTATAGCTCTGCACTTCAGTCTAATCCGGAGTGCGGAGCTGTCAGATCATTGTGATGGCAACGAAGTGAGCCACGACACGATTACGTCCACCGTTTCACGAATTTGTTGATCGTCGGAAATGCTGGCCGCATAGTCTTTTTTTTGATTGCCGTAATCTCCGAACTGGGCATGGTTGGCTCCTTGAATGACGTGTTCAGTTAGAATTTCCGGGAGATATTTTTTATTTTTCATATATCGCTCCAAGTTTAATACGCCATCCTTCGAACCATAAATGGACAATACCGGAATATTGGAATTAGATATATCGCTATTTGCATAGGACGCCAACAAGATTAAACCTTGCACGGCATCCGGGTGTTTTTTCGCGAATTCTACCCCCACTGTGCCTCCCAAGGAATGACCTCCAACGATCGTTCTCACTTGCCGAGCATACTTATCTAATTTCGGGAGGAGACGTTCTGCCCCGTCGCTATCCAGGACGGCCAGATTGAGCGGCATCTTCAAAATATATGTATTGATCTTGCGCTCGGCCATCCCGCGAGCCAATACGGCATAGCTTTCCGGCTCGACTAGTCCGCCAGGGTATAGTATGAGGTTAGCTATTGGTGTATGAACAGTCTCGAACGCGAACAAGCCATCCTCCGCATATACTTTGACATTTTCGGTTGAGATTGACGCCTGCTCCGCTTTGGAACCAGCTGGATAGGGACGTAGAAATCCGTATATGCCTGCAGCAACTGCAATAACGAGCGCAATGAAGGTCCATAATATCCATTTTCGTTTTTTCTTGCGTGGCGTTCGCAAGTTTTTCTCTGATGACATTCTATTCACTCCTTCATATTGGACGAGCTCCTTCTTTTTGATATGATAGCGATATACGATCACGAATGCATATTTAGAGGCTGTTCAAAAAGCCCCCTTTTGATTACGAAGCATCCTAAGTTGTGATTCGACATCGAATCTTGCATTCGCTCTCGAAGAGCCTATGCATCCGATGCAGTTTTCTTGCGAAAACATGTACTTCTTGGTGCTGAAAAGGGGCCTTTTTGAACATATAAATCAATTGAAGGAGGAAAGTCCAATGGACTGTATTTTTTGTAAAATTATTGAAGGAACCATTCCTTCCAAAAAGGTGTACGAGAATGAAACCGTAGTCGCATTTCATGATATCACTCCACAAGCCCCTGTACATATTCTTATCATTCCTAAGAAGCATATTGCAACTATGAATGATGCAGAGGGAGAAGACTTCTCGCTAATCGGCGAGGTTCACCGCGCAGCCCAACATGTGGCGCGTGAGATGGGCATTGCGGATACGGGATATCGTCTTATCAATAATTGTGGAAAAGATAGCGGTCAGGTTGTGTTTCACATTCATTACCATCTGCTTGGCGGTGAATCGTTAGGAGCTTTGGTAGGGCAGTAAGCATAGCGATTATGGCGCTTTAGCGGAAGGAACTATTTTGGAGAGTGCTTTGAATGCGTAAATGTTGACAGAATGCTTCCTCAAGGTTGACACTGACTTTTGCAATCACATATAATGTAGTTTGATAAACCGTGTTTGTTGTTCTTGGACGGTCTGGTCGGAGGGAGGGAAAACTGGTGTCTGAAACGAAAGTTCGCAAAAACGAGACAATCGATGCTGCACTTCGTCGCTTTAAGCGCTCCATCGCGAAAGATGGCGTATTGGCTGAAGTTAAAAAGCGTAAGCACTATGAAAAGCCAAGCGTCAAGCGCAAGAAGAAGTCCGAGGCTGCCCGCAAGAGAAAGTTTTAGGAGGATTACGCACCAATGGATCTTAGCCAAAGATTGAACGAAGATATGAAGCAAGCGATGAAGAGTCAAGACAAGTTCAAACTCTCCACCATCCGAATGGTACGTTCGGCGATCAAGAATGTTGAGATAGATGAAAAGAGAACTTTGAATGACGATGAAGTGCTTGAGATTCTAGGTCGTGAGATCAAACAGCGGAAAGATGCCCTCCAAGAGTTCGAGAAAGCAGGTCGAGGCGATTTAGCGGATAAACTAAGAACGGAAATTGACATTTTGACGCATTACCTTCCTGCTCAGCTTTCCGAAGAAGAGATAAAAGTGATCGTTCAAGAGACCATCCAAGAGACCGGTGCTTCTTCGAAAGCCGACATGGGGAAATTGATGGGTGCCCTCATGCCAAAGGTGAAGGGGCGCGCCGACGGCAAACTAGTCAATACGATAGTTCAACAGTATCTGCAATAAGGATCTCTTGACAACCTATCGACAAAAACGTGAAAGCACTCCTTGTTTACAAGGAGTGCTTTTTCTATGATGATGAGGTTGTGAAACGTAAACGAGTAAAATCACGTATAATAGCATATACCAACAAGTGAATAGGAAGGGGGGGCGTAAAATCTTATGCGAAAGAAACAGATGAATGAAAGAGGCTTGAAATGCATCGCATGGATGTTGGCACTAGGTCTTTTATTCAGCTTGATGTTTGCTTTCGTTCCGATATCCCATGCGAAGACAAGCGATTCGGCTAATCCTTCACACAATGTTGTCGTTATTCCGCTAATCGGAAATGTAGATTCGGTAATGAAGTCATTTATGCTTCGTGCTCTCGAAGAAGCGGAAGCGTTAAATCCCGCTGCGATTATCATCGAGATGGACACTCCAGGCGGAAGAGTCGATATTGCACAGGATCTGAGTCAACGCATCATCGGAAGTCCGGCACACACGGTTGTGCTAGTGCGAGGGAAAGCGGCATCAGCAGGGAGCTTCCTGGCGATGAGCGCCAATGAGATTGCAATGACGCCGGGAAGTGCCATCGGCTCGGCGGCGCTAGTAGACGGTGCCCATAACTATGTCGACGATCCGAAGTTAGTGGCATTATGGATAAGCGAGATGGAATCAGTAGCAGGCAAAAATGGGCGCAACCAAAATATTGCAAGAGCGATGGCGGACTTACAAGCTAAGATTGAACTTCCCGAGCTCGGCCGGACGAAAAATCCGGGAGAGATTTTGTCGCTCAGCGTGGCTGAGGCAAAGAAAGCAGGATATGCGGAATATGAAGCAGGTTCTGTTCAGGATCTGATCTCTCAGATGAAACTGGCCGATTCTCATATCGAGCGGATCGATCAGACAACAGCCGAACGGATTGCGGCGTATCTCGTTCATCCGGTGGTGGCGACACTACTCTTGTTCCTCGGCATTGCCGGGGTGGCGATTGAGTTGTTTGTGCCCGGCTTTGGTATTCCAGGTATATTGGGGATATTAGGTTTCGGATTATACTTCTTTGGCCACTATATTTCAGGCCTGGCGGGGGTGGAAACCATCGTATTATTTATTGTAGGTCTAGTGTTGCTCGCTTTGGAACTGTTCATTCCAAGCTTCGGCATATTGGGAATATTAGGTTCAATCAGTATGATTTCCGGTGTCGTCCGTGCGGCATACGATACGTCGAATGCGCTATTGTCGCTTGGCATCGCTTTCGTGGCGGCACTTATTGTCATCATTATCATGGTAAGAGTGTTTAAGCATCGTGGAATATGGAATCGATTCATCCTGAAAGATGCGTTGACTACAGAAGAAGGTTACGTATCCAATTCCAATCAGACGGAGATACTCGGCAAAATAGGACGTGCGCTGACTCCGCTTCGGCCTGCAGGTACGGTGCTCATCGACGATCATAAATTCGATGTCGTTACTGACGGCTCCTTCGTCGGCAGCGATGAGCTGGTCGAAGTTATTCAAGTAGAGGGTTCACGAATTGTCGTGCGGCCACACAATGGGAATTGACCTGTTCCTTGTTTCATATTATCGTTTTACTAGTGCGTGTTCAAAAAGGGGACATTTAGAACATCCTCTAACTAGTGGTAATACTGTAATTCACATAGATTAATAAATGGAGGTTGTGCCACGTATGGATGCAGGATTAATATCTACGCTGCTTATCGGGGCGGTCATCTTGATTGCTCTAAGTGTGTTCTTCAGCTTTTTCCCAGTCATGCTCTGGATTTCAGCAATTGCTTCCGGAGTTCGCATCAGTATCATCACCCTCGTTGCGATGCGTCTGCGTCGAGTGACGCCAAGCCGTATCGTCAACCCGATGATTAAAGCGACGAAGGCAGGATTAGGGCTATCAATTAACCAATTGGAGAGTCACTTCTTGGCAGGGGGTAATGTCGACCGTGTCGTCAATGCTCTCATTGCAGCTCAGCGTGCAAACATTCACTTGGAGTTCGAACGTGCGGCAGCGATTGACCTTGCTGGTCGTGACGTGCTGCAAGCCGTTCAGATGAGCGTTAATCCACGTGTCATCGAAACGCCGATTGTTGCGGCAGTGGCGAAGGATGGCATCGAAGTGAAGGTACGCGCACGCGTTACCGTTCGCGCGAACATCGAGCGCTTGGTCGGGGGTGCAGGTGAAGAAACGATTATCGCCCGTGTCGGGGAAGGGATCGTTACGACGGTCGGTTCCAGCAACTCTCACAAGGATGTTTTGGAGAACCCGGATCGCATTTCCCGTACCGTATTGGGCAAGGGGCTTGACGCAGGAACCGCATTTGAAATTCTGTCCATTGATATCGCTGATGTGGATGTAGGCAAGAACATCGGGGCGCACCTGCAGACCGAACAAGCGGAAGCCGACAAGCGTATTGCGCAGGCGAAAGCAGAGGAACGCCGTGCAATGGCCGTTGCTGAAGAACAAGAGATGAAAGCTCGCGTCATTGAGATGAGAGCACGCGTCGTGGAATCCGAGTCTCAAGTTCCGCTTGCCATGGCGGAAGCGCTGCGCACTGGCAAGATTGGCGTTATGGATTACATGAATCTGAAGAACATCGAAGCGGATACGCATATGCGTGGGTCGCTCGGCAAAATGTCCGACAACGGACGCGATAACAACAACCCGGAAAGCTAGGCGATAAGCCATGAATATCATTGAGAAAATCATTGGTTTTGTCATGAGCAATCCGTTGATTGCCATTGTGATCATCGGAGCGCTGTTCTCAGCTATGGGGAAAGGCCAGAAGAAAGGTGCGAACACCCGGATGCCGGATTTCGGCGGCAGCGGTCAGGCAGGGCCCGCACCAACGGTCGAGCCTGCGAAGCAAGCGGAGTCCCGCCGCTACGATGATGAGGACGACGAGATGGTAACTCCGATATATACGGACAACAAAGGAAGTATGGAGCAATCTCGCCCAAGCATGTCTGAAAGCTATGCTGAAAAACGGGCAAAAGATGCGAATGATCGGATGTCAGAGATGGAACAGCGGCTTGCCGGCATTGAGCGCACAGCTCAGAGCATGTCAGGTCTGCCATCGTCTTCGCTGGACGGGAGAAATAGTTCCCGAACGATGACCGCTTCGTCGAGTACACGTGAAGAGGCAGATAGCTCGTCCGACTTCGTGATTGACCCAAAAGATGCGCTGAGGGGCGTGGCGTGGGCAGAAATTCTCGGCCCTCCACGTGCAAAGCGTCCGTATGGGAGACGTCCATAAAGCACTATAATTTATCTTGCATAGAGCCTCGGCTCTTGTGATAGAACACTGTTTACAGTGCATCTATTGCGAGCCGAGGCTCTTTATTTGTTTGCGTCATTCTGCTCTTCCCGCTTCATAATCGCGAGTCTGGGAGCATAAATTGTAAAGTAGAGGTTGCTTAAAAGCCCCTTTTAATCACAAAGTATGCCTTGAAGTCCAGTGCTCATGCAGTCTCGTCTACGCTGCGCTCCTCCTTCGAGGGATGCTTCCGAAGTCGTTTTCTTGCGAAAACTTGTACTTCTAGGTGCTGAAAAGTGGCCTTTTTGAACGCGCAATAGTAGTGGAAGGGGGCCTATCGCAAAATGAGTCGCATTGCCCGCAAACTGCGCCAATGGTCGGCGAATTGGTTTGATTTGCCGCAAGATATTGTAATGGATACGCCCCGGTTATCGATGATCGGCAATCGGCATATTGTGGTGGAAAATCATCGCGGTATTCTTCATTTTTCCAATGATCATATTCGTCTTGCCTTAGTAACTGGAGAATTGGAAATATACGGAAGTGAGCTTGTCATTCGAACCATTTGGACGGAGGAAATCCGCATCGAAGGGTTCGTTCGCGATATAAAGTATCATGGAACGGGGGAATTGACGTGAAAACACCACCTTTAGCGCGAGTACGCGGGTATGTCCGAGTTCGTGTGCGCGGCGAAAAAATTGAAACCTTCATAAATGCTGCTGCGTCTAAACAATTACGGGTGTGGGATGTAAAAGTAACTGCGCCTAGAGTCATGGAGTTTCACGTGCTTGTCTCTGATTACTTCCGCCTGCGGCCGCTTTTAAAGCAGACAGGCTGTCGCGTTCATGTAGAGGAACGCTTCGGGGTGCCGTTTGCGATGAAACAGGTAAGGCGTCGCAAGTTTTTCGTGCTGGGCGCGCTTCTTTTTCTGTTCGGATTGTACATGCTCTCTTCCCTTGTGTGGACGATTGATGTAAAAGGCAACGTGCGCATTCCGACCGAGGCTGTGCTCTCCGCTGCCAGACAGCAAGGAATTTATCCGTTCCAATGGACGTTCCGCCTTCGTGATCCCGATATTATGTCGAAAGGGATGACTACCCAGTTGAAGGGAGCCTCTTGGATTGGAATTCACCGAGAAGGGACGAAGGTGTCCATCGAGGTGGTGGAATCGATTACTCCGGATGCTAAGCAGCTCGTTAATCCAAGGCATCTTGTAGCGAAGACAGATGCCGTTGTCACGCATATTATTGCAGATCAAGGTCGGCCTGTCGTGAAAAAAAATATGCGGGTGAAGAAAGGAAACGTGCTCATTTCAGGCAGTCTCGGAACCCCTGATGCGCCATTGACGGTAGCGGCCAAAGGGGACGTGCGCGGTCTCGTATGGCATGAATACCACATCGTATCACCACTAGTTAGCAAACAGAAAGTATTTACCGGAGAGCAGAAAGAAATTACATACTTTGTGGCCGGAGATCGCAGACTCAAAGTTTCGGGTTACGGTGATATTCCTTTTGCGCAGTACGAAACCCTTCAGGATGAGAGTAGAATCAAGTGGAGAGAGTTATCATTTCCGATTGGCTGGTTAAAAGAGATTGTGATGGAAGTTCACTATGTGTCGGAAGAACGCAGCGCTGAGGAAGCATATAAAGCCGGACTGACGCAGGCGCGTGCTGATGTAATCGCAAAAAATGGACCGGAAGCGCGTATCCAAACGGAAAAAATTTTGCATCAGAAGGCGGACAATGGTAAAGTGAACTTGAAGGTGCTTTTTGAAGTGGAACAATCTATAGCGGAAGAACTTCCGCTTGTTCGCCAGTTTGAATCCCGTTCTGAATCGAACTCAGAATGAATGTTGAACCAAAATCACAAGGACACTGAATGCTAAGGAGACTGAGGTTTTTGTCGCAACAACAGACTGTAAAAATATCACTGCAAAACGCCGCTGAAGGACTTGCTCTATTTGGACCTCAGGATAAGCATTTGAGGCTCATCCTAGGCCGTACAGACGCGCATGTCATGTCTCGGGAAGCGGAGATCGTCATTACAGGCGAATCGATCGAGGTAGAGAGACTTCAACAGCTCTTTAATGTGCTGCTGCAATTGATTCGCGGCAACATCATTTTGTCAGAGCGCGATATTTTGTATGCGCTCGACTTGGCTCAAGAGTGGAAGGTTGAAGAACTGCTCGATTTATTTAAAGGTGAAATCGCCGTCACGTATCGGGGCAAGCCGATCCGTGTAAAGACCATTGGACAACGTCATTATGTATCGACCATTAAGAAAAGAGATATTGTGTTCGGTGTGGGGCCCGCTGGCACAGGGAAGACGTACCTAGCTGTCGTATTGGCCGTTTCCGCACTGAAAGAGGGTTCCGTTAAGCGGATCGTGTTAACACGACCTGCAGTGGAAGCGGGCGAGAATCTGGGGTTCCTTCCAGGAGATCTGCAAGAAAAGGTTGACCCTTATTTACGACCGTTATACGATGCGCTCTATGACGTCATGGGTCTTGAACAAGTAGGGAAAGCGCTCGAACGCGGCCTCATTGAGATTGCGCCGCTCGCTTATATGCGCGGACGCACACTTGATGATGCGTTCATTATTTTGGATGAAGCGCAAAATACGACGCCTGAGCAGATGAAGATGTTCTTAACGCGACTTGGATTCGGATCGAAGATGGTCATTACGGGAGACATCACACAGATTGATTTGCCGCGGGGCAAACGCTCAGGATTAGTGGAAGCCGGCCAAATTTTGAGTGATATTAAGGAAATCGGATTCGTGCATTTTGCCGAGCAGGATGTTGTTCGTCATTCCTTAGTGCAGAAAATTATTACGGCTTACCAGAAGGAAAGCGAAAACCAAGGATAGAGAGGGTTGTTCTCTATGCTAAAGACAAATCGTTCCGGCAACGGAAGCAAATCACGCCAAGTGAATATGGCAGGTTGGAAGTACAGCGTCGGCGTGCGCTTTCTTCTATTTTTGTTTTTAACGTTATTGTTTTATTTTAGTTTGGCGCCAAGTATTTTGCCTGAGAAATTCGATATTGAAGTCAATGTGAAGAGCGAAAAGGATATTATCGCTCCCATTCAGATTCCGGACAAGAAAGCGACACTGAAGGCGCAGGAACAAGCTGCCGAACGTGTCCAGCCCATCTATCAGATCATTTCTCTAAAGAATGAACGGCTTATGGATAATATATTTGACCGTATTCAGCAACTGAACTCAGATGATCAGATATCATATTCGCAGAAGGTTGAACTGTATCGCAGCGTCGTTCCCGACATGGTCAACGAGCACATTCGCCAGTTCATGACAACGAGCCGCAATGCCAGCACGTATACGAATGTAATGCTCGATGAGATGAACAATCGCATTGAGGAACAGAAGTATCGCATTCCGGAAGAAACCTTCATCAAGATGGCTCGGCTGTCGAAGGATGATATTACGGAAATGAAGCCGGTAGCCCGAGAATTGGTATCGAAGCTGATGATTGATCCAGTGCCGGAGGCGGCCATTGCGAGAGCGAAGGTTCCGGAGTACGTCAACGCCAGTTCATTGAACAAGCGTTCGGCGCGTGAAGTGGTGCAGGAGCTCGTCCGTCTGTCCCTTACGCCGAACAAGTTCTATGATGACGACGCGACGAAGGATGCAAAAGTTCAGGCACGGGAAAATACGACTCCAGTGTTTATTAAGCAAGGGGATATTTTCGTCAAGAAAGGTCAAGTCATTACCCAAGAAATGTATGACCTGTTAAAAGAGAATGAATTGTTGAAGACGGAGGTCAATTATTGGCCGCAGTTCGGACTGCTCATGCTGTCGGCAATGTTCTCGCTCGTGCTATTCATGTTCATGCGCCAAGGAAGCCATACGCATTTCAAATTCAACAACGTTCAACTGTTGATGCTGGTGCTTATCTTTACGATTAGCGTCATTGCAATACACATTATCGGGTATGCTCAGACGGAGGATGCCGCTTATATCGGCTTTGTCGCTCCGGTTGCAATGGGCGTTATGCTTATCACATTACTGATTGATTTGCCGCTAGCCTATATGTGTGCCGTCGTATTAAGCATATTAGCGAGCATTATTTTAAATACGCAGCAAGGCACAATTTTTGACTTCCACTTTGGATTTTTTGCCTTGGTGACATCGTATGCGGCCATTTTTGCGATTCATCGTGCCAGCCAACGTTCAACGATCTTGAAGGCGGGTATTATGGTGTGTATTTTCGGCAGCTTGACGGTGCTCATGCTGGGGATGTTGAGTGGAGATCCATTCAATAACCGCGACCTGATGCTTGCGGCGGCATTCGCCTTTGCAAGCGGTCTGCTAACAGCGGTCCTGGTGTTGGGCTTAATGCCATTCTTTGAAGTAACGTTTGGCATCTTGTCTGCGCTTAAGCTCGTGGAACTGTCGAATCCGAACCATCCGCTCCTGCGCAAGCTGTTGACGGAGACGCCGGGAACGTATCATCATAGTGTAATGGTCGGGAACTTGGCGGAGCAGGCAGCAGAATCGATAGGAGCTAACGGTTTGCTCTGCCGCGTCGGTGCTTTCTACCATGACATCGGGAAGACAAAACGGCCAAGCTATTTTATTGAAAATCAGACTAATATGGACAATCCGCACGATTATATCGATCCGAAGCTGAGCACCTCCATTATCGTAGCGCATGCGCGAGACGGTGCGGAAATGCTGAAGGATTATAAACTGCCGAAGCCGATCCGTGATATTGCCGAACAGCATCACGGAACGACGTTCCTTAAGTTTTTCTATTACAAAGCGTTAAAGCTTGCGGAAGAACAAGGGGCGGAGCCTGATTTCACGGAAGATGATTTCCGTTATCCAGGTCCTAAAGCGCAATCCAAAGAAGCCGCCGTCGTCGGTATCGCCGACTGTGTCGAAGCAGCGGTGCGATCGCTGCGGCATCCGACGGTTGAACAGATTGAGTCGATGATACAGAAGATTATTAAAGATCGGCTTGATGATAACCAATTCAATGAATGCGATTTGACGCTGCGAGAACTGGATATTGTTGCGCAGTCACTTAAAGAAACGGTGATGGGAATCTTCCATTCACGGATTGAGTATCCGGATGATGCGAAGCTGAAGCAGAAGACGAAGGAAGAGCACGCCGCGGAAGCCAAAGGTGATGTTACGGAAGCAAGCAGTAGTGGAACAACTTCCGCTGCAACTGATTCTGCAACAAAATCTGAGTCTTAATAAGGAGCGACCTTGAGCAATGAGTATGAAGCTTGAATGGAATGATGAACAGGAAGTTTATCCGATAACGGCCTCTCTGATTGAACTGCTTGAACGTATTTTGCAAGAGGCCGCGCAGATGGAGGATGTTACGGAAGGGGAAGTGGCATTAACATTTGTTGACGATGAACAAATTCACGAGTTGAATCGTGAATATCGCAGCATAGACCGTCCTACAGATGTTTTGTCCTTTGCGCTCCATGAATCGACGGATGAAGAACTGGATATTCTATACGAAGTGGAAGATGAAGACGAACTAGAATCCATGAGCGATTTGCTTGGGGATATAATTATCTCCACGGAACGCGCGCGTGCGCAAGCGGACGATTATGGTCATTCGCTTGAGCGTGAGATCGGATTTCTGTTCGTGCATGGTTTTTTGCATCTGCTCGGTTACGATCATCAAGATGAAGCAAGCGAGCGCGTCATGATGGACAAGCAGGAAGCCGTATTGGCTCGAATCGGGCTGAGTCGTTAATGAAGCGCCCATGGAGCGATACGTTCCGTGTGGCGATCTCTGGCATACTTCACGCTTTCCACACGGAGCGTAATATGCGTGTGCACGGTGTGATAACAATTCTAGTAATCGCCATGGGGATAGGATTCGGTATTTCGGTTTCCGAATGGCTGTGGATCGGGTTGGCCGTTACACTAGTCTTTACAGCCGAGTTGCTGAATACGGCTGTGGAAGCAGCGGTTGACTTAAGCATGCCAAGTATGCATCCTATCGCCAAAATTGCGAAAGATACCGCCGCAGGAGCAGTGTTCGTGACGGCGGTGTTTGCCGTTATCGTCGGTGCCGTAATCTTTTTTTATCCTGTCGTCAATTTTCTTTTTTGAGATACAGGAGGGTTTAGTCGATGAATGGAGAACAATTGCTGCAGGAAGCGAAGCAGGCCCGTGACCGGGCGTATACGCCTTATTCCCATTTTAAAGTGGGAGCCGCATTGTTAGATGAACATGACCGTATCCATTATGGCTGCAACGTAGAGAATGCAGCTTACGGCCCGACGAACTGTGCGGAACGGACTGCTTTATTCCGTGCCATTGCGGATGGCTGTGCTCCACGCTCATTCAAGGCAATTGCTGTAATCGGAGATACAGAACAGCCAATCACCCCCTGCGGCGTATGCCGACAGGTGTTGATTGAATTATGCGCGCCGTCGATGCCTGTATATATGGGGGCGATGAATGGTTCGTGGTCGGAGACGACAGTGGGAGCTTTGCTTCCGGGTGCCTTTGACGTAGACAGCTTGAACAGTTCGCCGTCAAGAGACGCATATAGAAACGAGTAAACAGCAAGCGGCGTACATGGTCGTTCTCGATAATCTCGAAACGCCAGGACGCCGCTTATGCGCATATAGTGCGTGTTCAATAAAGGTGGGACTTTTTGAAAAACCTTATATAGCAATATGTAGGAGGAGAAATAAAGTTGATGTTTCATGACCAATCCAAATCCAAATCCAAATCCAATACTTTTCATTCTGGATTCGTGGCGATTGTAGGCCGGCCGAACGTTGGCAAATCAACGCTCATGAATCATGTCATAGGACAGAAAATTGCCATTATGTCTGACAAGCCGCAGACGACACGCAATAAAATTCATGGTGTGTATACAAAAGAAAACACGCAAATCGTGTTTCTGGATACGCCGGGAATTCATAAACGCAAATCGAAGCTAGGCGATTATATGAATCAAGTCGCCTTGAATACGTTAAATGAAGTGGAGGCCGTTCTGTTCCTTGTTGATGTATCAACCGGGCTTGGCAGCGGTGATAAATATGTAATTGAGCAATTGAAAAAAGTCAAAACTCCTGTCATACTCGTGATGAACAAAATTGATCAAGTTCATCCGGAGTCACTGCCACCCGTTATTTTGCAGTATAATGAGCTGCATGAATTTGCAGAGATTGTGCCGATTTCCGCGTTGTCCGGAAATAATGTCAATCGACTGCTTGATGTGCTAGAGCATTATATACCGGAAGGGCCTCAATACTATCCGGATGATCAAATTACGGATCATCCTGAGCAATTTGTGGTCGCTGAATTAATTCGCGAGAAGATTCTTAATTTGACAAGAGAAGAGATTCCGCATTCTATTGCGGTTACGATCGAAGATATGCGTGTGCAGGAGAACGGTGTTGTCTATATTTCCGCTGTTATCTTTGTAGAACGGGATTCCCAGAAAGGAATCGTTATCGGGAAGCAAGGAGCGCTGTTGAAAGAAATCGGGAAGCTGGCAAGAAAAGATATCGAAAATTTGCTTGGTTCAAAGACGTATATGGAACTATGGGTTAAGGTGAAAAAGGATTGGCGCAATCAAGATCGGATTTTACGCGATCTCGGGTTCCGCCATGATTCGTAATGGCTAATGGCGGGAATTAATTCGTAATAGTTACGTAAGTTCGCGCTCCAAATTTTGCAACGGATATTCCCTTGCCAACAGCACAACCTAATGATGACGCATAGTCATTTCCGACGAAAGGGGATTTACGGATGCGTGATTTTTCGTGGAACGTATTTGCCATGACTGGGGATGTTGATGCTTATTTGCTGTATAAGCAAGCGGGGATGGTAACCGAAGTGGAAGAATCTGTGGCAGAAATAGGAACAGGAATATCTGTTTCAGAGCAACCTGCGGAATAATTTTGATTATGCAAAAGTGAGTGTTCAAAAAGGCAAGGTTTTTTGAACAACTGCTAAAAGTTGCATGGGAGGCCAGGCGTGTTATATCGGGTCGAGGGGATCGTCATCCGCAGTATGGACTATGGGGAAGGTAATAAAATTATTACGCTGTGCACCAAATCCCATGGTAAAGCAGGCGTGCTCGTGCGCGGCGCGAAGAAGGTACGCAGCCGACATGCTGCGGCTACGCAATTGTTTACATTCGGGGAATATGTCTTTTTTCGCGGAATGGGTCATATCGGAACGCTTAACGCTTGTGAGATTATTGAAGGTCATCATAAGCTGCGCGAACAATTGCATCTCGCAGCGTATGCATCCTACGTAGCGGAGCTGGTAGATAAAGCGCTTCATGATGAGGAAGCGGGCGGTGTCATGTTCGATCAGCTGCTTGCCTACTTGCGTGCGTTGGACGAAGGGAAAGATGCGCAGGTCACGACTCATCTGTTCGAGATGAAGCTTCTGCAGCGAACAGGGGTCGCTCCCGAGTTGCATACTTGCGTCGTATGCGGCAGGGAAGACGGGATTGCAGGGTTCGGCTGGCGTCTCGGTGGAGCTATTTGTCAACGCTGCAAACCGAAAGAGCATGCCAACTTTATTGCGAACCTCAGTATCCTTGCATTGCTGCAGCGTTTTGAGCAGACAGATTTGCGTAGGCTTGGCAATGTTACCTTGAAGCCAGAGACCAAGCTGCAGCTGCGCGCATGTATGAGGGGGTATATCGATACCCATGTCGGTGTGCGGCTGAAATCGCTTAAGTTTCTGGAACAGATGGAGAAGTACGACTTGGCTGATCTTGACGAATAAGTACGGATTATGCTTTAATTAGTAAAGCTAGCTTTATATGCTTGCGTTGAAGAAGAAAGTAATTCGCCTAGGCTTCGAACTAAGCGATTCGGGGATAGTGCAAGCCCGAACGAGCGGACGAATGAACGGCACTTTGGAGCAAGCTTGATTTCGAGAAAGTGGATCGGATTACGATCGGCACATGAATATGGACATGGATGGACTGTCCCTATTCGGTTGCAGACGAATTGATCAAGTAGGGTGGAACCGCGGGATTACTAAACTCTCGTCCCTACGTCTGGCATCAGACGTAGGGACGAGGGTTTTTTTGGCTTCTCTTTACGTCAGTGTTATCCCTTTTGAACACGAATTATGAAGCAAAGGAGTGTATATGGCCGTGAATTTTCAACAAATGATTTTAACTTTACAAAATTTCTGGGCCGAACAGAATTGTATCATCGTCCAACCGTATGATGTGGAAAAAGGTGCGGGAACGATGAATCCAATGACGTTCTTACGTTCGATCGGACCAGAGCCATGGAACGTAGCTTATGTAGAACCGTCCCGCCGTCCGGCTGACGGCCGTTATGGTGAGAACCCGAACCGGCTGTATCAGCATCACCAATTTCAAGTTATTTTGAAGCCTTCTCCAGACAATATTCAAGAATTGTATTTGGAAAGCTTGAAGCGGCTTGGCATCGATCCATTGCTGCACGATATCCGCTTCGTGGAAGATAACTGGGAAGCACCGACGCTTGGCGCTTGGGGACTCGGATGGGAAGTATGGTTGGATGGCATGGAAATTACGCAGTTTACTTATTTCCAACAAGTTGGGGGCATTGATGCGAACCCAGTTGCAGTCGAAATTACGTACGGTTTGGAACGGTTGGCTTCTTACATTCAAGACAAAGAAAATGTATTCGACTTAGAATGGGTGGACGGCGTAACTTATGGAGACGTATTCCATCAACCTGAATACGAGCATTCAAAATATACGTTCGAGATAAGCGATACTGCGATGCTGTTCAAGTTGTTCGACATGTACGAGCAGGAAGCGAATCGCGCTATGGAACAGCATTTGGTGTTCCCTGCATATGATTATGTGCTGAAATGTTCCCATGCGTTCAACTTGCTGGACGCGCGCGGTGCCATCAGCGTCACCGAGCGCACTGGGTATATTACACGAGTGCGCAACCTAGCACGTCAAGTAGCGGCAACGTATTTTGAGGAACGGGAGAAGCTTGGCTTCCCGCTCTTGAAGAAAGGAGAGAAACATCATGCCTAAGCATTTGCTGTTGGAGCTTGGACTGGAAGAAGTGCCCGCCCGCTTTATGCGCGGCGCCATGGGACAATTGAAAGAGCGCTTGGAACGCTGGTTGACGGACTCCCGTATCGCTTACGGTGAGGTACAAGCGTTCGCTACGCCAAGACGGCTAGCCGTTCTTGTTCATGATATAGCGGATAAACAGACGGATATCCACGAGGAAGTTAAGGGGCCGGCTAAGAAGATTGCCCTCGACGAGAACGGTGCTTGGACGAAAGCTGCATTAGGATTTGCACGTGGTCAAGGAGTGGAGCCAGATCAGTTCTTTTTCAAGGAATTGAACGGGGTCGAATATATTTATGCCAACAAGAGCAGCATTGGAACCGATACGGCAGCGGTACTTGTTGAAGGGTTGACATCGATTATCCATGCGATGACCTTCCCGAAAAATATGCGTTGGGGTGCGAATGAAATGCGCTTCGTGCGCCCGATCCGTTGGATCGTTGCTTTGCACGGAACAGACATCATTCCACTTGAAATCGAAGGCGTACAAGCGCAAGCGATATCCCGCGGGCATCGATTCTTGGGTGGAGACGCAGTAATCGAAGAACCGGCACAATATGTGGAGCGTCTGCGCGAGCAATTCGTTATCGTTGATGTGAGTGAACGCGAAGCAGAAATATCTCGTCAGATCGAAGAACTTGCCGCGGAGAAAAACTGGAACATTGCAGTGAAGGATGATCTGTTGGAAGAGGTTCTCTTCTTGGTAGAATACCCGACTGTACTGTTTGGAGCGTTCGAGGAGTCATTCTTGAGCATTCCGCAGGACGTGCTGATTACGTCCATGCGTGAGCATCAGCGGTACTTCCCGGTGCTGGATGCAGAAGGACAACTGATGCCTTATTTCGTCACTGTACGCAACGGTGATAGTAAAGGGATCGATATTGTGGCCAAAGGAAACGAGAAGGTTCTGCGTGCCCGCCTGTCCGATGCGAAGTTTTTCTATGCAGAGGATCAAAAACTGCAAATTATCGATTGTGTACAAAAGCTGGATTCGATCGTGTTTCACGAGGAACTTGGTACGATCGGCGATAAGGTGCGCCGGATTCATGCTATCGCCGATGCGCTGGCCTTAGCCGTGCAAACTGATCGGCAAACAGCACTGTGGGTAAGCCGCGCCGCAGATATTTGCAAGTTCGATCTAGTGACGCAAATGGTGTATGAATTCCCAGAGCTTCAAGGCGTCATGGGTGAGGACTATGCCCGCAAAGCAGGTGAGCCGGAGGAAGTGGCACAGGCCATTAACGAGCACTACAAGCCGCGCTTTGCAGGCGATCCCGCACCGGAATCGTTGGTCGGTTCGATTATTAGCATGGCGGATAAACTGGATACGCTCGTCGGCTGCTTCGGAATCGGCATTATTCCGACTGGATCTCAGGATCCTTACGGGCTTCGACGTCAGGCGACAGGGATCGTACAAATATTGCTGGAGCGCGAGCTTCCGTTAACGCTCCATATGATGTTCAACATTGCGCTCGACGTATATGATCGAGTGGAGGTTCTAAAACGAGACTGTGAAGACATTCGCAAAGATCTATACGAATTCTTCGGACTGCGCGTGAAAAACGTGTTGTCGGAATCTGTCCGTTATGACGTAGTTGATGCGATTATGGCTTCAGGCTATGATGATGTGAAATTGACCGTTGCTCGTGGAGAAGCCCTAATGCAGGCCGTAACGGATGAAGCGTTCAAGCTGACCGTTGAATCGTTCAACCGAGTATGCAATTTGGCTTCTAAAGCAGCTTCAACCGTTGTTGACGAATTGAAATTCCAACAGGAAGAGGAACGAATGCTCTATGTGCGCTGGACAGAAGTTCATCAAGCCTTTAATGACTCGTATTCACATCCGTCAGAGGCTTTAGCGGCTCTCGGACAATTGAAGGATGCGATTCACTCGTTCTTCGATAATGTGATGGTCATGGCTGAAGATGAAGCGGTGCGCGCGAATCGATTGGCGCTCTTGGCCAACATTGCGGGTGACATTCACCGCTTTGCAGATTTCTCCAAGTTGGTGTGGGCATAAGTTCAGGCATAGCTACAGCAATATTTAACATGATGCAATTCTAGAGACGATGGAACATGAAGAAGAAGCCGATCTTCGACATGTTCCTTCCTTTTTGATCACAAAACGACAAGAAACGATTGAATGTTTGTGAAAACCTGCGTTCGGTAGCAGGAATTTTAAATGTTGCAGCGTATATAATATAAACGGTGGAAACAGTGAGCATGGATTAGTTTTTCAGACGCTTTGACGAAAATGGTGAATTTCATTGACTTCTAAACTTCGAATTGTAGTTGACGCTGATGCTTGTCCCGTTAAAAACGAAATTGTTGCCGTAGCTTTGGAAATGGAGGCCGAGGTCATGTTTGTCGCCTCATATGCCGCCTTTGCTCCGGACTGGCAGCTTACGAATCACGATATTCATACTATATTTGTGGATCAGGCGTTTCAAGCGGCCGACATTTATATTGCCAACGCAGCGCGGTCAGGAGACGTAGTCGTCACGAATGACTACGGATTGGCCGCGCTCTGTTTGCCGAGAGGAGCTTACGTTATTACGCCTCGCGGCGGGGAGTTGACGAGCGACAACGTGGATGAGTATTTATCAAGACGCCACATCTCCAGCAAGTCGCGCCGGGCAGGGATTCGAACGAAGGGGCCGCGTGCCATGAGTGAAAGCGACCGAGAAAATTTCCAACATAAACTGACAAAACTTTTGCATGATGAGCAGGAGAAACTGTCACCATAGCGAAGTAGTATACGTGTTTAAATGAAGGTGGTTGGACGATGAGCGGATACGGACTTATTCCTGATGAAGTAAGGGATGAAGTGTTAAAGCGCAACGATATTGTGGATATCGTCGGCCAATATGTTCATTTGTCGAAGCACGGTAAATATTTGAAAGGGCTGTGCCCGTTCCACTCGGAAAAGACTCCCTCGTTCACCGTTACTCCGGAGAAGCAAATCTTCCATTGTTACGGTTGCGGCAAGAGCGGGACGGT
The DNA here is from genome assembly GCF_023713585.1 of Paenibacillus sp. MER TA 81-3. Lineage (NCBI taxonomy): Bacteria > Bacillati > Bacillota > Bacilli > Caryophanales > Paenibacillaceae > Paenibacillus > Paenibacillus sp. MER TA 81-3. The sequence goes on from NZ_JAMAWB010000008.1 coordinate 293,590, forward strand.
CATTCAATTCATGATGGGGATTGAAGGTTACTCCTATCCCGAAGCGATGAAGCATTTGGCGGAATTGTCACACATTCCGATTACATGGGGTGCAGGAACTGTAACTGAGCGCAATCCGCAAAATGAAGCGAAAGACTCTCTTATAAAGGCGCATGAATTGGCCGCCAAGCTGTATCATTATATATTAATGAACACTTCCCACGGTCAAGAGGCGCTTCTTTACCTGCGTGGTCGAGGCATCAACGACAAATTAATTGAACAGTTCCAAATCGGATATGCACCTCCGCAGTGGGATACGCTCGTGCAGCTGTTGGAGAAACGGGAATTCGATCTCTCCTTGATGGAGAAAGGCGGTCTGGTGTCCGCAAGACATAACGGCAGTGGTTACGTTGATCGTTTTCGTGACCGTATTATGTTCCCGATCTGGGACCGGAACGGACATGCTATTGCATTTGCAGGCCGAATAATGGGCGACGGACAGCCCAAATATTTGAACTCCCCGGAAACGATGCTTTTCAATAAATCGAAGCTGGTATATAACATGCATCAAGCAAGAACACATATAAAGCGCACCGGACAAATCATTTTGTTCGAGGGGTATGCGGATGTAATTCAAGCTTGGGATGCAGAAGTATGCAACGGAATTGCGACGATGGGAACGGCACTTACCGGAGACCAGGTAACATTGATGAAACGGATGGCCGACAGCGTGACGTTATGCTATGACGGTGATGATGCCGGACAAGCGGCTGCCCTCAAGGCGATACCGCTGCTCGAAGAAGCCGGTATACATGTGGCTGTGGCGATGCTTCCCGATCGAATGGACCCGGATGATTATTTAAAAACGCACGGAGCAGAACGGTTTAGACATGCGATAATCGAAGCTGCTGTCACTCCCACCAAATTCAAGCTTATATCTTTACGCCGAAATCATATACTGCTAGAAGATGATGGAAAACGGCGTTTCAAAGATGAAGCGATAAACGTCATCGCCAGGGTTGCTTCCCCTGTCGAACGGGAGATGCATCTGAAGGATGTAGCATTGCAGCTTGATTTACCTGGAGAATCTTCGCTTGATTCGTTAAAGCAAGAATGTGCTAACATTCGCCAGAAACTGCAAAAAAAGAACGAACACGGGGATAATCATGACAATTGGTGGAATAATGTTAGGAATGATAATCGAAGTATTGCCCCGCCTACGTTAAGACCAGCTTATGTGTATGCAGAGCGCAGCTTGTTAGCATTAATGTTTCAAGATGTAGAGGTCGCTAATTACGTGGAGCGGAATCTTGGCGAACAATTCAATGTAGATGATCATGCGGCACTTGCTGCTTATCTATATGCCTATTATGCGCAAGGCAAGGAACCCGATTTTAGTCGGTACTTGGCAACACTGCAAGATGATCGCTTGGAGAAGGCCGCTGCTTCCATATCGATGGCAGAAGCGTCCCTTCGTTACGATACAGATCTGTTAGATGATTATATCGATCAAATTCTTAAAGTACCCAGACAGCGTGAAATCGAGCGTAAAAGAGAAGAGATGGTGCAGGCGGAACGTTCCGGCCAAGTATTACGCGCGGCACAAATTGCACAAGAAATTATAGCCCTAGAGCAAGAACTGAAGCGTTAGCAGGAGGAGGATTCTAGGGAGGAGGGAGTCGGAAAATGGCGAATGATCAACATACTGGACTAGACACGGAAACAGCTTTGGAGCATGTGAAGGACCAGTTGATTGAACTCGGTAAAAAGCGTGGAACGCTTACCTACAAAGAGATTGCCGAGAAAATGTCGACGTTCGAGCAAGACCCGGAGCAGATGGATGAGTTCTATGAGCAGCTTTCTGATTTGGGAATTGAAGTGGTAAACGAAACGGATGATGGGATGGGCAATCGCGGGAACGGAGAACGTGACCAAGACGAACAAGATGATTTTCATTTTGATGATGACTTGTCTTTGCCCCCGGGCATCAAAATTAATGACCCTGTCCGGATGTACTTAAAAGAGATCGGCCGTGTTCCGCTCTTATCAGCAGAAGAAGAGATTGAACTCGCTAAGCGAATCGAGCAAGGGGACGAAGAAGCGAAGAAGCGCTTGACAGAAGCCAACTTACGGCTAGTCGTCAGCATCGCAAAGCGCTATGTCGGTCGCGGGATGCTGTTCTTGGATTTGATTCAAGAGGGCAATATGGGTCTCATTAAAGCGGTAGAGAAATTCGATCATAGCAAAGGATACAAATTCAGCACGTATGCAACATGGTGGATTCGTCAAGCAATTACGCGAGCGATTGCGGATCAAGCGCGTACCATCCGTATTCCGGTACACATGGTCGAGACGATCAACAAGTTGGTACGTGTCTCCCGTCAATTGCTGCAAGAGCTGGGGCGTGAGCCGACACCGGAAGAGATTGCAGCAGAGATGGAGCTCAGCGTTGAGAAAGTACGCGAAATAATGAAAATTGCACAAGAACCGGTCTCCTTGGAAACACCGATTGGGGAAGAAGATGATTCGCATTTAGGGGATTTCATCGAGGATCAAGAGGCGCTGGCTCCGGCAGATGCAGCCGCTTACGAACTGTTGAAGGAACAGCTGGAAGACGTATTGGATACGTTGACGGAACGTGAGGAGAATGTGCTTCGTTTGCGTTTTGGTCTTGATGACGGCCGTACACGCACCCTTGAAGAAGTGGGCAAAGTGTTCGGCGTTACGCGTGAGCGGATTCGCCAGATTGAAGCGAAGGCTCTTCGTAAGCTGCGCCACCCAAGCCGCAGCAAACGCTTAAAAGATTTCCTTGAATAAAACTTTCGACGAGACCTTCTGACGCGCATGCTTGCGCGCTGAGGGTCTTTTGCTTAGAAGCTGCAAATCCGAAAGCGATAGGGGGTGTGTAGCAGAATGGAGCCGCAGCAACGTCAATGGATGAAGCAAGAAATCGCCCGCTGGCGAAGCAATCGCTTGTTACCGGAGGTGTATTGCGATTTTCTGGATCGGCTGTACGAACTTCCGGAGAAAACGTCTGATACAGCTTCCTCCACCACTTCGCCAGCTTCGTGGGTGGAACGTATCGTATCGATGTCTGCCAAACGATGGTTTACTGTATTTTTCATTTCTGCCTTGATTTGTATTGTTGGATTTTATTTTACCGTTTTTGCTCCTTCAATGCAAATTAGCGTTGTGCTGTGTATTGCGCTGCTGTCTATTTTTATCGCTGCGCGGGGAAGAAAGAGGAAGCCGGCCCGGGCCAAAGGATATGCGATTATCGGCTGTGCAGCTGGCAGTGCAGGCGGAATACTCATCCTTTATATGCAAGGTTGGAGCGAATGGTGGAGCGTGTCAATTTGCTGTATGACAGCGGCCCTTCTCTGGCTGTTCTCGGGTTGGCTAATTCGGAGCGGCTGGATGCAGGGTATGGGCTGGTTAGGACTTGCGTTAACGTATGCTCAAATATTGCGCACCGCGATGACCGATATCACGTTATTAGAAAGTCAGTGGCTCTGGCTGCCGGAGTGTGTGCTGATTGTATGGTTGGCTTGGGCGGTGCACCGTTTCTCACAGTCTGCGGCAGCCGGTATGCTGCTAGGCGCCATTATTTTGTGGTTTATGCCAGAGTTGATCTGGGTAAACGGGCTCGTCTCAACACAGACCGTGCCTGACAATGAACTGTTATTCGTGTTACTTGTTAAGCTTTTTATTTTTTTCTATTTTGCTTATTACTTTAGAAAACAGTGGGTGAAGTGGTTACGTGAACATCAAACTGTCAAAACGACTGCAATGGATCGCGGATTGGGTGCCTGAGGGCAGCCGATTAGCAGATATCGGCTCGGATCATGCACTTCTTCCCGTCTATCTGGCCAAGCATAAGCGCATTTCGTTCGCGGTCGCAGGCGAAGTCAATCAAGGACCTTTTGAAGCAGCCCGCCGCCAAGTACAAGGGGCCTGTATGGAAATGATAGTAAATGTCAGACATGGCGACGGTCTATCCGTAGTGAAGCAAGGCGAAGTCGATTGCATTACGATAGCCGGCATGGGCGGAAGCTTAATTGCAACTATTTTATCTGCGGATCCGAAAAAGCTGGAAGGAGTTACACGTCTTATCCTACAGCCGAACGTTGGCGAAGACATTGTGCGCCGCTGGCTGCGTGAACAGGGATGGGCGCTGGTGCAGGAACACATTCTCGAAGAAGACGGCAAAATTTATGAGGTGCTTCTTGCAGAACGTCTGGCAGACAGACAATTGCTGGAAGAGCATAATGAACGATTGTATAAGACTCGACAATTGCCATGCGGTATTGCGTTAACCGAAGACTGGCTGTTCCTAATGGGACCTTTGCTCTCGCTCAATCCCTCATCTGTATTTGTGCAGAAGTGGGAGCATGAACTTGGAAAATGGGAACGTGTGCTGCGAACGATGGAGCAGGCGGAGACGGAAGAAGCGAGGGAGCGCCGTATAGCATTTGCAAAGAAACAAGCGGAAATGGAGAGGATCGTAGCATGTTTGCAAACGCTCAAACGATAGTTCAGTGGATGGAGCAGCTTGCCCCCAAATCTATGGCGGTGGAGAATGACCGTATTGGCTTGCAGCTCGGTTCGATTAGGAAGGATGTATCACAAGTGCTTGTTGCACTAGACGTGACAGATGAAGTCGTGGATGAGGCAATACGCTTGCAAGCAGGGCTTATTATTGCACATCATGCGATCATTTTCAGGCCGCTGGCTCATTTGCAAACAGATACACCTGCAGGAAAGCTGTATGAAAAGCTAATTAAGCATGATATTGCAGTCTATATTTCACATACGAATTATGATGTTGCCGTAGGCGGAATGAACGACCTGATGGCGAATCTGCTGCAGTTGACAGATGTAAAAGTATTGGAAACGCTCCAGCATGAGCCACTGCAGAAGCTCGTCGTATTCGTTCCGGAGACGCATGCACAACAGGTGCGTGCTGCCATTTTGGATGCGGGTGCGGGACATATCGGGGATTATAGCCACTGCAGCTTCAATCTAAGCGGTACAGGGACGTTTCAGCCTCAAGACGGCACGAACCCGTATATCGGGCATGCCGGCAAGCTGGAAGAGGTTAAGGAATCACGTATCGAAACGATTGTGCCAAAATCGATAAAAAGCCGCGTCCTGCAGGCCATGTTGAAATCGCATCCGTATGAAGAAGTGGCATACGATTTGTATCCGGTTGATCTTCAGGGGACGGCTTATGGATTGGGACGAGTTGGCAAGCTCGAGGAGTCGGTCACGCTGCAAGAAATGGCGGAGCGCGTAAAATCAAAATTCGCTGTGCCGCACGTTCGGGTAGTCGGCGACCTCACTCGACCGGTTCGCAAAGTAGCTGTGCTGGGTGGCTCCGGTTCCCGCTATGTCCGGCACGCACTGTTCCACGGAGCAGACGTGCTCGTGACTGGAGACATTGATTATCATACTGCGCATGATGCGTTGGCAGCAGGCCTTTCCATCATAGACCCAGGACATAATGCCGAGAAAATGATGAAAGCGGATGTGACAGGCCGTCTGCAAGCATTAGCGGATGAGCGAGGAACCCAGACTAGTTTCCATGCATCTACCGTATGTACCGAACCATTTCAATTTTTGTAAAACTTGTTGGTTGAGTTTCAGGCCCGAACCTAGTATACTAACGAATGTTGACGGAAAGTTTGACAGACAATCGCTGGTGGCGCAAGTCACGAGAGGAAAGTCCGGGCTCCGTAGGGCAGGATGCTGGATAACGTCCAGTCAGCGCAAGCTGAAGGATAGTGCCACAGAAATGGACCGCCGATGGCCGCTTATGCGGTACAGGCAAGGGTGGAACCGTGGTGTAAGAGACCACGAGGAACGCTGGTGACTTCGTTCCTGGTAAACCCCATCTGGAGCAAGACCTAATGGGACGCAAGCCCGCTAAGGGCAACCTCGGCCCGAGGAGCGTCTGGGTTGGTCGCTGGAGCTGTACAGCAATGTACGGCCTAGATAGATGATTGTCACTTATTAGTGGAAGGGTAGCTCCCGCGATACCACGATGAGTACAGAACCCGGCTTACGGCAAACTTTCCGATGCTATCACGTAGATATGCTACCAGAACATCTTCGTGATCATAATTGGATATCATGAAACTTAAGGAGCTTGTCCCGACAGTAGATAAATACACTTGAAGGACAGCTCATTTTATTGCAACAAAAAACGGTGGAGCAGGAGATTATTCCTGCTCCACCATTTTGCGTTGTGATTACTTAATAAATTGTTCAATCGCCAGCTTTAATTGCCGGTTAATATTTTGCGGGAACAATGACAGCGACGTATTGCCTTGCTCGGCCATACTTAACGCCCTTGCCACATCAACGAGACCGTATCCAAAATATTGATCCTTGCCCGGTGACCCGAGATCTACGACGCTTTGGCGCATAATGTCGTACACCTCGGTATTTTTCAACCCCGAATTGACCGAGCGGATGAGTGCCGCAAGCGCCGATACGTGCGGACATGCCATAGATGTCCCCGATAGCGCCGCATATTGGTTGCTCGGATAGGTGCTCGCGATGGATGAACCTGGTGCGACTACATCGACATAGTTGCCGTAGTTTGAAAAAGAAGCCCGTTTCTGGTTCTCATCCGTAGCGGAGACGGCAAACACTTCCGGATAAGCGGCAGGATACCCTGGTCGTTTTGTGTTATCATTGCCGGTTGCGGCAATGAGCACCACATCGCGATCAAAAGCATATTTCACTGCGTCATGCAAAAACGCACCGTCTACATAGTTGCCAAGACTAAGATTGATGACCTTGGCCCCATTGTCTGTAGCCCATATAATTCCCTCCGCTACAGAGTATGACGTTCCAGAACCGTCGCTGTCCAACGCTTTAACAGGCAGGATTGGGTTATACCAGGTCATGCCGGCGACTCCTTCGCCGTTGTTCACAGTTGCTCCGATGATGCCTGCAACGTGTGTGCCGTGGCCGACGTCATCCTGCGGGGGATTATTCGGGTCGAAGACGTTGTAGCCCTTTAATAACTTGCCCTGCAAATCCCGATGCTTTAAATCGACGCCTGTATCCACAATCGCAACAATGACATCCTTTTGCCCTTTCGTCATCGACCAGCCGCGGTTGGTATGAATGCTCGGCAAGTTCCATTGGTAAGCCTTGTAGAGTGCGTCGTTCGGTTCTTCCACAGCTACGCCGATGCCCTCATTATCCGTATTTAGCGGCAGTTGGCTTGTCGGCGGGGATGATCTGAGCGAATTGTTCCCATTCGTCATATACAGAAAATGAGGCTCGATATAAATGGGATTAAACTGCGAGAAATACTGCTGCATCTGCTCGGCCGTCATCCGTTTCGAACGAAACACGTAAGTGTAACCAAGCTTGCGCGGGTGTTCGCATCCGGTATCCTTAATCATTTGCTTCATTTGTTTCATATCCGGGTCTTTTCGGAAGCGGACGACGATTTCATTTTGATAATAGTGGCTAGTACCTGCGTTGTCTTCACCATCCTGTACCTTTACATCCCGCATGGAAGAAGAATCGACTGATTTGACCCGATATTTGGATTCCGGCGGGTAAGGAACGAGGCGTAAGTTTTTTTGTTGATGCTTCCGCACTGTTTGTACGACGTGCTGATTGATCAGAGCGATAATGCCATGATCGGAATGTGGGGATGGAATTCCCATCACCACATGATTTTTACCGTTAATCATCAGCTCAGGCGACGTGTATGATTGACGCTTCGTAACATTGGTCTTCGCGGATTGAATATAGTCTTTCACTCGTTTATTGGTTTGCCATGACTCATCTTTTGGAAGTTGACCCTTCACCCATTCTGTGGATTTGCCCATATCGACCCATTTCACATATACAAAATGAGGGTGTGACTGCATGAATTCGTCAGCCAATGCATGCATCTGCTCTGGCGATTGCTGCTTCCACTCCGTTAGCGCAACCTCCATGTCCCGTCTCGAGTCCATAGCGAACAATCGCCCTGTAAACAGCATATCCTGTTGTAATATTTGGTGTTTGGCGTTCTTTTCCTGTGACGCTGTTGTCATGCCGTTCGAATGAGAATTGCGATCCGATGACCATAACAGCGGCAGCGCGAGCACTGCTACACCGAGTGCAAAAGCCCCTACCACATATCGACGTTGCATTCATGATTCCTCCCTGTAGCATGCCGTGTCCATTTCTGCCATATTGGATCTTGGTCCGCAGAAACAGCGGGTACTAAACCTCTTTTAGCTATAGCTTGAGAAGACGGCTACAAATTTATACCGTACTGCGTGGCAGCCAAACATTGGTTGGAAAGGATTCATTTTTGTGGTAGGATGATGGAGGTAAGATAATCATTCCAGTCATATGAATCAACAGCGCCCCTTTTCATCACGAAGCATCGCAAGATGTGTCATTCGGCATCGAATCTTGCACCTTCTCGGAGTTGGAAATTGACCTTTTGAACATGCAAGGAGGAGCTCTCATGCCAGCATCCAATGTGAAGCAACTGTGTGAAGTCTCAAGAGACAGACTGAAATATGCAATTGGTAAGCTTGAAATGTTTTTGAATGAGTATACGCTGCCGCAGATCGTCCAGAACGAAGATATTGAGTCGGTCAGCTTTTATAAAGGTTTTTTGACAGACTTGCGTCATGTGCTCGTTTTTTCCGAAGATTGCTACGAGCGTTTGGGCGTGACACTGCGCAGAGCCAATTTCGATGAAAGGTTTGCCGAACGGGTTCTGTATGACGTATATCACCAATGTGTGAATGCTTTCTTTTATCCGAAGAATGAGTGCTACTCTGAAGATGGACGCTATGCTTATACTGGTCAAGATGCCATTCGCTTCCGCATGAAGCCGGTTCGGATGGTCAGAGATGTCGTGTTGGACATAACGAAAGGGTTCGAAGAGCTGCGCGATGAATTAGCCTATTATGAAAGTGATTATTTGACGCAGCGCCGGATGCAGAGTCAGAAATAGATGCTATCTAAATTATGCAGTAATACGAAGAAGCCCCATGTTTGCCAATGGGGCTTCTATTTCGTTAGAAGTTGGCACTCAATTGCAGGATACCACGCGTCATCCCCGGACATCATGTAATCGGAGGTGATTGCTGTGATTGAAAAACCGTTAGTTAAATGCAGTGTTTCCAATTGTAAGTTCTGGGGCAATTATCGTTGTCAGGCGGAAGAAATTATGATCGACATCGACAAGCACGCCAATGCGTCACACAATGAAGAATTTGGGAATGAATTTGGTGCGGATCATAAGGATACCGCTTCCAAATCGTCCGTGACATGTTGTCAGACATTTGTGGAGAAATAAGACGTTAACCATTTTGGCGGCAGTCAACAGCTCCGTTTGCACTGTACCCAGCAAGGAGTGAGAGTCGATGGCAAGTCATAATAAACGCCATGCCCGTCGCTTGAAGCGTCAGCGAGAACGCAAGATACAAGATGAAAATCATGACGTTGAATTTGCTGCGGAAGCGGGGACGCTGCCGCTCGGCGAGGCAAGAAATGATACGATCGAGCGAACGCAAATCGATCATTCTTCCGGAGTGGGCACGCTGGCCATTATTTTTTCAATCATTTCTCTTATTTTATTTCCGATTGCATTGGGATTAAGCGGCGCTGGGTTAGGCGTGCTCGCTTATATGCAAGGCAGTCGAACGTCGGGGACATTTGCGGTTGTTATTGGATTGTTCTCTGCAATAGTTCGACTGCTGCTCCTTTCTTATTATGCATAAATTTAAAAAAAGCTTGACCCGGCAGAGCCGGCGTCAAGCTTTTTCTTTGTTTGCTGGAAAGCAAAGGGTACCCAGCGTGTTCTAGTCACTGCCACTCCGAAAAATGATGGTGATTTTTATATAAAACGTGTAAAATAAATGAATATGAATCAAACACATGGGGATCAACAACGGCGGAGTGAGAAGTTGGAACTCTAATGCTGCTTTGATCTTTTTTGTTGTGACAAGGAGGGGTTCGCTTGAACTTACCACTGTTGTATTGCGACCATAGTGCGTCGACGCCTCCTCACCCGGACGTCATTCGGACGATTACCGAGGTCATGGAGCAGGTGTATGCTAATCCGTCGTCGATTCATCAAGCTGGCGGCCAAGCGGAACAGCTCATTCGGCGAGCCAGAGAGGTTGTAGCGCGTGCTTTGATCGTTCATGCTTCAGAAGTTATTTTTACTTCAGGGGCGACAGAAAGCAACAACCTTGCCGTATTCGGTACCGCACGCGCTCATGCGATAGATGGCAAGCCTAGACATATGATAGTGTCCGAAGTGGAGCATGCTTCGGTATATGAGTGCTATAAACAGTTGGGACGGGAAGGGATGGACATTACGTATATCCCTGTTGATAAGAACGGATGCGTTCAACCAGAACAAATCGAAGCGGCAATTCGTCCGCATACTATTATGGTGAGCGTGATGCATGTCAATAACGAGACGGGATCTTTGCAGCCTTTAGCGGAAATCGGCAGCGTGTTGAGCCGATATCCGAAAGTCGCCTTCCATGTGGACGGAGTTCAGGGCCTTGGAAAAGTTCCGGTGGATATCCGCCAGTGGGGAATCGACTTGTACAGCTTGTCTGGACATAAAATCGGCGGACCTAAAGGATTAGGGATATTAATTAGACGCAGAGAAGTACCATTGAAGCCACTCTTATACGGCGGCAAGCAGGAGCATGGGTTTCGGCCAGGTACGGAAAATGTGCCAGGCATCGTCGGCCTGGCCAAAGCCATTCGCTTGGCTGCCGAAGGTCAGCCGAACAATTATGAGAAGCTCGTCTCATTACGAGAGCGCGCTTTGAAACAGCTGCGAACGCTTAAACCGCTCGTTATTAACAGTCCTGATATTCCGCTTGCCGCACCGCACATTATTAATGTATCGTTCCCAGGAATGAAGTCCGAAGTAGTCGTGCATGCACTAGAGGAACGGGGGATCATCGTATCGACGCAGTCTGCATGCTCTTCGAAGCTGCACAAGCCAAGCCGTGTTCTCTTGGCTATGACGCAAGATACGTCCAGAGCCTCAAGCGGGATAAGAATCAGTCTGGATGCGAGCTGTTCCGAGCGAGATATCGCCCGCTTAACTGAAGCGTTCTCGGAAGTGACCGAACAATTGCGACCGTTAATGAAGAGATAGAAGTATGTATTCAGAAAGGTCACTTTTTAGCACCGAGAAGCACAAGTTTTCGTAAGAAAACTACATCGGAAGCATTCGCTGGCGAGAACTTCTAGAAGAAAGCATGAAAGGCAGGTAAACAAGCAACTATGGATTACGATATGATTCTTCTGCGTTACGGAGAAATTGCAATTAAAGGGAAGAACCGCAGCCGCTTTGAAAAAGCGGCCTACCACCACGTCAAGGCCGTGCTTGCGCCGTTTCCGCGCACGAACATCATTAAGGAGTACGGAAGATTGTATGTGGAACTGAATGGCGAACCGTTTCAAGATGTCATTGATGTGATGAAGCACATCTTCGGCATCGTTTCGCTCAGTCCGGTAAAACGGGCACCTTCCGAGCTGGAGCCGATTATTGAAACGGCCAAGAAGCTGATGCAAGAAATGAATCCGGGACCGAATACTAAGTTCAAGGTAAACGCACGCCGGGCATGGAAGGCTTTCCCGCATGGATCGCAGGATCTGCAGCACCTTGTCGGCGCGCCGGTACTGCGCGAGTTCCCGCAGCTGAAGGTGGATGTGCATCAGCCCGAAATCGAGCTCCGCGTAGAAGTGCGGGAAGGGTCAACGTATTTATTCAGTGAAGTAATTAAGGCGGCGGGCGGCTTCCCGCTGTCGTCGAATGGCAAAGCGATGCTGCTGTTGTCCGGCGGCATAGACAGTCCGGTAGCTGGTTATCAAGCGCTGCGCAAAGGCTTGGAAGTGGAGGCCATTCATTTTCACAGCTATCCATTCACAAGCGAACGTGCGAAGCAGAAGGTGCTTGACTTGGCACAGGTGCTCGCTAATTATGCCGGACGCATACGTGTACATTTGGTTCCGTTCACTGATATCCAGACTCGGCTGCATCAATCAGGCCATGAGAATTTGCTCATTACACTTATGCGCCGCGCAATGCTGCGCATCTCTACGCAGTTGGCAGAGGAGCGTAAAGCGATGGCGATCGTAACGGGAGACAGCTTGGGTCAAGTGGCAAGTCAGACGCTTGGCAGCATGAATGTGATAGGACGGGTGAGCGATCTTCCTTTGCTGCGTCCACTCGTTGCCATGGACAAGGAGCAAATTATAAGATATGCTGAGCAAATCGGCACATACGACTTGTCGATTTTGCCGTATGAAGATTGCTGTACGCTATTTGTTCCAAAATCGCCTGCAACGAACCCGAATCTCAACGTCGTGGAACGGGTAGAACAATCGATTCCCGAGCTCGAACAATTAATTGCAGCTGCGGTAGAAGGAACGGAAGCGATCATTTTACGAGCGGGTGGACATCCGGATGATGCTATCGTAATTAACGCTAATAAAGGAAAGACTGAACATAAGGAACAACAGGAAATAAATCATAACAGCGACGTGCCAGGCGCAGATTCCACTCACGGCGATTGGTTCTAAAAAATGGTCTAGCCCGTCTTCCTCCAACATAGAACTTAAACAGGGGAGGGACGGGCAGTGGAATCATTGTGGCTGTTAGCTGAAATACTGGTCATTAATCTCGTGTTGAGCGGAGACAATGCCGTCGTTATTGCCATGTCGAGCCAACATTTGCCGGAACCGAAGCGGAAGCAAGCGGTATGGTGGGGAGTGGGCGGAGCCGTGCTGCTGCGCTGCCTCTTGACCGTGGTAGCTATGTGGCTGATCCAAATCCCGCTCCTGAAGGCGGCAGGAGGGCTATTGCTTTTCGTTATCGCCGTACAACTACTGGCGGATCGGAGCCACGCCCACTCACGGGATGGGGCATCCTTCTCTTTATGGAGCGCAGTTCAGACCATCCTGATCGCAGACTTCGTGATGAGCTTGGATAACGTGCTGGCTATCGCTGCAATAGCCAAGGGTCAAATGACCTATATTATTATCGGAATTGCATTGAGCATTCCCATCATTGTGTGGGGCAGCACCATCATTAGCAAATGGCTACAGCGCATGCCTTTATTGATCTTTGCTGGTTCTGGCATCCTTGGATTTACGGCAGGAGAGATGATTGCTTCGGATGAACGGTTGGCGCTATGGATGCCTAGATTGTGGATGAGCTTGCACCACGGGTTCCCGTGGGCTATGGTTGCGCTCGTCATGATCGTTGGTACAGTGATTCGGTATCAGGACCGTATCCGGGTAGACTAAGGTCGGGGCGATTCATTGATAGCACTCTTCCTGTTCCCTTGTCGAATCTGGCATGGCAGGAAGTTTTTTTGTATAAGAGGCCATTGAAAAAGTCACCTTTGATTACGAAGTATAGCTGCTGTTGTTGCCGTTGTTATGAAAGAAACGCTTTTTTTTCGGATGAGGTGGTATTTTTGCGAACTTTCATATACACTAGAAAAAGTAAAAAAAGACGCGAATTGCGTCGTATTATGTCCAACCCATAATGAGCCTTTGGACACATGGGAGGTAGACATATGGCTAAGAATCAACGAGTGATCGGCATCGTTATATTGGTGGCGGGCTTTATTATCTTGTTGGGGAAATGGGGAGCATTCGCCTTTATCGGCGGAACAATGTGGCCGCTCATTCTGTTTGTTATCGGAGTGGCAGTATATGGACTCGTGCGGGCTCGCCTCGCTCCGCCTATTGCGCTGGTACCTGCCGGCATGCTGACGGTGTATGGTCTGCTGTTCATGGCGAGCCATTGGATTCATTGGCGGCTGTTTGGCTTGTTATGGCCGTTGCTGCTGCTTGGTATTGCTCTCGGTTTGTACGGGTACTATGTGTACGATCCACATCATCCTCGCGGGGCCTGGTTAGGTGCGCTCTTGTTCGGAGGAGTAGGCATAGCGATGCTTACCCTTATGTTAGTCTTTGCGGTTGGAACGTATATGATCGCTGTCGCGCTCATATTTGTTGGCGCAGCATTGGTGTTTGGCGGTGTACGCAGCCGCTTCAGATAATATCAATTCAGTCAGTTCATTTGGCACCGTCTACGGAGAAGAGACGCCGCCCTTCGGCGTCTTTATTCTTGGCCGTTTCTGAATGTTAATTTTATCCATAACTAGAAGGGAAAGATTTACTTTATGCAAGAAAGAAATCAAATCCGTAATATCGCTATTATCGCTCACGTCGATCACGGGAAGACGACTCTCGTCGACAAGCTGCTGCAGCAATCCGGAACATTCCGTGATAATGAACACGTGCACGAACGCGCCATGGACTCCAATGATTTGGAGCGTGAGCGCGGAATTACGATCTTGGCGAAAAATACGGCTATTACGTACAAAGATTACTTGATTAACATTGTCGATACGCCTGGACACGCCGATTTCGGCGGAGAAGTAGAGCGCATTATGAAAATGGTTGACGGCGTGCTGCTGGTCGTAGATGCGTTCGAAGGATGTATGCCACAGACGAAATTCGTGTTGCGCAAAGCGCTGGAGCACCAATTGACGCCAATCGTCGTCGTTAATAAAATCGACCGTCCTAATGCTCGGCCTGATGAAGTCATCGATGAGGTGCTCGAGTTGTTCATAGAGCTGGAAGCGAATGATGAGCAACTTGATTTTCCTGTCGTTTACGCATCCGCTCTGAACGGTACATCAAGTCTGGATCCAGAGCCAGAGAAGCAGGATGAGAACATGCAGGCGCTTTATGAGACCATCGTCTCTCATATTCCTGCGCCGCAGGAGAATCCGGATGAACCGTTCCAATTCCTGGTCACGCTGCTTGATTATAACGAGTATATGGGACGCATCGCCATCGGCCGCATTAACCGTGGACGTGTGCGCCAAGGCCAATCGGTTGCCGTTATTAACCGGGAAGGTCAAGTGAAGCAAGCCCGGATCGAGAAGCTGTTCGGCTTCCAAGGCTTGAAGCGCATCGAGCGGGAAGAAGCGGGCGCGGGCGATATTGTTGCCATTGCCGGCATCAAGGATATTAACATTGGAGAGACACTTGCTGACGCTTCTAAGCCGGAAGCACTGCCTGTTCTTCATATCGATGAGCCTACGCTGCAAATGACGTTCCTGGTCAACAACAGCCCGTTCGTCGGTCGTGAAGGAAAATGGATCACTTCGCGCAAGCTGCGCGAACGTCTGATGAAAGAGCTGGAGACCGATGTCAGCCTTCGGGTTGAAGATACGGACAGCCCTGACGCGTTTATCGTATCTGGCCGCGGGGAACTGCACCTTGGCATTCTGATCGAGAACATGCGCCGTGAAGGTTACGAGCTGCAAGTATCGAAGCCTGAAGTTATCATTAAAGAGATTGATGGGCAGAAGAAGGAGCCGATCGAGCGCTTGCTAATCGATATCCCTGAGGATTCTATGGGAGCTGTCATGGAAAGCTTAGGCACAAGAAAAGCGGAAATGGTAAACATGATTAATCAAGGCACTGGACAAATCCGGCTCGAGTTCTTGATTCCAGCCCGTGGTCTAATCGGCTACAGCACGAACTTCCTGACATTGACGCGCGGATACGGAACTATGAACCATGCCTTCGATCATTACGGCCCTTATGTCGGAGGTCAAGTCGGCGGACGTCACCAAGGCGTACTCGTATCGACAGAGACTGGTTCTACGACGCTCTACGGAATTTTATCGGTCGAAGATCGTGGTATTTTATTTGTAAATCCAGGAACGGAAGTGTACGAAGGCATGATTGTCGGCGAACATAACCGTGACAATGATATCGTCGTTAACATCTGCAAGGAGAAGGCGCTGACGAACGTCCGCTCCGCTACAAAAGAAGATACGGTGAAGATGAAGACACCTCGCCTGTTCTCCCTCGAGCATGCGCTGGAATATTTGAACGACGACGAATATTGTGAAATTACACCGTCATCGGTTCGACTGCGTAAGAAAATTTTGAACAAAAGTGAACGTGAACGAGCAGAAAAAATGCGCAAAACGTCCGAATCCCATGTATAATGGGATTTGGACAACTTTGGCAAAGGAGTGACCGTTCACATGCAACAATGGCTGGCATCTCATCCTTATGTTAGCTACTTGCTCATTTTTGTGTTTATTGTTTATATTTTCAACAAAGTGTTTCGCGTGCAAAAGCTGCCTATCCTCAAAGAAATATTCATCTATCTGTTTATGGCGCTGGGCGCATTTATACTGCTTATTTTTCAGATTGATAAGCTGCCCATCGTCCAGTGCCTCTTTGTGGCGGTAGCCCTAATGTTTATGGTGCGTATTCGTTATTTCGTCGAAGCGCGGCGCAAGAAGACGACCGATCAGAGAAACTAGCCGCCCGCTGTTATCCGATTTTCCAGGACAGATAAGAGAAAGGGAGAACGGTTCAGATGATGAAGCTGCAAGTCGCTTTATTTAATTGGCTGCAAATCCACATTGTATCTGAAGCGCGTCCGGACGATCATGCTGCGAAGGAAACGCTTCATTTTTTTGCGGATATATTGAGGGAGGATCATAAGTTGACATCCTTTGAGGCCAGCCTGGATGTAGAACAGGAACAATACGTCATAACGTATCGGTGTGACGGAGAACTTCATAAGCAACAGGTTGAGCGCGAGGAAGCGGAACGTCTATGGACAGATATCGAATGTAATCCGAAATATAGTGGGTAAGTGAGGGAAGATATGAATTCATCGACACCATTGCCACCGAGACAGAAACCGCAGCGGCGTAAGGCATCTAACACTAAGCGGGGAATACCGAAATGGTTGAAGGTGACGCTTATCGTCGTGCTCATTGTATCTATCGGCATCATTTGTTATGCGGGATATTTGCTGCTCTATGCCAATAATAAGCTAGAGAACATATCGACTGTAAGCAAAGAGGGCGGAGGAAGCGGCACGGTGCAAGAAACGTTGTCGCCGACGAAAGAACCGTTCTCGTTCATACTGCTCGGAATCGACTACCGGCCGGAATTGCCGGGACGCCGTACCGACATCGTTATGGTGGGCGCCATGCATCCCGAGACACAGGAAGCGGTTCTTGTGTCATTGCCGCGCGATACTTATTTCGAATTAACGGGGTATACCCCAGACAAGCTGAATCATTATTATCCTAAATTTTTCAATCTTAAAGAGCAAGGCAAGCTTGACAGCCCATCGCCGGAGGATGAAATGAAAGCGATGCTAGGCATGTATTTGGATATTGACATTGACTACGCAGCGGTCATTGACTTTAAAGGCTTCGTCGATGTGGTTGATGCGGTCGGCGGTATTGATGTGAACGTGGATCAGAACATGTGCTACCGTGACCGGGCGGACGGAACGAATATTAATTTGAGCGCCGGCCCCCAAACTCTTGACGGGAAAAATGCGTTGGATTTTGTCCGTTACCGCAAATCAAACTGTCGTCCAATGACGAAGGGAACGTCAGATGGGGATCGGAACGTGCGGCAAAACGCGGTCTTGAAAGAGCTTGTCGGAAAAATGCAAACGTTGGGCGGAATTGCTAAAATTACAGATATTATTGACGCAATGGCGAATAATTTCAAAATTGACATGACGCCAAGTCAAATCCGTAATTCGCTGACGACATATATCGGCATTAATCGGAATGATATTCACTATATGCCTGTCGATGGGGACTGGAAGAGTCCGTATATTTACGTAAACGCAGAGCAATTGGAGCAAGGCAAGCAAGCGTTAAAGGATGTGCTCGCTGGACGATCGTTGAAAGCAGCGCAGCCTGCCGATGGCGATAGTGGTTCGCCAGAAACCGACAGCGACAATACAACAGCTCCTGCGGCGTAGAGGAACACTCATTAGCTTGGGCAAGTGGATAAGTAGATGCAATTTTTTCCTTATGTTATAATACAATAAATTGTAGCCGCGAACTTGTTTAGGAGGTCTGATTGATGTCCGAAAATAACGCTGCACTTCACGACGCTCTATTTGCCCAATTACAACAAGAATCGTTCATTCTGCTTCATACGACCGATGCCGAATCGGGTGGACCAACGACGAGCGCCATATCGTGGGTTCATGCCATTCATGAGCGCAAGCTTCGCATCGCCATTGACTTGCGCTCCCGGTTAGTTGACAACATGAAGCAGCATCGTTCGGTTGCCGTGACGATTTTCGGAACCAATACGGTCACGGCCGTATACGGCCAAGCTTCGCTTATCGAGGAACCGCTGCCGGCAGTTCCTTTGAAGTTGGCTTGCTTTGACATTGATATTACATCGGTCCGCGATGCCATGTTCTATGGTGCGCGGCTCAACGCGATGCCACAATATGAGAAGACGTATGACAAGCGTGCAGCAGATAAGCTGGACGGTCAAGTATTTGAAGCCATGCGAAAAGCCTAGTGTATACACTAGGCTTTTCGTGCGTTATTGGAGCTTGTCCATTTCATCTTGCAGAATGCGGCTGCAAGCTACATCGATTTTTTCATTTTAGGATTTTCCGTATGAGACGGTGGTTGCATTTGCTTTACACTATTAGGCAACTGAGGCACGATACGCCCGATAATGTCGGACAATTCATTCGTAAATCCAGCAATTGGATGACCTTGCTTCGTAGCAGCCGAAATTTCGCGCAATCGTTCATTAATGTCCATATCTGCCGTCACAATCGCATTCGCCCCGTATTTGTCTTTGCTTAATGCTTCGGCCACAGAATATTTGATTGTTCCGACGCGGGAACGTTCTAACTTCGCATCTACATCAATACCTACGATAGCTGTATTACCGAATACAACACAATTGACACCGCGTACGCCGGGAACGTTTCTTGCCAAGGAAGCTAGGTGTTCTTTGACTGCAGCGGCATCCCGAATCGGTTGCTTGGCGTTATTCGCCGTATTCGACTTCGTATGATACGAGTTGCTGTGGGGTGAAGCTTGTTTCTTGGCGGTGCCGCATCCAGCAAGCAGCCCGATGATGAGCATGGCAACAAGCAAACTACGCATATTTCATCGTTCCTTTCTTTGACGTTTGTTAATAAAAATTGCAGCATTGCTACTGGTTATAGTGTGAACGACGTCTACATTTTTTATGTAACACAGTAAGAGGTCGCAAGCCGATACATGTAAGCGATATTGTCCGTGCGAAAGGGAGATCGTATGAATAAAATCTTTGTATTGGATACAAATGTGCTGCTGCATGATCCAAATGCGTTGTTTGCCTTTGGAGCTAACGAAGTTATTATTCCCGCTGTTGTGCTCGAGGAAATGGATTCTAAAAAGCGAAATGCCGATGAAATCGGACGCAATGCCCGCACCGTATCCCGTCAGTTAGACAGATTGAGGGAAGAGGGCCACTTGCACAGCGGAGTGCCGCTTCATAACGGAGGCAGGCTTACTGTAGAGCTAAATCATCGCAGCTTCGTCAGGGTGCAGGAAATGTTCGGAGAGATAACAAACGATAACCGCATATTGGCGGTCGCCCTCAATTATCATTCGGAGCAGCAGCAGACGGATGCTCCCGCTGAAGTGATTCTTGTCAGCAAGGACGTTCTCGTGCGCATTAAAGCGGACGTGCTTGGGCTTCATACCGAGGATTATATATCAGATCGCACTGTACAATCCGGTGATGATCTGTATGGCGGAAGCGTCACCTTGTTCGTTCATCCTGGAGTGATAGATGAGTTCTATTCGTACCGGTTTTTACAAGTGAAGAATCTCCAGCTGAAAACGGCGCTGCAACCTCACGAGTTCGTTATCTTGAAGGATAGTATGGGGACGAGTAAGTCGGCGTTGTTAAAAGTGAATGCGGATGCAAGCAAGCTAGAACCGCTGTTCCTGAGCAATGATCCCGTGTGGGGCATTACTGCACGCAATGCACAGCAGCGCATGGCGTTGGAACTGCTGCTGAACGATGATATCCCGTTGGTGACGATGGCAGGGAAGGCAGGAACCGGCAAGACGTTATTAGCGCTTGCAGCGGGTTTATTGAAAGTAGAGGATGACCGGAAATACAAGAAGCTGCTCATTGCAAGACCGGTCGTTCCGATGGGGAAAGATATCGGTTATTTGCCGGGAGAGAAGGAAGAGAAGCTGCGGCCGTGGATGCAGCCGATATATGACAACCTTGAATTTTTGTTCGACACGAAGAAAGCGGGCGATATTGAGAAAATATTGCTCGGCATGGGCAATATCCAGGTGGAGGCGCTAACGTATATTCGCGGTCGATCCATTCCGGGGCAATTCATTATTATCGATGAGGCGCAGAACTTATCTAGGCATGAGGTGAAGACGATTGTTTCCCGGGTTGGTGAAGGCAGTAAAATCGTGTTGATGGGCGACCCGGCACAGATTGACCATCCGTATCTGGACTCTGCAAGCAATGGACTGACCTATTTGGTGGAACGATTCAAGTCGGAGAGCATTAGCGGTCACATCACTTTGGAAAAAGGGGAACGTTCTCGTCTAGCTCAGTTAGCAGCCGATCTGCTGTAACGAAGCATGGCGATACGGTAAAAAAAGAGCCTTTTGGAATAGTGCCATAGGCTCTTTTTTCTTGACGGATTGTAAAATGAAGTGCGACAGTTACCATTAAATAAAAAAATGGCTCATGATTGATTCGTGTAAAATGGAGTCACCACAACAACCATTACACGGAGGAATCAATCATGAGTTACTCACATTTTAACATGTTCGAA
>NZ_JAMAWB010000090.1:0-427 GCF_023713585.1 Paenibacillus sp. MER TA 81-3
GTCTCGATCTCCTCGCGCACCACCGGCTGGTCGGAGCCGATCACGTGATCGACCGCTTCCATCCGGCCTGCCGCGACGCGGACGATCCGTACCTCGCGCTGCTCGAGGCCGCGACGCTGCGCACGGCCGACCTCGTCGCGCAATGGCAGGCCGTCGGTTTCTGCCACGGCGTGATGAACACCGACAACATGTCGATCCTCGGCGTGACGATCGACTACGGTCCGTTCGGCTTCGTCGACGCGTTCGATGCGAACCATATCTGCAACCACTCCGATACCGGCGGCCGCTATGCGTACCGGATGCAGCCGCGCATCGCGCACTGGAACTGCTACTGCCTCGCGCAGGCGCTGCTGCCGCTGATCGGGCTGCAGCACGGCATCGCCGACGACGATGCGCGCGCCGAGCGCGCGGTGGACGACGCACAGGC
>NZ_JAMAWB010000091.1:0-426 GCF_023713585.1 Paenibacillus sp. MER TA 81-3
GAAAGCAATCGTCGCCGGTCATGCGATGGACTTCGATGACATGCGGCATGTCGGCAAACGTGCGCAGCGCCGGTTTGATGTGCTCGTGAGTCGTCTTCAGCCGGATGATGGCCATCATGCCCAGCCCGAGCGCCGCCGGATCGATCCGTGCGCCGTAGCCCGCGATGATGCCGCGTTCTTCGAGCCGCTTGACGCGCTCCGACGTCGCGGGCTGCGACAGCCCGATGCGCCGGCCCACTTCCGACAGCGGCGTTCGCGCGTTGTCCTGCAGGGCCTCGAGGATCGCAAGATCCAGGCGATCCAGTGCTTCGTCCGGCATGACGGTCCTCCGGTACCGTTGATTCATCGGCATTTTGTCTCAATAACCGATGACTTGCCATTCCATGCCGACCGGCGCCCCGTCACACTGCCGGCTTTCGTTGATGG
>NZ_JAMAWB010000092.1:0-420 GCF_023713585.1 Paenibacillus sp. MER TA 81-3
TCTATACGCCGCTCGATTCGGCGCGGATGCATGCGGCGCTGGGCGCCGGCGTGCACGTGATCGACGAACACGAGGTGGTCAGTGCGTCGTCCGGCAAGCGCGTGCACCGGCTGATCGTGCGCAAGGCGGGCGGCGACGCGTGAGCGCGCCGCGCCTGCGCAGTTACTCGCGGCTGAGGGCCGCTTCCCAGTTGATGTCGACGCAGAGCACCTGCATGCCCGTAGCGGCCGGTGCGGCGATCGACGCGGTCACGCACAGGTGGGCCTCGTTGATCGACAGGTAGGGCGCCGTCAGATGCACGCCGCCCGGCGCGCGCATCGCATCGATGAAGTACGGGCGGCGTTCCCAGCTCGCGCCTTCGGAATGCAGCAGCGGCCGGAAACGCTTCGCGCGTTGCGATACGCTGCCGCGCGCGAGCAC
>NZ_JAMAWB010000093.1:0-416 GCF_023713585.1 Paenibacillus sp. MER TA 81-3
GATCGAGACGGTCGACCTGCGCCGCGCGGCCAACGGCGAGATGCGCCGCGTGAATCGGCTGCTGGCCCTTGCCGTGGTCGTGCTGGCCGGCATCGCGGCGCTCGTGGTTCAGGCGCTGGCACTGTCGAACGCACGCGGCGAAGCGGCCGCGCTGCGGCAACGCGTCGATCGCCTCGTGTCGTTGCAGGAGACGCAGCAAGCCGATCTTGCTGCCATGCAGCAACGCAATGAGGCGCTCGGTGCGCAGGTTCAGCGGCTGACCAATCGGGGCACGATTGCCGCACCGCGCCAGCCTGTATCGGCGCCGGTCCGGCACGAACGTCGCAGACGCTGAGCAGAAAGCGGGAGAGCGCCTTGTGCGTCGCCTTGCCGCGTCGCATCGACGACACAGCATGTTGCGCTGCACTAGTGTTGAT
>NZ_JAMAWB010000094.1:0-414 GCF_023713585.1 Paenibacillus sp. MER TA 81-3
GCGTGCGCATCATCGCCAAACGCCAGCCCACCGCCAGCGACCTGCGTCTGGTGATGGCGATCATCAAAACCATCTCCGAGCTGGAGCGCATCGGCGACGTAGCGGAAAAAATCAGCCGCACCGCGCTGGAAAAATTCGGCCAGCAGCATATGCCGCTGCTGGTCAGCCTGGAGTCGCTGGGCCGCCATACCGTGGAGATGCTGCACGACGTGCTGGACGCTTTCGCGCGCATGGATCTGACCCGAAGCGATCCAGATCTACCGCGAAGACAAAAAGGTCGACAAAGAGTACGAAGGCATCGTGCGTCAGCTGATGACCTACATGATGGAAGATCCGCGCACCATCCCGAGCGTGCTGACCGCGCTGTTCTGCGCCCGCGCCATCGAGCGAATCGGCGATCGCTGTCAGAACATC
>NZ_JAMAWB010000095.1:0-407 GCF_023713585.1 Paenibacillus sp. MER TA 81-3
GATCAGGGCTTGAGTGCTGGGTTACAGGTGAATCTGGCTCCAGGATTTGAACGTTTCGCTGCGGCTGATATTAAAAAAATCGGTTCCACCGCTGCAGCCGAGCTTTTTAATCAGATTCAGCCGGATCTGATAAATGGTTTTTATATGCAGGTTTAGCGACCGGCCAATGCTGGCGACCGCTTCGCCATTGCTGATAAGTTGAATAACTTTCTTTTCCCGCTCGGTAAACTGCACCGAGGCGCCTGGCGCCGGATGGGTTTTGTAATAGCGGGTGGGTTGATGCAGAAATATCTTTAACTCTTCAGGCGTCGAGTTGGCCGGTAAGCGCAGCATAGGCAGTTCACTAAGAAAATTAAGATCGTTGCCTTCGGTTAACAGAATAAATAATGTATCCCGCCGATTATAGT
>NZ_JAMAWB010000096.1:0-404 GCF_023713585.1 Paenibacillus sp. MER TA 81-3
AAGTGGTTCCGTGAAAGCGTGAAATAACGCACCGGAGCGGAAGCGGTACGCCTATTGCGGCGTACCGCTCCGCCAACCGCCGGAATCGCCTGAAGAGCGCCGATTCGTCGGCGCTTGTTTTTTGGAAGAAATTTTCGTGACACAACGCATTCTCGAACCGACCGAGATCTCGGCACTCGATCATTCGGCCATTCCGCGCTTTCGCCTGCCGGAGCGCGCGACCGCGTTCGCGGCGCGCGCCGCGCGGCTGCGCAAGCTTGCCGACCTGAACCCGATCAGCGGCTACCTGCGGCTGATGGCCACCGTCGCCGACGCGCAGCACGCGACGCTGCAAGCGCTGGAGCTGCCGCTGCCGTCGAAGGAAGCGATCGCACGCGCACAGGAACATTCGATGCCGCTCGTAC
>NZ_JAMAWB010000097.1:0-403 GCF_023713585.1 Paenibacillus sp. MER TA 81-3
GCGTGAACGCATCGGCGAGCGCGCGCTGGAACGGCACCTCGGCCGCGTCGTAGTAGCCCATCGACAGCGGCGTCTTCGCGTCGGGCCAGCGGTTCATCCGGCCGTGGTCCCACGCGGCCTGCGCATCGGCCCACGTGTGCGGCGTGCCGCCCGCGCGCTGCGCGTTGCCCTGGCGCGCGTTGAGGTGATACGGCGTCACGGTCGCGGCGGGCGTCGCCTTCGTGTACGCCTGGTAGAACACGTCGCGGCCGTTCGGCGACGGCACCGCGAAGCGGTCGCCGTAGCCGCGCACGCCCTTGAACGTGCCGAAGTAGCTGTCGAACGCACGGTTCTCCATCATCAGCAGCACGACGTGCTTGACGTCCTGGATGGTCCCCGTTTCGTGGAAGGCGGGAATCGCGAG
>NZ_JAMAWB010000098.1:0-402 GCF_023713585.1 Paenibacillus sp. MER TA 81-3
TCCAGCATTTCTACAACTCCTTGCGTGATTTGTACCTTCCTCTTGTGCCAGTGGTGAGCTCTGCCCTGCCGAAGTCCCACACGGGATTCACCGCTTCCTCCTTCAGTCAGGTCCTTTCGGTTTTTTTTCTGCTTTCATCGCCCATCCTGAACGCCTTGATGTACAAATACCTATTTCATGTTCGGCCCTTCCGCAGGCTGTTGCAACAGCCTGCGTACTATGGCTTCTGCTGACTTCTGTACGCTCAGCCTACCTTCACAAGTAGGGTTACGGAATTTGCCCCGCTTTTCGTACAGACCTCCCCAGGTAAGAACGCTATCTTTCCCTCCATCTATTCGCCTCATTTACTCTCGTTCGCCTTCGGCAGTATGGACTTTGACTTGGTTGGCAGCCTCATCCAAC
>NZ_JAMAWB010000099.1:0-401 GCF_023713585.1 Paenibacillus sp. MER TA 81-3
AACACCCGAAGTCGGTGAGGTAACCGCAAGGAGCCAGCCGCCGAAGGTGGGGTAGATGATTGGGGTGAAGTCGTAACAAGGTAGCCGTATCGGAAGGTGCGGCTGGATCACCTCCTTTCTAAGGATTTTAGCTTCCTGTAACGGAAGCTAAAAACGCTGAGTCATTTGTTCAGTTTTGATGGAATTCAGGGGCCATAGCTCAGCTGGGAGAGCGCCTGCCTTGCAAGCAGGAGGTCAGGAGTTCGATCCTCCTTGGCTCCACCATATTTCGTCAATTGTACCTTGAAAACTGAATCGCGAAAGAAGTAAAGTGTCTTAGAATCATCCTTATGTTGATATAAAGTTCGGAAACGAACGATACTAGGTTAAGCTAGTAAGAGCACACGGAGGATGCCTAGGCA